>NZ_JBFAIV010000104.1:0-1124 GCF_040654875.1 Streptomyces sp. NPDC050610 | reverse complement strand
CAGGAGTGCGCGGCGGCCACGGGCCGCCAGCGCGCGCGGCCCGCGCATGCGGGCCGCCTTGATCCAGTAAAGAAACTCTGAACAGCCAGCTCTGAACTGGGCCGATCGGCGCGTTCGCTGGGGGCCTCGTGGTCCTGGTGCTCGTCGTCGGACAGGCCCGTCCTGCTCAAGGTGCGTAGGCGCATCGCATCTGAACCCGCTTCACCCGGCCGGTGTTGCGGGCACGAAGGAACGTCACGTCGGTGGGCGGAACCGACGCGGAAAGAGGTAGTGCGAAATGCTGGGCGAGTCTGATGACGCGCTGTTGGCGGAGATCACCGCTATGACTGAGCGGCTGCGTGCCGAGCTGGCGGACGTGCGCGCTGATCTCGCTGAGGTCAGGAAGTCGGATGCTCGCGACGCTGGTCCTTCAGCTCCGTTACCTCCCGCTTGAGGGTTTCCACTTCCGCGTTCAGGGCCCGGAGCTGGTCGCGGATGGCCATCAGCACTTCAGTGACCGGGCCCTCTGCCCCCGCCTCGTCCAGACCGGGTTGCCCCATGCCCTCCCTGGGACTGCCATCTGACGGGGGCAGCGTGTCGGTGACGTAGCTTCCGCGCCCTTGGACCGTGTAGATCAGTCCCTCATCACGCAGGACGCGAAGGGCACTGCGGGCGGTCATGTTGGCGACGCCGAACCGCTCTTCCAACTCGCGATTGGAGGGAAGCCGTTCGCCGGGTTTCAGCCTGCCGGCCGTGATGTCGTCCCGGATGGCGTCGGCCGCCTGCTGGTACGGCGGGCGCTGGTCATGCATCGGCGTCGGCATGGCCCAAGGGTAGCCCTCGATAGCTCACCTAACACAGACAACCCACGAACTGAGGTAGCTAGGTCGCTTGACATCGCTAGGTGACCTAGATGAGAGTGGATCGCGTCGCAGAGAGCGGCCAAGGCGAAGGAGAGTTCGTATGGCTACGACGCGTATCCGCGTGGGACTGCTGCCGTCCACGATGTTCATGGCGGGCACGGCCCCGGTTCCGAAGGTCAAGGACCCGCAGACGGGGGAGCTGGCCACCGACCGGGACACGGGGGAGACCCTGTTCACGATGACGGTGTTCCTGATGGAGGAAGGCCGCGCGGAGCAGATGAA
>NZ_JBFAIV010000103.1:0-1140 GCF_040654875.1 Streptomyces sp. NPDC050610 | reverse complement strand
AGTGGGCGTTGTGTGAGTCGCCGGTGGTGTTGTCCGGTTTGAGGGCTTGCGGTCGACCGGTTCTGCGGTCTGCTGGTAGGTATGGGCGGGCGGCAGCCGTACCCGAGTGATCTGTCGGACGAGGCGTGGGAGCTGATCCGGCCGGTCATCACGTCCTGGAAGGGACAGCACCGCTCGGTCAGCGGTCATGAGGGCCGGTACGAGATGCGGGAGATCGTCGACGCGATCCTGTACCAGGCCCGGGTGGGCTGCCAGTGGCGTTACCTGCCGCACGACTTCCCGCCGTACACCGCGGTGTACTACTACTTCGGCAAGTGGCGCGACGACGGCACCGACCAGGTGATTCACGACCTGCTGCGCTGGCAGGTGCGCGAGAGCCGCGGCCGCCGTGAGGACCCGTCCGCGTTCGTGATGGACACCCAGACCGTGCACACCTCGGTCAACGCGCCCAAGGCCACGACTGGGCTGGATCCGGGCAAGAAGAGCCGGGGCCGCAAGCGGGGCATCGCCACCGATGTCCTGGGCCTGCTCATCGCGGTGATCGTGGTCGCGGCGAGCGTGCACGACAACGCCATCGGCATCACGCTGTTGGACCAGGTCGCTGCGGACAACCCGTCGGTGACCAAGGGCTGGGTGGACGCCGGGTTCAAGAACGCGGTCATCGACCACGGCGCCGCTCTGGGCATCGACATCGAGGTGGTGCAGCGCGATCCGCACACGAAGGGCTTCGCACCGGCGCCGAAGCGGTGGATCGTCGAGCAGACCTTCGGCACGCTGCTGCTGCACCGCCGCCTGGCCCGTGACTACGAGACCCTCCCGGCCAGTGCGGCCTCGTGGATCCGCTGGTCGATGACCGACGTGATGACTCGCCGGCTCACCGGCCACTCCGCGCTGACCTGGCGCGATCCGCCGCCGTTCGGCGCCAGGGGCCCGACCGGCGAGGCGGCGCATGCGTGAACTCCTGGCCCAGATCGACGAACGACAGGCCGCCGGCCGCGAGGAAGCAGCCCGCCTGCGCGAGCAGATCGCCCAGCTCGGTGAGCAACTTGCCGCTGTGGAGCACCGGCTGGAGCGGCTGGAAGTCACCCGGGAGACCGTCTTGGAGATCGCCAAGGACAGCGATTCCGGCGGCTTGGAGCC
>NZ_JBFAIV010000102.1:0-1174 GCF_040654875.1 Streptomyces sp. NPDC050610 | reverse complement strand
GCCGCGATCTGGCACAACCACAAGACCGGCCAGCCGGTCCTGCGATCCCTGATCGCCTACGACCACTGATCACATCGGAATAACTCGTCTAGCGCCTCGATGGGCAGCAGGTGGACGCCGCGCAGGTCGGCGTCGGAATCGCGGGACGGGAAACCGTAGAGGTGCGCGCCCGAGACCGTCGCGAAGAGCAGCGGATCGGGCTGCTCGGCGACGGCCGGGCTCAGGTCGATGGACGCCAGGTCAGTCATACCCTGATCATCCCGGACCGCCGCTCCCGCCCCCTCTGCGGCACGAAGCTCGGCCAGGACTGCACCGACCCGGGCGAGCCGGGCGGCGAAGCACTGCAGCGGGCCTGGGATACAGGGGCTATGGGCGGGGGAGCGTCATCGCACGGCTCGGTAAGGTACTGCTCTTCGGCTGGCGCGAGCTCCCGGAGACCCTAAAGGCGTACGCTGATGACAAACCCGGGGCAACGCACCGTGCTTGCGCATGGACTCCCCCTCCTCGTCCCGCCGCGTGCGGGCGGACTATGTCTTTCCGCGGGCCGATACCCCGAACCGGTTGCCAGCTCCGCTATCGCCCAGGCTGCCGTCGGCCGGGGGGGCAGGTTTGATGCGGCGGGGTTTCCTCGAGGCCGGCCAGCGGATCGAGCCGCGTCGCCTGGAGTAGACGGCGTGACCGGCAGGTCAAGCACAGTCACCGGCTGCGCGGTGTCCTCGCCGATGTGCCCGCCAGGGAAAGACGAAGGGCTACAGGTCCAGGACGGCCTTGAGCTGCTGGATGTTCGCGGCGACCGCGGTGCGGGGGAGGGGGTCGCCGATCACCACGGACATGGCGGTGTCGGGGTACCTCCCGCTGGGGTGCAGCACGATGGCGAGCACCACGCCGAAGGCGGCCTCCAGCCCCTCCAGGGAGACGATCAGGACGTCGCGGCCGTCGGGCAGCGACCAGATTTCCCCGCGCCTCACAGGCTGTCGCCCTCGCCCGCCAGGTCGTTGCCCAGGCCGAGGGCGGCGAGCTGGCGGGCCCCGTCGAGCACGGCCGCGCGGCGGACGGCACGGACAACGTAGGCGTTCACGCACATCGTTGCCCAGCGCGTCGTACGCACCCAGCCCCGCCACGCCTTCGACGCCCTGGCGAATCTCGTCGATGTGCTGGATCACTGGGACAACAT
>NZ_JBFAIV010000101.1:0-1175 GCF_040654875.1 Streptomyces sp. NPDC050610 | reverse complement strand
TCGATCAGGTCCCGCAGGGCCAGGCTCGCCACGTGGCGCAGGTTCAAGGGGTGTTCCATCGGGGCGTTCCTTCCTTCGGGCAGGGCCGCAGGGGGCGGCCGTGGGCATGACGGGGTGAGCCCGGACGGGCGAGTGGGGAGGAGGGCGCCGGAGGGGCGGGGATGGCTCAGGTGGTGAGCTGGGCGTGTGCGGCGGTGGCCAGCGGCAGGGCGACGCCGAGCCGGGCCCGCAGTTGCGCGGGGGTGATGGGCTGGCCGTGTTCGGCCAGGTGCGCGGCGGCGATGGAGCGGGCCGCGTCCACCAGCGCGACGGGCAGCGCATCAGTGGGAGCCGTCGGCCGCACAGCGGGAACGGCCGGGCTGTGGTGCCGGGGGGCAGGGGCGGCCGTTGGTGCCGGAGCGGCGAGGACGGGTGCCTCCACCGGAGCCGGAGCCGGAGCCGGAGCGGGGGCGGGGGCGGGGGCAGCAGTCGGGGTTGGGTCGGCGTCGGCGGTTGCGGACGGTCGTTCCTTGGCCTGCAACTCTTGGAAGTGGCCGAGGAGTTGGGGGCCGACGGCTCCCCAGCCGAGGAGGAGCAGGGGGGCGACCGCGTCCACGGCGGCGCGTCCGTAGTGACCGGCGATCACGGGTTCGGCGATGTTGAGCGCCAGGGTCAGCAGGCCGGACAGATGCATGAGCCGGGTTGCGCCCTTGAGGTTGCTCGTAGCGACACCGCGCAGGGAGAGGTACCGCAGGGCCACCAGGAGGCCGACCACGGACAGGTCAACCATGGGGGCGATGAGTGGGGCGATGAAGTCGGGTACGCCCAGGCGCAGGGCGAGGGAGCGCACGTTGCCGAAGGAGAACACGAACGCCAGGGCAGCGATGACGACCATGACGGCGGTGATCGTGCGTTGGGTGAACCGGTCTTCGTTCACGGGGTTCCCCTCCTTTCATCGAGGGCCGGGCGGGGCGTGGTCAGGCCGCTTCCGTCGCGTCGGCCACGTCTTCCTTGGTGAGCAGAGCGGGCCGCCGGAGATGCCGGCCGGAGGCTTCCTCCAGGAGGTCGGCAGGGTCCCGCGTCAGGTGAGCGGTGTCGGCTGCGATCCGGGCCGCGTCGTCGTCGGCGACGTAGGGCGTACGGACGCGGGTGAAGCCGGGACGGCCCTGATGGGCCATCGACGCCACGCCGACATA
>NZ_JBFAIV010000100.1:0-1178 GCF_040654875.1 Streptomyces sp. NPDC050610 | reverse complement strand
TGCAGTTCGTGTTCAATACGGGGCTGGCGCTGGCGATGGCGCGGATGGGGAGCAAGACGCCGGATCTGGCGCAGTTGCTGCCGTTTGTGCTGCGGACGTGGATGTATGCGTCCGGGGTGATGTACAGCATGACGGATCAGCTGAGGAAGGCGCATGCGCCGCATTGGGTGATCGAGGTGCTGGGGGCGAATCCGGCGGCGGTGTTCATCGATCTGATGCGGTTCGCGTTGATCGATAATTTCGGTGCGGGGAAGCTGCCGTCGCATGTGTGGGTGCTGGCGGTGGGCTGGGCGCTGGTGGTGGGGGCCGGGGGTTTCGTGTATTTCTGGAAGGCTGAGGAGCAGTACGGCCGTGGCTGAGCAGAGCGCAGGGCAGAGCGCAGGGCAGGGTGGCGTCCCCGTTGGTGGGGGTGGGCGGGTGCCGACGGTGATCGCGGATGAGCTGCATATCGTGTACCGGGTGTATGGGGGGAGTGCGGGGCGGGGGAGTGCGACGGCGGCGCTGAACCGGATGGTGCGGCGTTCGCCGGGTGCGGGGGTGCGGAAGGTGCATGCGGTGCGGGGGGTGAGTTTCACGTCGTACCGGGGGGAGGCGATCGGGCTGATCGGGTCGAACGGGTCGGGGAAGTCGACGTTGCTGCGGGCGGTGGCGGGGTTGCTGCCGGCGGAGCGGGGGCGGGTGTTCACCGATGGGCAGCCGTCGTTGCTGGGGGTGAACGCGGCGATGATGAATGATCTGACGGGGGAGCGGAATGTGATTCTCGGGGGGTTGGCGATGGGGATGTCGCGGGAGGAGATCCGGGAGCGGTATCAGGAGATCGTGGATTTCTCGGGGATCAACGAGAAGGGTGATTTCATCTCGTTGCCGATGCGGACGTATTCGTCGGGGATGGCGGCGCGGCTGCGGTTCGCGATCGCGGCGGCGAAGGATCATGATGTGCTGATGATCGATGAGGCGCTGGCGACGGGGGACCGGGCGTTTCAGAAGCGGTCGGAGGCGCGGATCCGGGAGCTGCGCAAGGAGGCGGGGACGGTGTTCCTGGTCAGTCACAACAACAAGTCGATCCGGGATACGTGTGACCGGGTGCTGTGGCTGGAGCGGGGCGAGCTGTTGATGGACGGTCCGACGGACGAGGTCATCAAGGCGTACGAGAAGGAAACCAACCGCTGACACCACCG
>NZ_JBFAIV010000099.1:0-1189 GCF_040654875.1 Streptomyces sp. NPDC050610 | reverse complement strand
CGACCGGCCGGTTCGACGACGAGCAGCTCTTCTACCTGATGGCGCGCGGCATCCCGGCCGACGAGGCCCGCCGCCTCGTCGTCCGCGGCTTCTTCGCCGAACTCGTCCAGCAGATCGGCCTCCCCGACGTCGAAGAGCGGCTGCTCGCCAAGATCGACGTCGAGCTGGAAGCGTCCGTCGCATGAGTGCCGACACGTTCGTCCGCGCGGCCTCCCTGGGCGACCTCGAAGAGGACACGCCCAAGCGGGTGGAGATCGGCGGCACGCCGGTCTCCCTCGTCCGCACGGAGGGCCAGGTGTTCGCGATCAACGACATCTGCTCGCACGCGAACGTCTCCCTCGCCGAGGGAGAGGTGGAGGACTGTTCCATCGAGTGCTGGCTGCACGGGTCGAGCTTCGATCTGCGCACCGGTAAGCCGAATGGCCTCCCCGCGACGCGCCCCGTCCCCGTATACCCCGTCAAGATCGAAGGAGACGGCCCAGAAGCATCTGTGCTCGTCTCCGTCACCCAGGAGTCCTGAGTTCCCTATGGCTACGCTTGAAATTCACGACCTGCATGTGTCCGTCGAGGTCGACAATGGCACCAAGGAAATCCTGCGCGGCGTCGACCTGACGGTGCGGCAGGGCGAGACGCACGCCATCATGGGCCCCAACGGCTCCGGCAAGTCGACCCTCGCCTATTCGCTGGCGGGTCACCCCAAATACACGGTCACCGGCGGCACCGTCACCCTCGATGGCGAGGACGTCCTGGAGATGACCGTCGACGAGCGCGCCCGTGCCGGCGTCTTCCTCGCCATGCAGTACCCCGTCGAGGTCCCCGGCGTGTCCGTCTCCAACTTCCTGCGCACCTCCGCGACCGCCATCCGCGGCGAGGCCCCCAAGCTCCGCACCTGGGTCAAGGAAGTCAAAACGGCGATGGAGCAGCTCCAGATGGACCCCGCCTTCGCCGAGCGCAATGTGAACGAGGGCTTCTCCGGCGGTGAGAAGAAGCGCCACGAGATCCTGCAGCTGGAGCTCCTCAAGCCGAAGATCGCCATCCTGGACGAGACCGACTCCGGGCTGGACGTGGACGCCCTGCGCACCGTCTCCGAGGGTGTCAACCGGGTCCGGGAGGGCGGCGAGGTCGGCACCCTGCTGATCACCCACTACACGCGGATCCTGCGCTACATCAAGCCCGACTTCGTGCACGT
>NZ_JBFAIV010000098.1:0-1265 GCF_040654875.1 Streptomyces sp. NPDC050610 | reverse complement strand
ACCAAGCAGGCCGACGCGCTCAAGCAGATCCGTGAGAAGCAGCGGACGCTGAAGCAGGAGCGCGAGGAGGCGTCCGGCAAGCTCGCCGACCTCGCCGACACCCGCAAGGCGCTGGGGGAGAAGAAGAAGGAGGTCCAGGGCAAGCTGGCCGACGCCCAGGAGCTCCTCAACACCCTGACCGCCAAGGAGAAGGAGGAGCTGCAGAAGGAGCAGAACACGGTCTCCTCCGGCTCGCATGACGGCGGTTCCGGTTCCGGTGGCTCCGGCTCAGGGGGCTCCGGGGGCTCCGGTTCCGGCGGCTCCAGCACCGGCAGCACCGCCGATCTCGGCCACGACGCCCCTGACTCGCAGCGCGCCGCCAAGGCGCTGGCCGCCGCGCAGACCAGGATCGGCTCTCCTTACGTGCCGGCGGCGACCGGCCCCAACTCCTTCGACTGCTCCGGGCTGGTCCAGTGGGCCTACAAGCAGGCCGGCGTCAGCCTCGACCGGACCTCCCAGGCCCAGGCCAATGACGGTCCGCACCTGACGAAGAGCCAGCTCAAGCCGGGCGACCTGGTGCTGTTCCGCGGGGACCTGGGCCACATCGGCCTGTACGCGGGCAACGGCCAGGTGCTGCACGCTCCCTACCCCGGCACCAACGTGCGCTACGAGCCGATGAGCAACATGGAATTCCAGTTCGGCGTCCGCATCGCCTGAAACCCCCTGCCGCAACGCCCGTTCGGGCGAATCGCGACAGCGGCCGCCGACTGAGCGCCCCGCCGGTGACCCGCGTCTCCGGCGGGGCGCCGCGTGTGGCATCGGTTTCGCCGCTCAAGCGGCTTGCGCGCACCTGACCGGTTTCATTCGCACTGTCGTCCCATTGGCGGTGCCTGAGTGTCAGCCAATCATCACCACGCGTGTTCTGTTGGTAAAAGATGTGCTCAGGAGGCAGATTTTGCCTATGAGGATTTGAACGGATCACAAGAAGGTCACTAGGGTCGGGCCTCGAACCTTCGCGCGGTCGATCATCCATCCGGGATGTCGGTGAAGGTCCCGCCGAGTCCGTGCAGTTCACGCGGAGCCGGGGCGCATCCCCACCAGGCCCGGTAGGCGGTTGGAGGATGAAGGAGCTCGCCTTCGTGGCGTCCCACCGTCGACCCAAGCAAGCGAGCCGCACGCGGGTGACCGTACTCACCGCGACCGCCGCCGCAGCCGTCGCTCTCACGTCCCAGGCCGCACACGCCGACCCCAAGCCGGACAAGAAGGAAGTCAAGGCGAAGGTCGAC
>NZ_JBFAIV010000097.1:0-1406 GCF_040654875.1 Streptomyces sp. NPDC050610 | reverse complement strand
GACACGATCTCCCGCTCGGACACGTACCCGTACGTGGACGTGCGTGAGGACGACGTGTCGATGGGCCACGAGGCGACCGTCTCCAAGGTCAGCGACGACCAGCTCTTCTACCTGATGAGCCGGGGCATGACGGAGTTCGAGGCGATGGCGATGATCGTGCGGGGCTTCGTCGAGCCGATCGCGCGGGAGCTGCCGATGGAGTACGCGCTGGAACTCAACCGGCTCATCGAACTGCAGATGGAGGGCTCCGTCGGCTGAGCCGGCCGAGAGCCCCGTCCGCCACCGAAGCAGTTCTCCGAGAAAGCGAGCAGTACGACAGTCATGGCCGACAACATCCCCGCCGGCGGCACCACGGCCGGATCGATCGAGGTGGGCACCACGACCGGTGGTCCCCAGCTCGCCGGTCCCGGTACCGGCCGCACCTCCGCGCACCCCGTCGACGCGCGGGTCAGCGCGCCCGCGTCCTACGACGTGGCCGACTTCCCGGTGCCGCACGGCCGCGAGGAGGAGTGGCGCTTCACTCCCCTGGAGCGGCTCAAGGGCCTGCACGACGGCACCGCGCAAGCGGGCGGCACCGTGGCCGTCACCGTCGAGGCGCCCTCCGGCGTGGCGGTGGAGTCCGTGGACCGCGACGACCGCCGGGTCGGCGCGACCGGCAAGCCCGTGGACCGCGTAGCGGCGCAGGCCTACTCCGCCTTCGAGAAGGCGTCCGTCGTCTCCGTGCCCAAGGAGACGGTGCTCGACGAGCCGGTCCGGATCGCCGTGCACGGCGAGGGCGGCACCTCCTTCGCCCACCTGGTCGTGGAGCTCGGCGCGTTCGCAGAGGCCGTCGTCGTCATCGACCACACCGGCGACGCGACGCTGGCCGCCAACGTCGAGTACCTGATCGGGGACGGCGCCAAGCTCACCGTCGTGTCCGTCCAGGACTGGGACGACAAGGCGGTGCACGTCGCTCAGCACACCGCGCTGGTCGGCCGGGACGCCTCCTTCAAGTCCGTCGTCGTCACCTTCGGCGGCGACCTGGTGCGCCTCCACCCGCGGATCGTCTATGGCGGCCCCGGCGGCGAGGCCGAGCTGTTCGGCCTGTACTTCACGGACGACGGCCAGCACCAGGAGCACCGCCTCTTCGTCGACCACGACGCCCCGCACTGCCGCAGCAACGTCACGTACAAGGGTGCGCTGCAGGGCCGCGGCGCGCACGCGGTGTGGATCGGCGACGTCCTCATCCGCGCCGGGGCCGAAGGCACCGACACCTATGAGCTGAACCGCAACCTGGTCCTCACCGACGGGGCGCGCGTCGACTCGGTCCCGAATCTGGAGATCGAGACCGGCGAGATCGTGGGGGCCGGGCACGCCTCGGCGACCGGCCGGTTCGACGACGAGCAGCTCTTCTACCTGATGGCGCG
>NZ_JBFAIV010000096.1:0-1407 GCF_040654875.1 Streptomyces sp. NPDC050610 | reverse complement strand
TCCATGATCGTGTCCGGCAGGTCGCCGATGCCCGCGAGGGCCGCCATGGCGAAGGTGGGGAACTTCGCGACCTCGTGGTTGGGGCCGGACACCCGGAGGGTGGGCCGGTTGCGCTGGTGCCCCGCGTTGAGCAGACCGCGCATCTCTTCGTTCTTCTCCGCGACCTTCACGGAGCCGAAGAGGGTGTCGGCCTCGTCGACGAGCAGGGTGGGCGGGGTGTCGGTGATCGACCGGAACACCGCCGCCGCCGAGGCATTGACCGTGATCAGCGGCTCGTGGACGCTCTCGGTGATCACATCCAGCAGGCGCGACTTGCCGCACCGTTTGGCCGGGCCCACGACGGCCAGCCGCGGAGCGTGCTGCCACGCGGTCTGCAGATGGGTCGCCGCGACCCACAGCGTTACGGCCGTGAAGGCTTCCTCGCCGGGCAGCACGACGTACCGGCGAATCTGCTCCCGCAGCTCCGCCAGCACCTGCGCGCCCTCGGACACCGAGGCCGGAGCAGGGTCTTCTGCGGGCGGCGTGGACTCCGCGGGCCCAATCTCAGGCGGCTGGCCAGGTACGGCGACCGGCGGCCAGGACGGCGGCTCGTCGGGGGCGGAATAGGGCTGGGCTCCGGCATGTTCCATGCGGCGGCTCCTCGTCTGGCGGTGGCGGGCTTGTGCGACCGTGCCGTCGTCGGGTCGGTTCTTGACGGGCCGTTCGGGGCTGCTGGGGCCTCCGGCGTTGCACCGCCGGAGGCCCGTTCCCCTCTCGCGGGCTTCGAGCCATCGCGAGGGAACACGGACCGTACGTCCACACCCGCCCACAGTCCAGCGATTCTGTGTCAGCTCAACGCAGAACCGTCTGCTATGTTGCCGACCCCTCACGCCGCCAGCCCGAGCAGCGCCAGCAGATCCGCGGTGACGACCCGGTAGGCGTTGCCGAGCCGCAGAACCTTGCACGGGTACGCGCCCCGCTTCGCCAACTCGTACCCCTTGCTCCGGCCGAGTCCCAGGGCGCGATTGCTGGTTTCCAGATCAACGGCCACCGGAAGCGCCAGCAGGTCTTCCCGGCTCATCCCCTTCGCCCGTTCTCCGATTGCGGCGTCTTCGTGCATGCGGCATCCCTTTCGGTACAGCCCTCGGCGAACGTGGCCATCACGTCCGGCTCCAGGCGGTACCAACCAGGATCCTCAAGCTAATGTGTCTAAGTGACACAACGTGATCTCGATGATGAAGAGGACGGCTTCCCCGAGTGGGTGGACCGGGTCAAGGCCAACGTGGCCGGCGAAGTCCGGCGCAGAAGGAAGGAGAAGGGGTGGAGCGCGCAGGATCTGGCCGACCGGTGCGAGCGGCTCGGGCATCCCATCCCGCGCAACGTGATCGCCAACATGGAGTCCGGACGCCGCGCCAGCCTCCCGCTGGT
>NZ_JBFAIV010000095.1:0-1407 GCF_040654875.1 Streptomyces sp. NPDC050610 | reverse complement strand
TCCATGATCGTGTCCGGCAGGTCGCCGATGCCCGCGAGGGCCGCCATGGCGAAGGTGGGGAACTTCGCGACCTCGTGGTTGGGGCCGGACACCCGCAGGGTGGGGCGGTTGCGCTGGTGCCCCGCGTTGAGAAGGCCGCGCATCTCTTCGTTCTTCTCCGCGACCTTCACGGAGCCGAAGAGGGTGTCGCCCTCGTCGACCAGCAGGGTGGGCGGGGTGTCGGTGATCGACCGGAACACCGCGGCGGCCGAGGCGTTGACCGTGATCAGCGGCTCGTGGACGCTCTCGGTGATCACGTCCAGCAGCCGCGACTTGCCGCACCGCTTGGCCGGACCCACCACGGCCAGCCGCGGAGCGTGCTGCCACGCGGTCTGCAAGTGGGTGGCAGCGACCCAGAGGGTGACGGCCGTGAAGGCTTCCTCGCTGGGCAGCACGACATACCGGCGAATCTGATCCCGCAGCTCCGCCAGCACCTGCGCGCCCTCGGGCACCGAGGCCGGCTCGTCATCTCCCGCGAGCGGCGCGGACTCCGCGGGCCCGGTCTTAGGCGGCTGGCCAGGCACGGCGACCGGCGGCCAGGACGGCGGCTCGTCGGGGGTGGAATAGGGCTGGGCTCCGGCATGTTCCATGCGGCGGCTCCTCGTCTGGCGGTGGCGGGCATGCGCGCCCATGCCGTCGCCGGGTCGGTTTTTGACGGGCCGTTCGGGGTTGCTGGGGCCTCCGGCGTTGCACCGCCGGAGGCCCGTTCCCCTCTCGCGGGCTTCGAGCCATCGCGAGGGAACACGGACCGTACGTCCACACCCGCCCACAGTCCAGCGATTCTGTGTCAGCTCAACGCAGAACCGTCTGCTATGTTGCCGCCGCCTCACGCCGCCAGCCCGAGCAGGTGCAGCAGATCCGCGGTGACGACCCGGTAGGCGTTGCCGAGCCGCAGGACCTTGCACGGGTACGCGCCCCGCTTCGCCAGCTCGTACCCCTTGCTCCGCCCGAGCCCCAACGCGCGATTACTCGTGTCCAGGTCAATGGCCACCGGAAGCGCGAGCAGGTCTTCCCGGCTCATCCCCTTCGCACGTCGGGCCATGGCGTCGTCTTCGTGCATGCGGCATCCCTTTCGGTACAGCCCTCGGCGAACGTGGCGATCACGTCCAGCTCCAGGCGGCACCAACCAGGATCCTCAAGCTAATGTGTCTATGTGACACAGCGCGATATCGACGATGAAGAGGACGGCTTCCCCGAGTGGGTGGACCGGGTCAAGGCCAACGTGGCCGGCGAAGTCCGGCGCAGGAGGAAGGAGAAGGGGTGGAGCGCGCAAGATCTGGCCGACCGGTGCGAGCGGCTCGGGCATCCCATCCCGCGCAACGTGATCGCCAACATGGAGTCCGGACGCCGCGCCAGCCTCCCGCTGGT
>NZ_JBFAIV010000094.1:0-1457 GCF_040654875.1 Streptomyces sp. NPDC050610 | reverse complement strand
GACGGGCAGCGGGAGGAGCGCCGGTTGCCGCAGGCGGTGAGCAGGCGGCCGGTCGGTTCGTCGGTGGTGCTGTAAGAGCGCAGGATCGTTCCTGCGGTGGCGTCGAGCGTGGCTGTGGTGCCGACGAGGTTCACGGGGCGGGTGCAGCCCCGGACTTGCCGGATCTGGTCCTGGACGCGTTCGAAGTCGGGCAGGTGGGCCAGTTCGATCAGGTCCCGCAGGGCCAGGCTCGCCACGTGGCGCAGGTTCAAGGGGTGTTCCATCGGGGCGTTCCTTCCTTCGGGCAGGGCCGCAGGGGGGCGGCCGAGGGCATGACGGGGCGAGCCCGGACGGGCAGGGGGAAGAGGGCGCCGGGGAGTCGGCGACGGCTCAGGTGGTGAGCTGAGCGTGTGCGGCAGTGGCCAGCGGCAGGGCGACGCCGAGCCGGGCCCGCAATTGCGCGGGGGTGATGGGCTGACCGTGTTCGGCCAGGTGCGCGGCGGCGATGGAGCGGGCCGCGTCCACCAGCGCGACGGGCAGCGCGTCAGTGGGAGCCGTCGGCCGCACGGCGGGAACGGTCGGGTTGTGGTGCCGGTGGGCAGGGGCGGCCGTTGGTGCCGGAGCGGCGAGGGAGGGAGCCTCCACCGGAGCCGGAGCCGGAGCCGGAGCCGGAGCCGGAGCCGGAGCCGTAGCCGGAGCCGTAGCCGGAGCCGGAGCCGGAGCCGGAGCCGGAGCCGGAGCGGGGGCGGGTGCGGGTGCGGGGGCAGCAGCCGGGGTTGAGTCGGCGTCGGCGGTTGCGATTGGCCGATCTTCCGCCTGCAACTCTTGGAAGTGACCGAGGAGTTGGGGGCCGACGGCTCCCCAGCCGAGGAGGAGCAGGGGGGCGACCGCGTCCACGGCGGCGCGTCCGTAGTGACCGGCGATCACGGGTTCGGCGATGTTGAGGGCGAGGGTCAGCAGGCCGGACAGATGCATGAGCCGGGTTGCGCCCTTGAGCTTGCTCGTAGCGACACCGCGCAGGGAGAGGTACCGCAGGGCCACCAGGAGGCCGACCACGGACAGGTCAACCATGGGGGCGATGAGCGGGGCGATGAAGTCGGGTACGCCCAGGCGCAGGGCGAGGGAGCGCACGTTGCCGAAGGAGAACACGAACGCCAGGGCAGCGATGACGACCATGACGGCGGTGATGGTGCGTTGGGTGAACCGGTCTTCGTTCACGGGGTTCACCTCCTTTCATGCGAGGGCCGGGCGGGGTGTGGTCAGGCCGCTTCCGTCGCGTCGGCCACGTCTTCCTTGGTGAGCAGAGCGGGCCGCCCAAGGTGCCGGCCGGAGGCTTCCTTCAGGAGGTCGGCAGGGTCCCGTGTCAGGTGTGCTGTGTCGGCGGCGATCCGGGCCGCGTCGTCGTCGGCGACGTAGGGCGTACGGACGCGGGTGAAGCCGGGACGGCCCTGATGGGCCATCGACGCCACGCCGACATA
>NZ_JBFAIV010000093.1:0-1663 GCF_040654875.1 Streptomyces sp. NPDC050610 | reverse complement strand
ACTGAGAAACCGCCATCGTGGTCTTTGCTGGTCAGTAGGGCTGGTGTGATGTCTCGTAGGGGCGCTCGTGCTGGTTGGGGTGGAGATCGGTAGCACGTGATCATCCGTCACGGGTGGCCTCTGGCCTTCTCGTACGGGGGACTTGGGCTGCTGCGTAGGTTCTGCGGCGGGAGGGATGCTCATGACGGACGTGCTGACCTGGACGATCGAGCGACGGGTTGAGCTGGCGGAACGTGCCGAGCTGCTGCGCAAGGAGCTGGCCGGGATCGATGCCGAGGTGGCCCGGCTGGAGGCCGCCGAGGTGGTGTTCGGACAGTGGGCCGAGGCGACCGACGGCGGCCGGCAGTCGTCGCGCATCGTGGAGCCGGAGCCGGAGCCGGAGAAGGTGGTGGTCGGGCCGGGCGCGGGTGGGATGCGGCTGGTGCCGGACCGGACGGAGGGCGTGGGGGTGGAGGTCCTCACGCCGGAGTATCAGCGGATCATGGCGATCGTGGCCGGCGCGAGCGGGCCGGTGATGGCCAAGGACGTCGCGATCGCCCTGGGCCGTGAGACCACACCGGGCAAGGTCGAGCCGGTCCGCGGTCAGCTGCGCAAACTCTCCGACCGGGGCTGGCTGGCCCGGACCGGATCCGGCCGCTACCTGCCGCGCTGACCGGCGAGGACGGCAGCGGAGCGGCCGATTCCCGCCGTAACACGAGGGCCCCCGGCGGGAGTTGGTGAGTGTGTGAAGACAAACCAGCCCGCCGAGGGCTCTCACGATGTTGTCTACCAGGTCCGCCTCCCGCTGTCGAAGCGGACCATCGACCTCGTCGCCGGTCTCATACGTCGCCGCCGCAACCAGATGCGCTCCCGCTGGCGCAAGGCCGACCCCGGAGCCCAGGCGATCATCGTGCTCGCCGTGCTCCGCCATGACCAGCGCCTTTCCGATATGGCCGGCGGCAACGACGTGTCCGCCTCCACCATCCGCCGCTGGGTCCGGGAAGTGATCGAACTCCTCGCCGCCCGCTCCCCGCGCCTGGACCGCGCGCTGAAGAAGATCGCCCGCTTGGGCGGGGTTGTGGTTCTGCTGGACGGCACCCTCATCCGCACCCGACGCCGCACTGGGAGGGACAACCGGAAGAACTACAGCGGCAAGAGCAAGGCTCATGGCCTGCTGTTTCTCGCGCTCACCGATGAGAAGGGCAACCTGATCTGGATATCCGCGGCCAGGCCCGGCGGCTCCAGCGAGATCACCGCCTCCCGGCACAACAAGATCACCCGGCATCCGCGGGAGGCCGGGCTCGGGGTCCTGGCCGACCTCGGCTTCGTCGGTCTGGACGACAAGCCCGACGACGACCCGGTGATCATCACCGGCCGCAAAGCAACCCGCAACCGCCGCCTCACCACCTCCGAGAAGGAGGCGAACCGCCTGGTCAGCCGCGAACGCGCCGCGAACGAACACGGCTTCGCCAACCTCAAGTCCTGGCAGATCCTCACCAAGCTCCGCATGAACGCCCGGCACGCGACCACCCTCCTGCGGGCCCTGCTCGTCCTGGCGACCACCGAAGTCCAGCGATGACGGACGATCACGCGTCAACGATCACGCTCCCGATCAGCACGAGCACCCCACCTGAACATCACACCAGCCCCACTGACCAGCAAAGACCACGATGGCGGTCTCTCA
>NZ_JBFAIV010000092.1:0-1758 GCF_040654875.1 Streptomyces sp. NPDC050610 | reverse complement strand
AGGGCGTGCAGATCTTTAACTCGTGGCTTTCCGCTCGGTGGTTCGTTGGTCTGGCGTGAGCGGGTTGGAAAGTCAGCGGGCTGTGCTGGCAGCCAAGTTCGGGGCGATTCTGCCGCATCTCGACGAGCGTCAGCGTCGTCTGTTGATAGGGGCGGAGGCCCAGTCTCTCGGCCACGGCGGGATCAGAGCTGTTGCCCGTGCCGCCGGTGTCCGGGAAGCCACGGTGTCTGCCGGCTTGCGGGAACTCGGCTCCGGAGAGACCCCGTTGGGACGCATCCGTCGGCCCGGCGGTGGCCGCAAATGCATCGTCGACCGGAACCCAGCCGTTCGGGAGGCACTCCTCGCGTTGGTCGAGCCCGACGTCCGCGGAGATCCGATGTCGCCGCTGCGCTGGACCACCAAATCCACCCGCAAGCTCGCCGGGCAGCTGACGCGCCAGGGCCACAGGATCTCCGCAGACACGGTCGGCGACCTGCTGCGCGAGGAAGGCTTCAGCCTGCAGAGCAACGCGAAGACCCTGGAAGGCAAGCAACACCCCGACCGGGACGCCCAGTTCCACTACCTCAACGAACAGGCCCGCGACCACCAGAACAGCGGGGCTCCGGTGATCAGTGTGGACACGAAGAAGAAGGAACTGGTCGGCACCTTCAAGAACAACGGCCGCGAATGGGAACCGAAGGGCGAGCCGGTACGGGTCGACACCCACGACTTCCCCGACCGTGAGTTGGGCAGAGCGGTGCCCTACGGCATCTACGACGTCACCGCGAACACGGGCTGGGTCAACGTGGGCACCGACCACGACACCGCCGCGTTCGCCGTCGAGTCGATCCGTCGCTGGTGGAACGGGGCCGGGCAGGCCACCTACCCAACTGCCGACCGGTTGCTGATCACCGCCGATGCGGGCGGCTCCAACGGGTATCGCACCCGTACCTGGAAGACCGAACTCGCCCGGTTCGCCGCCGAGACCGGCCTGACTGTCACCGTCTGCCACCTGCCTCCCGGAACATCGAAGTGGAACCGGATCGAGCACCGGCTGTTCTCCCACATCACCATGAACTGGCGTGGCAGGCCCCTGACCAGCCACGAAGTCATCGTCGAGAGCATCGCCGCGACCACCACCAAGACGGGCCTGACGGTGCATGCCGAACTCGACACCAACCCGTATCCCACAGGCATCCAGGTCAGCGACGATGAGATCGCCGCCCTTCCCCTCACCCGACACCGCTTCCACGGAGACTGGAACTACACCCTCCACCCCCAGCACCCGCTGGAGGCAACAACGAACGGGACGGCGGACCGGCCGCCGGCGAACAGCGCACATCCCTTGCCGACACGTACATTGCACGCCCCCGAACTCACCGGCATAAGCCACCGCCAGCTCAGTGAACTGATCAGTGCGCTGGCTCCCAAGCTGGAACTACAGCGTGAACAGACACTCCGCGCGGTCCGTGGTCACGAGCGGCTGGTGGCCCCCGGCGCGGGCGCAAAAGCCAAGCTCACCCCGGCTGACCGCATCCTTGCCACCGTGCTGCACCTGCGCAAACTCGGCACAGTGAACCTCCTCGGGCAGCTCTTCAACGTCTCCGGCGTGACTATCAGCCGCGCGAACCAAGAAGTCCGCCCGCTCCTGGAGGCGCACGGCCACCACATCACCCCCTCTACCGCCCGGTTTCGCACACCAGCCGACATCGCAGCATTCCTCGCTTCCGGCCCCAACCAAAGCAAGATCAAGATGGTGAGTTAAAGATCTGCACGCCC
>NZ_JBFAIV010000091.1:0-2493 GCF_040654875.1 Streptomyces sp. NPDC050610 | reverse complement strand
GACACGATCTCCCGCTCGGACACGTACCCGTACGTGGACGTGCGTGAGGACGACGTGTCGATGGGCCACGAGGCGACCGTCTCCAAGGTCAGCGATGACCAGCTCTTCTACCTGATGAGCCGGGGCATGACGGAGTTCGAGGCGATGGCGATGATCGTGCGGGGCTTCGTCGAGCCGATCGCGCGTGAGCTGCCGATGGAGTACGCGCTGGAACTCAACCGGCTCATCGAACTGCAGATGGAGGGCTCCGTCGGCTGACGGTCCACGCTGTCTCCTCCCGCTCGCGGGGGCCACGGGCGGCCCCCGCGAGCGCTCCCGCAGCGAACGCCCTGACCGCAGAAAGCGAGTACATCGACAGCCATGGCTGAGGCTCAGAACATCTCCGCTGGTTCCACGGCCGCCGGTTCCGTCCAGGTGACCGCTGATTCCACCGTCGCCACCCGGATGAGCGCTCCCCCGTCCTACGACGTGGCCGACTTCCCCGTACCGCACGGCCGCGAGGAGGAGTGGCGCTTCACTCCCCTGGACCGGCTCAAGGACCTGCACAACGGCACCGCCACCGCCGCCGGCGAGGGAGTGACGGTCGAGGTGAGCGCCCCCGCCGGCGTCACCGTCGAGACGGTGGGCCGCGAGGACCCGCGGCTCGGCGCGGCCGGTACGCCGGTGGACCGGGTGGCCGCCCAGGCGTACAGCTCGTTCGAGAAGGCGTCGGTGGTCACCGTCCCCAAGGAGACGGTGCTCGACGAGCCGGTCCGGATCGCCGTGCACGGCGAGGGCGGCACCTCCTTCGGCCACCTGTTCGTGGAGCTCGGCGCGTTCGCCGAAGCCGTCGTCGTCATGGAGCACTCCGGCTCCGGAGTGCTCGCGGCCAACGTCGACTTCGTCCTCGGCGCGGGCGCCAAGCTCACCGTCGTGTCCGTACAGGACTGGGACGGCACGGCCGTCCACGTCGCCCAGCACAACGCGCTCATCGGCCGGGACGCCACCTTCAAGTCGACGGTCGTCACCCTGGGCGGAAATCTCGTACGGCTTCACCCGCGCGTTTCCTACCAGGGCCCCGGCGGCGAGGCCGAGCTCTACGGCCTGTACGTCACCACCGCCGGGCAGCACCACGAGCACCGGCTCCTCGTCGACCACACCGCCCCGCACTGCCGCTCCGACGTGGCCTACAAGGGCGCGCTCCAGGGCGAGGACGCGCACGCCGTGTGGATCGGCGACGTCCTCATCCAGGCGCCCGCCACCGGTACGGACACCTATGAGCTGAACCGCAACCTGGTCCTCACCGACGGGGCGCGCGTCGACTCGGTCCCCAATCTGGAGATCGAGACCGGCGAGATCGTGGGGGCCGGGCACGCCTCGGCGACCGGCCGGTTCGACGACGAGCAGCTCTTCTACCTGATGGCGCGCGGCATCCCGGCCGACGAGGCCCGCCGCCTCGTCGTCCGCGGCTTCTTCACTGAACTCGTCCAGCGCATCGGCCTCCCCGACGTCGAGGAGCGGCTGCTCGCCAGGATCGAGCAGGAACTGGAGGGGCCCGCGGCATGACCTCCCCGCGGCACGCCCCGTCCTCGTACCCGTACCTGTTCCCGCCCTCGTCCTCGTCCCCGGCCCCGTCCTCGTACGTCCCGTAGAGACCGTAGAGACCGAAGGAGGCGGCCGGAAGCGACTGTGCGCGTCTCCCCTACCGAGGAGTCCTGAGTTCCCTATGGCTACGCTTGAAATTCACGACCTGCACGTGTCCGTCGAGGTCGACAATGGCACCAAGGAAATCCTGCGCGGCGTCGACCTGACGGTGCGGCAGGGCGAGACGCACGCCATCATGGGCCCCAACGGCTCCGGCAAGTCGACCCTCGCCTATTCCCTGGCGGGTCACCCCAAATACACGGTCACCGGCGGCACCGTCACCCTCGACGGCGAGGACGTCCTGGAGATGACCGTCGACGAGCGCGCCCGCGCCGGCGTGTTCCTCGCCATGCAGTACCCCGTCGAGGTCCCCGGCGTCTCGGTCTCCAACTTCCTGCGCACCTCCGCGACCGCCATCCGCGGCGAGGCCCCCAAGCTCCGCACCTGGGTCAAGGAAGTCAAAACGGCGATGGAGCAGCTCCAGATGGACCCCGCCTTCGCCGAGCGCAACGTGAACGAGGGCTTCTCCGGCGGTGAGAAGAAGCGCCACGAGATCCTCCAGCTGGAGCTCCTCAAGCCGAAGATCGCCATCCTCGACGAGACCGACTCCGGTCTGGACGTGGACGCCCTGCGCACCGTCTCGGAGGGCGTCAACCGGGTCCGGGAGGGCGGCGAGGTCGGCACCCTGCTGATCACCCACTACACGCGGATCCTGCGCTACATCAAGCCCGACTTCGTGCACGTCTTCGCGCAGGGCCGCATCGCCGAGTCCGGTGGCGCGGAGCTCGCCGACAAGCTGGAGAACGAGGGCTACGAGGCCTACGTGAAGGGCGGCGCTCCCGCGTGACACAGCTGCCGGACCTCCTGGCC
>NZ_JBFAIV010000090.1:0-2704 GCF_040654875.1 Streptomyces sp. NPDC050610 | reverse complement strand
CAGGAGTGCGCGGCGGCCACGGGCCGCCAGCGCGCGCGGCCCGCGCATGCGGGCCGCCTTGATCCAGTAAAGAAACTCTGAACAGCCAGCTCTGACCCAGGCCGATCGGTGTGCTCGCTGGAGGCTTCGCGGCCCTGGTGCTCGTCGTCGTCAGCCGCTTCAACCGGCTGCTGCTACATCTGCCCTGCGTGCGGACAGGGGCATAGAACAAGGGGAAGCTTGATGAACGAAACGGAGTTCGCGCTACTCGTGGAGATTGCAGAGATGACGCGGAACCTGAACCGGGAAGTGGAGAACCTGAACACGCGGGTTTCGGAGGTTAGTTCGCGCCTGGATTCTCTAGACGGGCAACCTTGCTCTCAAGACCGGAAACCTGCTGCTTAAGCTCCCCGACTTGGCCCGTTACCTGTCGCAACTGCTCACGCAAACCAAGGAGAATATCCGTCAAGCTGGCGGTCTGGGCGGTACTGCCTTCCCCACGGGCTGACGCTGCGGCGCTATCCGATTCCACGCTTTCCTTGTACGCCGTGTACCAGGTAGGCGGGGTGTACGTGATCGCGAACTCCCCGGAGAATTCCTCGGCGAGTTCGCTGATCGGGTCTACGGAGGGCTGCTGCTTCGGGTCCGAGACGTAGTTGCCTCGCCCATGGACTGAGTAGATGAGCCCTTCCTCCCGCAGCACGCGCAGCGCGGCGTGAACGGTGGCGTTGGCAATGCCAAGGGTGTCCTTGAGCTCACGTGACGACGGCAGACGGTCACCCGGTTTGAGGTGGCCTTGGGAGATCTCTGCTCGGAGTTTGTCAGCGGCCAGCAGATACGGCGGGCGCGGGTCGTCACTCGGCAGGCTCATGGCCCAAGTCTAGTCCGCTCTAGTCCGAGCCAGACAGCGAACAGAGATCTAGAGTGCTCCAGGTCACATTGACTGATCTAGACCGCTCCATGTACTACTTGATCCACACCGCAACGAGCGGCTAGATCAAGGGAGTTCGTAATGGCTACGACGCGTATCCGCGTGGGACTGCTGCCGTCCACGATGTTCATGGCGGGCACGGCCCCGGTTCCGAAGGTCAAGGACCCTCAGACGGGGGAGCTGGCCACCGACCGGGACACGGGGGAGACCCTGTTCACGATGACGGTGTTCCTGATGGAGGAAGGCCGCGCGGAGCAGATGAAGATCACGGTTCCGCAGTCGGGCCTGCCCGATGGCCTTCAGCCCGGTGTGCCGGTCCGGCCGGTGGAACTGTTCGCCACGCCGTGGGCGCGCATGTTCAACGGCCAGCTTTCCGACGGCGTTGCCTACCGGGCTTCGGCGCTGGAGCTGGCGGCCCCGATGCAGGCTGCGGCGGTGAGCGAGTGATGACCGCCATCCCCCAGCCTGCCTACCCGGTCACCCCCGACGGTGACGACGATCCCCGGTTCACGACGGGCCTCGCCTTCGATGTGGCCTTCGTCCTGGAGACCCACGGCTTCCCGAAGCTGACCAACGGCCTGGACTTCGTGGACCTTCAGCAGGCGCTGTTCCGCTTCCTCTACGTGGCGGAGGGTCGGCGCTGATGGTGCAGGAAGCGATGGGGGCTGCCTCGATCATGATCGGGGCGGTCCTCGCCCTGGGGGCCGGATGGGCCCTGTGGTGGCTGGTCCGTTACATACGCGCCGACAGGATGACGCGGGCGAGCATCCGGCAAGCGGTCCGGGTTCGCCGTGGCTGGCGTCGGCTGGCCCCGATGGCCGGACTGTCGGTCACGGACAAGGTGCAGCCCGCACAGACGGTGGTGTTCGCGTCGGACGGCAAGGTTCCCAAGGCCCGGATTCTGATCCCCCGGATCAAGGTCACGCCGGACCGGTACGGGGTCGTGGTCCGGGCCGTGTGCCTCCCGAAAGTAAGTCTGGCGGAGTTCCAGAAAGCGGCCCCGTATCTGGCGGACGCCTGGCGGTGCACGCGGGTCTCGGTCCTGCCGGATCAGCCGGGCCAGCTCGTGATCCGTGGCGTGCGCGTGGACCCGCTGACCACCCCGACCAACCACACGCCTACCGGCCTGGTCCCGGAAGAGTTGGCCCGGTGGCACCTGGGCGTGGACGACTACGCCGTGCCGGTCAGTGTGAGCCTGGCGGACGTGCCCGGCGTGACGGTGGCGGGCCTGCCCGGCTACGGGAAAACGTCGCTGATCAACCGGTTCATCTGCGACACCGCGCCCTCCGATGCGATTCAGTACGCCATCGCCGACGGCAAGGTGACCTCCTCCTACGAGGGCGACTATGCCGACCTGGAACAGCGGGCGTTCGCGTTCGTCGGTGACGACCTGGCGGAAGCC
Organism: Streptomyces sp. NPDC050610; assembly: GCF_040654875.1. Classification (NCBI taxonomy): domain Bacteria; kingdom Bacillati; phylum Actinomycetota; class Actinomycetes; order Kitasatosporales; family Streptomycetaceae; genus Streptomyces; species Streptomyces sp. NPDC050610. The sequence continues at coordinate 392 of NZ_JBFAIV010000090.1, read as the reverse complement.
AACACCCTCTTCAAGCGGCTGGTGGACCTGCGGCGCGACCGCTCGGCCTCGATCCGCTCGGTGCTCGGGGTCAAGAACATGTGGCACGTCGGGCCCTCGGCCTCCTGGCCGCTGGTGGTGCTCATCGTGGATGAGGCACACACCTACTTCCGCGAGCACAAGGGCTCGGACCGCCGGACGAAGGATCTCGCCGCGCTCGCTTCGGAGAACGCCCGGCTCGTGGAAGACCTCGTCAAGAAGGGCCGGAGCGTCGGCGTCCTGGTGCTCATCGCCACCCAGAAGGCGACGGGCGACGCGATCCCCACGTTCATCCGCGACGTGTGCCCGGTCGGCCTGTCCTTCGCGCAGAAGACCGCTGAAGCCGCGGTGGTCGCCCTGGGCGAAGACATCCG
>NZ_JBFAIV010000089.1:0-3013 GCF_040654875.1 Streptomyces sp. NPDC050610 | reverse complement strand
CTCCCTCACCGCCGTGGAACTGCGCAACCGGCTGAACACCGCCACCGGCCTCCGGCTGCCCTCCTCCCTCATCTTCGACTACCCGTCCGCGACCGCGCCGGCCCGCCGCATCCGCACGGAACTCATGGGCGAGGAAGGCCCGTTGACGACGCCCCCCCGGCCCGACGCCGCCCGACACGATCCGAAGCAGCCATCCCGCTCCGTCTCCTCAGGCCACGCCCAGGAAGCGCAGCACCGCCAGTACCCGGCGGTGGTCGGCGTCGGCCTTGGGGAGGTCGAGTTTGGCGAGGATGCTGTTGATGTGTTTGGCGACCGCGCTCTCGCTCACCACCAACTGCTCGGCGATCCCGGCGTTGGAGCGGCCGCCGGCCATCAGTTCCAGGACCTCGCGCTCGCGCCGGGTGAGCCGGTCCAGGGGGTCGCTGTGGCGGCGTACGAGCAGCTGCGAGACGACCTGCGGGTCGAGGGCCGTGCCGCCGTCCGCGACGCGGCGGAGCGCGTCGATGAACTCCTCGACGTCGGCGACCCGCTGCTTGAGGAGGTAGCCGACGCCGTTGGTGTTGGCGGAGAGCAGATCGGCGGCGTACCGCTCCTCGACGTACTGCGAGAGCAGCAGCACCGCGACGGCCGGCCACTGCCGCCGGATGACCAGGGCGGCCCGTACGCCCTCGTCGGTGAAGCCCGGCGGCATGCGGACGTCCACGACGGCGATGTCCGGCCGGTGCTCCTCCACGGCCGCCAGCAGCGCCTCGGCGTCGCCCACCTCCGCGACCACCTCGAACCCGGCCGCTTCCAGGACCTTCACCAGGCCGATCCTGAGCAGGACGGAGTCCTCGGCGATCACAGCACGCACGGCAGCTCCACGGTGACGATGGTCGGGCCCGCTGTGGGGCTGCTGACAGAGAACGTGCCGTCGACCGACGCGACGCGCTTGGCGAGCCCGGCGAGCCCGGTGCCCGCGGCCGGGTCCGCGCCCCCCACGCCGTCGTCGGCGATGACCACCAGAAGTGTCCCACCGAACCGTTCGACGGTGACCGCCGCCTCCGACGCCTGGGCGTGCTTGACCACATTGGCGAGCGCTTCGGAGACGACGAAGTAGGCGACGGCCTCGATGGTGGCGGAGGGCCGTGCGGGCAGGTCCACCGACAGCCGTACGGGCAGCGGGGCGCGCGCCGCGATGCCGGACAGCGCGGCGTCCAGGCCCCGGTCCTCCAGGACGGCCGGGTGCAGCCCCCGTACGAGGTTGCTCAGCTCGGCGATCGCCTCCTTCGCCTCCCGGTGCGCCTCGTCGATCACCGCGCGCGCCTGGTCGGACAGCTGGTCGCCGAGTGTGGCCCGGGCCAGGCCCAGGTTGACCGCCATGGAGACGAGGCGCTGCTGCGCGCCGTCGTGCAGGTCGCGTTCGATGCGCCGCCGCTCCTCGTCCGCCGCGTCCACGACGCCCGCGCGGCTCTCGGTGAGGTCCACGACCCGGCGGGCGAGCTTCTCCTCCCGGCTGGGGCCGAGCAGGGCTGTCGCGTTGCGGGTGTCGAGCCGGGCGAGCGCGCCGGCCAGCCAGGCCGACCCGTAGAGGGCGGCGACGCCGGCGGCGGTGACGTACGCGGCGTCCGTCGAGTAGCCGTGCCAGCTGAGCCGCCAGTGCACCGGCAGTATCCAGATCCAGAGGTAGATCGTGGCGGCCGCCGCCGACGTGATGGCCGTGAGGAGCGTCAGCAGCCCGCAGAAGGCGACGGCCGGGCCGAGCAGCAGGTGGTAGCGCAGTTCCCGGGCGGTCGCCCGGGACCGCAGCCACCCGAGGGCGCGCCGCCGCCACTCCCCGCGCCCGTCGCCCTCCGGGGCGCGCTCGCGCGGGGGCAGCCGCGGGATGACCACGCCGCGCATGCGCAGGAAGCGGCGGCGCTGTGCGGCGGTGAGGACGGGCGACGCGACCGCGACGAACGGCAGCGGCAGGGCGATCGCCATGAGGATGTCCACCATCGAGGACGGCACGTAGACGAGCCACGGCACGGCCATGACGCCCACGAACACGTACTGGTTCAGGACGCCCGCGACGGCGAACGCTGTGGCACCGCCGGTGCCTTCGAAGTGCCGCCGCCAGACGGTGGGGATACGCATGGAAGAACGGTATGCGCGCCGGTCAGGGCCGAACCATGCCGCTGCTGCCCGTTCCGGGGGTATAGCTGGTACTACCCCCGGACGGACAGCCACGCTACTGACTGCGGCGCCCTGGCAGCGGAGGCTGGTCACCGTGCAGAAACGACCGGCCGACGAGGAGCCCGCCCCCATGAACGTACTTGAGCTGCGGTCCCGCGCCGAGTCGGCCGAAGCCGCTGCCACTGCCGCTGCCACTGCCGACGGCGGCGCTCCCGCCGAGATCATCGCGTTCCCGGCGACGCCCGATCCGCGCGTCCGCCGCCGCTCCCGCCGGCTCGGCTACGTCCTCGTGGGGTGCGGCCTCGCGCTGCTCCCCTGGCTCTTCGTCCTCGCCCTCGGCCTCCCCTCCACGACGACCGCCGCCCACTGGTCCGCCGCCTGGGTCGGCCTCGACACACTCGAAGCCCTCGCCCTCATCGGCACGGGCGTCCTCGCCATACGTCACAACCGCCACCGAGCCGTGGCCTCCGGCGCGACGGCGGCGCTGCTGACTGTGGACGCCTGGTTCGACGTCATGACAGCCGCACCAGGCGCGGACTTCGCCACCGCCCTGGCCATGGCCCTGCTCGTAGAACTGCCACTGGCCGCGCTGTGCGCGGTACTCGCCGTACGGGCGTCCTCAATCGCCGGACGGGCTTGATAGTGCGTGCCCACGCCCGTCAGGGCTCAACAAATGAACACCGCCGTACGGTGTGTCCTCAAACGCCGGACGGGCTTAAAGAGCGAGCGCACCCTCCACAAACACCGATCGCCGGGGGGGGGGGGGGGGCCCCCCCCCGGCCGGGGGGGGGGGGCGGCCCAAGCCCCCCCCCCCCCCCCCCCCCCCCAACAAAAAACCCCCCCCCCCCCTCTGTGCGCA
>NZ_JBFAIV010000088.1:0-3036 GCF_040654875.1 Streptomyces sp. NPDC050610 | reverse complement strand
AATGCGGCAGGGGGAGCAGCGTGACCACACCATTCTTCCATCGGCCCCACAGGGAAACGTCGCGTGTGAGTTCGTGCAGCATCGAGTAATGCTCACCATGTGGTGCTTCGTGCAACTCGCAGGAAATCCACGAGTGGCGAGCCCATCCGGGTTGGGCCGATCGTGTGACCATCTCAGCCACCAGGAAGGGGAAGACGATCGCCTTGGACTGGCACGTCCCGCTCACGGCTCGACGACCTCCTCCTGGACCAGACCGGAGTTCTCCAACAGGAAGCGGAGCGTGTATCCCAGGCTCTGGACCCGACACGACGCAGACAGCAGCCCGGAGCCCAGCCCCTCATCAACCTGGTATTGGACCTGGCTCAGGTATGTCCGTTTCAGGGACCATTCCTTAGACCCGCGCCAGAGGCGGTCAACCTGAGATGCGGCCAAGGGGAAGAGGCGTTCAATGTGGTGGAGCAAGGACGCATGTATGACGCAGAGTTCCGGGTACGGGGGCAGCGCCGACCGCTTGGCCAGGGCGCGACGGACCACGTCTTCGATCTCGGCAACGTCCACGAGCGGCCTGGGGGCGTCCGCCATCCGCACCGGTGCATCTGCGGTGAGCGGGTAACTTCCCACCGTTTCCTGCACGTTCGTTCCAGTCTGCGGCTGCATGGCAAACAGGATCACGGTGCGCAGGCCCTAAAATCGCCATCCACGTGATTACCCATGGTGGGTAAATTCGCTAGTAGCCTCTCCGCCAAGCAACACGCCGCAACAACCGGAGTGCCGCTCATGCCCAAGTACGAGCAGCCAGCAGGGCTACCGCCCCGCCTGCTGAGCGACGCAGCGATGATCCGCGCTTGCCAGGAGCGTGACTTCTCGAAGATTTTCGAGCTGGCGAAGAGCCGGGGCGGGTTCTACCCGTCGCGGATCGCGCGCCATTGCGACATGACGCCCAGCCGCGTCAGCGAGGTGCTTTCCGGCCGGCGGGCCATCAAAGACATGAGCGTCATCGAGCGTGTGTCTGACGGGTTGCGAATCCCAGGCCACATGCTCGGACTGGCCCGGCGAGCGTGGGAGACGCCCCCAGCCCTGACGGGACGCCCGGCCGCAGCCCCCAGCGTCCTGATGGCATCAGACGTTGAGCGCTCCGAACCCGTCAGTGCTCTTCCCAGCGTGGACCTGGACAGCATTCTGGCCGTTGCCGCCGGGCCGCAGCTCAGCCCATCGATGCTGCGCGCGCTCCACTCGTCGATTGAGGACTACTGGCGTCGCGATGACGAGCACGGAGGCGAAGCACTGCGTCCCGCCGTCGTCGGCCAACTTCGGTACGTTGTCGGGTTGATCAAGGAAGCGCCTGAAGGAGAGTTCCGGCGCAGCCTGTACGGCATTGCTGCCGAGTTGGCCCGGCTTACTGGTTGGACGTACTTCGATGCCCGCCAGTACAGCCAAGCCCGCGTCTACTTCGCCGAAGCCCTGCAACTGGCCAAGGCCGTGGAGGACCACCAGTTCATGGCGAACGTTCTGTCCTGCATGAGCTTGCAGGGCACCTACGAGGACCGGCCGGCAGACGCCGTGGCTCTTTCAACAGCGGCGCAGGACAGCGCTCGCAAGCGTCTGGGAACCCCACGGGTGATGGCCATGCTCTCTATGCGCGAGGCATTCGCCCACGCGTCGATGAACAACGGCCGTGCGACACATGCCGCGATCGCCGAGGCGCATCGGCAGTTCGAGCGGATCTCCAGTGCTGATCCGGACCCGGCGTGGGTGACGTACTTCGACGAACCCAAGCTCATCGTGGACACCGGCATTGCCCGCGCACGGTTGGGCGAATCCGCTGCTGCCGAACCGCTGATCGCCGACGCCTTGAGGCGGGAACCCGTGAGCAACCACCGCGGCCGCGCCTTCCACACTTTCTGGCTAGCCACGGCTCAACTTCAACAGGGCAAGGTCGAGAGGGCATGCCACACCGCCACCACGGCTCTGGAATCGGCGACAGGAGTCGGCTCTGAACGCATCACGGGACACCTCCGTGAGTTCCATCAACTGCTGACCCCGTTCAGCAACGAGCCCGCAGCCGTCGCGTTCGAAGCACAGCTACGGGCCATGTTGCACTGAACGTCAGCGGATCGCCTCATCCATCAGCACGTATAGCAGGCCGACGAGAGAACCACTGCTGACGACCTCCCGTCGGTCGATCAGTCCACGCACCCTGTCCAGCGGCATCCACTCGATGCGATCGGACTCGTTCTTCTCTGTCGGGGCCCCGATTTGAGTAGCGCCGTCGGCCCGGAAGACGTAGTGCTGCGAGTCCGTGATGCCATTCGCGGGTTCCGCGTAGATCAATGGCTTCATGGGGCCGGGACGCCAGCCAGTCTCTTCCTCTACCTCTCGTGCCGCAGCCGACTCGGGGGACTCACCCTCTTCTATCAGTCCCATGGGCAGTTCCCAGGCCCACGAGTCCGTGATGAAACGGTGCCGCCACATCATGAGGATTTCCCGCTGATCGTTAACCACGGCCGCAACGGCGAGGTGGCGCAGCCGTACGACGTGGTGTTCCCAACGGCGTCCGTCCGGCTGCTCAACATCGACAAGGCACAGGTTCACCCAAGGGTTGGTGTAGATCTGCCGTTCGCCGTAGGTCTTCCACTGCATGCTCACTGCCCCTCTCGCGTGACCTACAGCATTCCAGACAGGTCACTCGACGAGCAGGCGGCCACTCGGCCCCTCGTGTCAGCCGATGCGGGAGGCCGCTGGCGGACGCTTCGAGACGGGGGAGTCTCTCTTGGCCGTGCGTCAGCGTGAGGCCCCGGAGGAACCAGGCACAGCGTCGACAGTTGGGCCGTTCCCTGCGATCGATCGATAGCCGACACTCGTTGACGGCAACCCTGACGGCAACGTGGACACATCGAGGCCAACAGCAACGGTCAGCGGTACCCAGGTGGGCCGTCCAGACCTAGGGCCTGTATTGAGTCGTGATCGGTTTGCTGGATTCGCCCTCGTTCCGGGGGCGGATGCGGTAGTCCGGTGTGTATGACGCGTGCGCAGCTG
>NZ_JBFAIV010000087.1:0-3211 GCF_040654875.1 Streptomyces sp. NPDC050610 | reverse complement strand
GGAACAGAACGCCGAAACTCTCCCTCACCCCGACCGAAACCATGCCTGACCAGCGAAAACCAAACGACCACGTCCGGTTGAGATACAGCTTCTCAGCTGGTGACTTGGAATTGGGTTGGACGTACGAAGACCTGGTGTGCTTCAACCTCGTGCAGGGGCGCACCCCGGAAGATGTTCTGAGGATGTACGAAGCGGACCCCGCACAGGCCCGGATCATGACGGGACAGCAGGCGACGCACGAGTTCGACCGCCCTCCTGCCAGCGGGTCGGTTCTACGCGTCGGGCACGCCGGCGCCTGGACGTTCTGCTTGGAGTCCGCCTGGGAACCTGAAGGGTTCGATCCAGATCTGCTCGAGCACCTCTCGGCCGGAACTGACGCCATTCACTACTTCCGGAACCCCAAGGGCGGGGTCTTCATCAACCACTTGAGGGTCCGAAAGGTCGTGGAGAGCTTCGAGCTCGCACTGCCCGAACCTCTTCCTCAAGAGACTGCTCCTTGGGGACTTGCCGAGGACTTCCGGAGAAGGGCGAGCGTCGCTCCCAAGGGAAACAACGGATACGACGAGATGTGGGTCATCCTCAGCAACCTCACGGGCGTTCCGTTGAACGACGACCTCGTCGAGGGGCCGTTGCTGACCGTGCTGCACAGGCCTCCTTACGCATAGTCGAGCAAAGAGGGAATCGCCTACTTCACAGGTGAGCACGTGCTGTCGATAGCAAAGACAAGAAATGCGCGGGCTTCCGGTCGCTGGATCGGGTGCGGGCCTGAGTTTCGGTGCCGCCGTGGTGGGCGTCCGCGTACCGTACCGGCAGGAAGAAGAAGGAGGCCCGGATGGATGCCATCCTCAAGACGGTCATCGGCGGGGAACTGGTGGAGCTCCCCGGCACCATCGCGGGTGTCCGAGCCGCGCTGGACGCCGAGCAGGCAGGCGAGTTCGACCGTGAGGTCGAGCATGCCCCGGCCACCGAGCTGCCTCTCGTCGTGGTCCGCTGGGCTCTGGCCGGGACCGGCGCCGAGGAGGAGGACGAGGCGCTCTTCGAGCGCCTGGTCCGCGGCGAGGACATCGGCGCCCACGAACCGAGCGACGGCGGCACACCGGGCTCAGAGGTGACGTGATCAGCGTCGCGATGAGGGGCGGCCGGACAGCGGCCGCTCAACGGCTTCGCTTACCAAGAGACGGCAAACCAGCTGACACGGTTCGTACGCTTTGCGACGGCCCATCAGCCGGGGGCCGACGTCGGGCCTCATATCTCAACCAGGCCAATGCGGGCTGCTCGCGCAATGGGGGAATCTGCACCACCCTGACTCCATCACCAGACGCGACTTTGTCACCTGACCTTGGGCACACCACGACCCTTCCAGGGGGCTGATGTGAGTACAACCGCCCCGTTCTGCGGTTGACCTTGGTTTTGGTCTTGCATTCCGGGCAAATAAATCTGACGGCGCTCGGGTTCCCCATCGCGGCTCCCCACCCCAGGAATCTTGTCCCAACCAGACTCTCGTGCAACAAGCCTATTGCCAGGCGACGTTGCGCACCATGGCCCGTTGAGCAGTCTGGTGAACGCCATACCGGCAGGGTCTGGGCCCGACCGGCACGCAGGCGACCCGGTGAGCACGACGCCCGGGCTCGCGTTCGACGCCCTCCACGCCCCCAGCAGACAACCCCGGAATAGCGACACCCCGCGCTAGCGATGCTGGACCGCACCGAGGAGTCTGAAGCGGAGCCTGCACGCCGATAGAGATCTCTCAGAACGCGCTGCGGGCAGGGTCAGATGCGCCAGCTGCGGATGCGTTCGGCGCACAGGTAGACGTCGGCGTGGCCGGCGCGGACGTCCTGGGCGAGGTCGATGAAGCCGCCGTACGGCTCGGCGAGGCCTTCGCCGGAGGCCTGCATGTAGGAGATCGCCACGAGCGCGGCGAAGGTGGGGTTGCGCGCGGGCAGCGGGCGGACGCTGACGATCTCGTGGAAGAGCGCGGCCGCGCGCCAGGAGGCGTCGGGCAGGTACCCGAGCCGGGGTGTGTTGACCTTGTGGCGTGCGACGGCCGCGACCAGTGAGGAGAAGTCGCTGACTCCAGGGCCTTGGGGAGGAACGCGGCCTGCTGTTCCAGCAGCCAGCCGACGTCGATGTAGAGCTCGGGCGGCATCGCTCAGGCGGCCTTCGTCCCGGAGCGCGCGGCGGCGTCGGGTTCCTCGTCGGGGAACGTGGCGGCGAACTGGTCGGCCAGGTCGGAGTTCATCAGCTCCCGGAAGCGGGCTGCGGCCAGTTCCAGCCGCGGGTCGCGCTCGGCGGTCTCCGTGAGCAGCGCGGTCACGGTCGTGTGCTCCGCCTCGGCGCGCAGCTTGAGCCGCTCGGCCGTCTCCGGGCTCACCCGGATGGTGATCTTTTCCGTCTTCTCACCCATGTTCCGCACTGTACAGCGCTTGCCATACACAGCGCGGGCCGATACGGACAGTCGAAGTTGCCGGCCCAGCCCCGTACGGGTCGTCGACCGCGCCGCCTGAACTCCGGGCCGGCGCGGTCACGAAAACCTCTGCCTTCCTGCCCGCCTCTTCGCGTCCGCGGAGTGCACTCGCGGGATCGTCCAGTCCGGTGGCCAGGACTGGTGTCAGCGTGCGGTCGGGGCCGTGGGCGGGGTGCGTGCCTCGAGGGCGTTGTAGGCGGCGATGGCGCGGCCGAGGGTCTCTGCCGTGTATCCGACCTGGACCCCTCCTCTGTGGCGGCTCTCGCGCTACGCGCACACGGCAGGCGTCAACGAACTCCTCGAACGAATCCGAGCCGTCGGCTGAAACATGCGTCGCGGGAGGCTGTCTAACTGCTGCAGCATGCTCGTCTTTCGCGCCCGCCTGGACACAAAGCGCGGCCCGGCGACGGTCGCCTTCGCGTTGTGTCCAGGCGGGGAGCGATCACTCGGACGCCGCCGCGATTGCGAAGATCAAGGTCACGGCACCAAAACTCATGGCGCAAAGTAGAATCAAAGCCGCCTGGCGACCCTCGTCGCTCACCAACACCGCTTTTTTCGGATTTTCGGGATCATGCCGTGCCCTGACCGGCTCTCCAGGTTCATGAAGGGGGCTCGGGCGATACGAACTTTGCACCTCTATTCGCTTTCCGTTTTCCAGAGCGAAACTGCATACGCTGGCGACGTCCCCGTCCCGCCATTTATTGTATTCGCACACCGCGTCGACCTCTACTCCGTTTCGGAGAGTAG
>NZ_JBFAIV010000086.1:0-3677 GCF_040654875.1 Streptomyces sp. NPDC050610 | reverse complement strand
GCCCGTCGGCGGCCTTCTCCAGTACGGCCGCGATCGCGGTGCGGTCCACGAGGGCGGTGGCCGACGCATCCACGTGGCGGGCGGCTTCCACGAGGCCGGCGAGTTCGCCACGCCAATGGCCCAGCGAGCGTGGCCAGGTCGGTGTCGCCGTTCGTGATGGCGGCCGCCTCAATGAGTTCCAGCATCGGCGACAGCAGGCCGAAGACGTCGAGTTGGTCGTCGCCACGATGCCGGGCGATCGCCCGGGTGACGTCGGTCAGAAGCTCGGGAGCCAGGCAGCCACGTGACCTGCCGACCTGGCTCAGGAAGAGGCCAGCAGGTCCAGTTCCTCACCGATCGTCCTCCGCAACGTGTCATGCCGAGCCGACAAGGTATGACGCTTGTCCTGCCAGTGCTCGCGGGAGTACAGCCAGACCGGCATGTAAACCAACTCCGTCGGTTCCCACTCGAACCGCGGCCATACATGCGCGTGGAGGAACCCGTCGGTATTACCGAGGATCTCCAAGTTCACTCTGCGGAAGGCCGGGTCGATTCGTCGACAGGCACGCTCGACCGCCTCGCCGAGCACGTCCATGTCTGACAAGAAGGACAGCCTCTTCGCCTTCGGCAGGTCGGAGAGCCGCTGCGCCTGCGGATCGTCCGCAAGCAGCACCGAGTAGCCAGGCAAGAACTGGACATCGCCGATCGCCGCGAACCCCGCCCGCAAACGGCGCAGCACCGTGGGGTTCTCCCCGCGCAGGGCACTTCTGATCCGATCCCTCTGCCAGTCATCAGCCATGGGAGCAACCTATGACGGGCCTCCAGTCATGAGGAACGCCGGCTATGAAGGGACCGCACTGGGCTCCAGGACACGGGCCGTACGGCACCCGGCCGTCGGGGCGGGGCTCGCCGAGCTCTGTGGTCAGAGCGACGCCGGTGCTGCGGCCTCCCCCAGGCGGTTCGGCAGTCTTTGCTGACTTTAAAGCCCGCCTCCGACAAGGCACCGCTGTCGGAGACCGATGTCTGCTGTCCGCACCGCCCTCATCAGTCTGGATCTTGACCACGGCCAGACGGCGTTGACGGTATAGGCACCAAGGCCGTGCCAATACTGTTCGCGCGCTACGAATTTGCGTGACAAGGACGGTGTATCGTCGCACAAGGTGTGCGCGGAGACGGAGAGGTCGCGGCGTCCGCCTGTCTGGTTGGACTTCGCCAATATTCGGTCGCCGGGGCGCGCTCGGTCTCCCGGTCGAACTCGATTCGTTCCTGGCCGGCCGGGCGGCAGCCTTCGCCTACACACTTCCTGGCGTCGTCACTGTGCATCTGCAGCAGTTTCCGCAACCGGATCATGACACCGGATTATGGTGGCTGGCCTGATGGCATGCCTGCTGCTGCGATGACCCTGCGGATCCCCGATGACCTGACGCCCGCCCTACGCGCCAGTGCCGCGGCATCCCGGCATCCCGGCATCCCGGCATCCCGGCATCCCGGCATCCGGAAGATGGTGGCGGTGATCGCCGAGCTGCTTGCGTCGGGAGAGTTCGGCGGAGCCTTCCGCCGCCTGGACGACTCAGTGTGAGCTCCGATGCCGGCGTACGAGTTGGAGTGCAGCCGCAAGTTCGAGGCTTGCCTGCAGGGCAGGTCCGACATGGGGAAGAATGCTCGGCACGATGATTTGAAGAGCACCTGCCGAGCGGAGACGCTGGTCCAAGGTCGGGACCTGGGAGACGGTCTCCGATGGGGACAGGCGGGTCTGCGTGGCCTGTGGAACGCTTGTCCACTCGTACCAGTACCGCTTCCACCCACCCGAGTCGTCCATGTTCGAGCGGTGTATCGGGTTCGCGTGGTGTTCCGGCTGCAGGATCTACTCCGGCTCAATGGTTCATGTTCCGCGGAAACGCGTCCTCGTGGATGCCCTGGCGTCGATGCCACGTGATCAGCGGGAGCGTCTGGAGCGGAGCGAGACCAGGTTGATCGATTACCTGGACAGGCAGCTCCGCGGTGGTGGCACTTCGCCTGATCCTTGATGGCCCGACAAGTCTCGGGCGACGCCGGCTTCGCCTGGCGGACTTGACAGGTACTACTCGCTTCGAGCCTTGTCGAGCTCGGCCGCCAGAACAGCCATTCCGTGCCAGTGAGTGAAGTACGTGGTTGCGTACTCGTCATCACCGATGGACGCAAGGATCTTTCCAAGGACCACAATGCGTTTCTGTAGTACGCCTCGGCGCCGGTCATTCAAGGGGCCCCGCTCAAGGCTGAGGAGACACAGCCGGCGAGCATCGAGTCCATCATCACCATGCATTCGCCCTCAGACGAGCGCCTCTCTCGTCGGCTGCCAGCCGGCCATCAGCCGTACGCCGCCTTCGCCGGAGAGGTAGCGCAGGATTGCGGCCACGTTTTCGGCGTACTCGGCGTCCGTGGTCGGCTCGGCGCCCCGGCGCAACGCCCGTACGATCGTCTGGTCGAACGTACCCGGCCCACGGCCGATGCCCATGTCTATGCGGCCCGGATGCAGCGTCGCCAGAGTGGCGAACTGCTCCGCGATCGCCAGTGGCGCATGGTTGGGCGCCAGGGCGCCGCCGGACCCGAGGCGGATACTGCTGGTCAGGCCGCGAAGTGCGCTATCAGAGCCGACGGCACGACGCTCGCCGACAGTTCGGTTCCGTGATGCTCGGCGAACCAGACTCGCCGGTAGCCGAGTGTGTCCAGGCGAAGCACGGTTCGGCTGGTCGCGTCGAGCGACTCGGCGGCTGTTCCGTTCGGCCCCGCAACCACAAGGTCCAGCGCGGACAGCGAGATGGTCATGATTGAAAGAGTACGGCGCACTGTGACTTGAGGGCGGCTCGGAGCGGGTCGGGGAAGCCCCCTCTGTGGGCCTGACGCTGGAGGGGCCTGCCCCGGGCAGTGGAGCGCAGGGTGCGATGCCGAACGGAGCGAGGCCTCAATAGCATCGCGTTCATGAGAGCACTGACGTTCGCCAAGTACGGTCCCCCAGCGTCCTTGAGGTCGCCGACATGCCGGGACCGCATGCGGGACCGGGGCAGATCCGGGTGGCCGTACACGCGTCCGGCGTCACTCCCTCCGACTGCGGCCTGCGCGCCGGGAAGTTCCGCGACATGATGCCGGTGAGACTGCCCCACGTGCTCGGCGTGGACGCCGCCGGCGTGGTCGACGAGGTCGGTACGGGCGTCACCGATGTCCGGCCGGGCGACGCGGTCTTCGGCATCATCGACCTCGCCGAACTCGGGCAGCTCGGCGGCGCCGGTGCCGAGTACGCCGTGCTGTCCGCCTGGGGGCTGAAGCCGGACTCACTGAGCTGGGAGCAGGCCGGCGGCGCAGCGGCAAACGTCGAGACCGCCACGCGCTCGCTCGACCTGCTGAAGGTCGGCGCCGGCACGACCCTGCTGATCGAGGGCGCGACCGGCGGGGTCGGCACGGTCGCCGTCCAGCTCGCGGCGGCACGCGGCGCGACCGTCATCGGCACCGCCAGCCCGCACAACCACGAGTTCCTCGCCGGACTCGGGGCGAAACCGACGGCCTACGGCCCCGGATTGGGCGAGCGGGTCGGCGTCCTGGCGCCCGCTGGAGTGCACGCCGTCCTCGACTGAGAAACCGCCATCGTGGTCTTTGCTGGTCAGTAGGGCTGGTGTGATGTCTCGTAGGGGCGCTCGTGCTGGTTGGGGTGGAGATCGGTAGCA
>NZ_JBFAIV010000085.1:0-4114 GCF_040654875.1 Streptomyces sp. NPDC050610 | reverse complement strand
AAGACGCCCGCCATCCAGCGGGAAATGCAGGTGCAAGGCCTGCCGGGCGCTCCACACGAAGGCCCCGTACTCAATGAGTACGGGGCCTTCGCCGTCCCCCGAACTGAGGCCGCTCCGTCAGAGGGCGAACGACCAGGATTTTCCGGGGGCGTAAAGCGTGCTGCCCTCGGCGCCGAGTTCGGCCCGCATGGCGCGAAGGGGGAACCGGCCGCGCTCCTCCCACTGACGACTCACGTCGTCCAGGGCATCCCAGAGTCGACGGGGCCCGCCCTGATGGATGAGCGGGCGGGGACCGCCCTCGGCCCGCGCCCACGATCCGTCGGCGGCGAGCAGCCAGACGACGCGGCGCCCGTCATCGTAGACGGCCGCGCGAGTCTCGACGCCCGGCGTGTCCAACTCGAACAGGTAGCGCAGCGGCCACTCCTGCCACAGGTCCGGGATCGGCCCGTACGGGGACCGCACATCGTCGCCCTCGCGCACGCGGGCGGCCACGAACACCTCATCGAACTCGGGCGGGTAGTCCGCCTCCCCCTCCCGCCTGGCCTCCATGAACGTCGCGGGTTCCGACTGCACCGCGCCCCTGGCGATGCCGTCCTCCCCCATGTCCGCCGCGATCAGGAGGTCCGTACCGGCGACAGTCGTCACCAACCGCCCGCCGGGCCGCAGCGCACGGAGCCACGACGCGGGAACGGGCCGTACCGAAACGGTCGCCATGATGCGGTCATAGGCGGCGCCGGGCAGTTCCCCCGTAGCGTCGACCGCTTCCATGCCCGGTTCGCGCCCGAACCCGGCGAGCCGGTCCCGGGCGGCGCCGACCAGGTAGGGATCGACATCCACGCTCGTCACGTTCTCATCGCCGAAGCGGTACCCGAACAGCGCGGCCGAGTAGCCCGAGCCGGTGCCCACATCCAGCACACGGTCACCGGGCTCGACCCCGAGCCGCTCCGCCATCGACACGACGAGCCCCGGCAGAGTCGACGACGACGTGGGGTCACCCGTCCCCCGCTCGTCCGCCTTCGCATGGTCGGCGTGCAGCGGACCGACACGGGTCACCAGCGTCTCGTCCGAGTACGCGGCGCGCAGACGCTCCGGCGAACCCTCGGCAAGATCCACCAACTCCCATTCCCGCAGCAAGCTGTTGGCGACACGCCGCCACCACCGGGGCGCCAGCAGATGCCGAGGCGTACTGCTCACCGCCTCGTGCCAGTCAGGCGCGTCGACGGCCACCTCGTCGGCGAGCGCCGACGCGGCTTCGGCCCACGGGGGCATCGCGGTCATACAGGCTCTCCTTGCAGCGCGCCGGCCATCGCTTGCACGAGCGGGATACCGGCCTTGACGGCGATCCAGTGCCACTGGCCGTTTGGATTCACCTCGAAGAACACCCACCGGCCATCAGGTGTCACCGCGAAGTCGAGAGCACCGAAGTACAGACCGAGCTCGTCCATGAGCCGACGGACGCCCTTCACCACCTCGGGAGGCATGTCCACGGGCCCATAGGCGAGGGACCGGTAGTCGGAGCGCCAGTCGAGTCGCGCGGCCTCGCTCCCGGCGTGGATGGCGACGGGGAACATCCGGCTCCCGATCACGGTCAACCGCACTTCGAACGCCTTGGGCACGCGCTCCTGGAGCAGGTGGGCGGTGCCGGCCAACCCGTCATCCACCTCGTCGGCAGAGACGAGCGCCACGGGCAGGAACTGCCGCTTGCCTCCGGGGCCGAGCACCCCGCCTCCGAGCCCCTTGTAGACGACCTGATCGGCCCCAATGAACTCGCGGGCGTGGTCGGGGTCGGACGTGATCACGGATCGGGGCACGTCGAGTCCGACGCGTGCGGCAACGGCGAGTTGCCTCGGCTTGTAGTTCGCCGCTGCGTCGGCTGCGGGATGGTTGATCCAGCGGACGGGCAGGGAACCGAGCACGCCCAGCAGCCCGGACCGCGCTTCGGACAGGGCCAGTGCCCGGGCGACACCGGGCCAGTCGTCGGGGGTACGGAACTCGTTCGGGCGTCGCCACCACACCGACTTGACCGATTCGAGCCTGACTCTGCGGGAGCCGGCGAGCAGTCCCGCCCAGCCGTCCCCGGTGAGGGAGACGGCCAGGCGGGAAGCAGTGGGGAAGTCGGCGGTGTCGAACCTGACGACTTCCTCACCTCTTTTCGCCAGCTCCTCGACCACAGCATCGGCCGTGAGATCGTCCCGGCCCGTGAGGATGAGGATCGCACCCATGTCAGTACAGGTCGGTTCCGCTGTCGGAGCCCGGAGAGTTGCTGTCGCCGTTGCTGGTCTCGGTCTGCGTCTCGGGCATCTCCGCCGTGATCGCGTGCCACGGGTTCCCCTCGGCGGACACGTTCATCTGGAGCGCGTCGCTGTAGGTGATCACTGGGTCCTCGCTGGTGTTCTCCGGCGGTGACACCAGGTGCCGGACCCCGAACGGAAGGGCGGGCGCAGTGCTCATGACATCCTCGTTTCCTGCTCTTGCCGACCCTCGGCCCCGGATGGGCGCGAGGGTATCCAACTCCACTTTTCAGGCGGGTCGTTGGATGGTCTTCTCTTGATCCGCGGCGAGGTGACGCGCGGCCGGGGCGAGAACCTGCGAGGAGGAGTGCCGCCGGTTCCGTCGCCGCGGTTTCACTCCGACCACTCCGACCGCCCCAACCGCCCGGCCCACACCCCTGCGGGGTACAACCCTGGACGCCTCAGTCTTACCGGAAGAGCGGCCGCCACACACGGACTGTGTGTGACCAAGTACGCTGAGTATACGAGTTCTTGAGAGGAGGCAGCGGAGTGGAGCTAGAGCCGGAACCCGACGTGATGCCCGCTTCACCAGCGGGAATGCTCGCCGGCCGAGCGGCACGAGCACGGGCGAAGACAGGTCTTTCACTGCGTGGGCTCGCCGAGAAATTGGGCTACCCGCACACATACCTGAGCCGCGTCGAGAGGGGTGAGCAACTCCCATCCGCCGCCTTGGCGGAGGCCCTTGACGACTTCTACGGGACGGACGGGCTGTTCTCCGAACTGCTTGCGGTGGCTGTAGCCGCCGAGGTCCCTGTGTACGGACGGAAGGTGCTGGAGGAGGAGAAGCGCGCCGCCCGCATCCAGACTTTCAACAGCAGCGTCGTACCTGGCCTGCTCCAGACGGAGCCGTACGCGTCCGCCCTGTTCGTCGAGTCAATGCCCGGCAAGGACGCCGAGAAGGTCGCGCTACAGGTGAACGCACGGGTGCACCGCCGCGCAGTACTGGAGTCGCAAACGTCCCCGCTGTACTGGGCGATCATGGACGAGGCAGCCCTGCGCCGCCCCGTGGGCGGCCCGGCGATCATGGCGCAACAGATCCGGCACATACTCGACACGATCGAGCAGAACAGCGCCGTGCGGGTCCAAGTGCTTCCCTTCTCACATGGAGTCCACCCCCTATTGGGCGGTAGCTTGAGCTTGCTCACCCGTCGTGATGGCGTGACCTTCGCTTACGTCGAGTCGTTCGCGTCCGGCACGTCAGTGGATGCCCCGGCCGATGTGCTGGAGCTGACAACACTTTTCGACATCGCCCGGTCGAAGGCCCTCGACAGCAGGGAGAGCGTGGCTCTGCTCCACAGGTACCTGGAAGAGTATGAGGATGACATTGACTCCTGACGCGAACGCGCCGTCCCTGACCTGGGTAAAGAGCAGCCACAGCAACGGCCAGGGCGCGGAGTGCATCGAATGGGCACCGGAGCACGCGGCAGCCACTGGTGAGTTCCTCGTCCGTGACAGCAAGAGCCCGGCCGGCCCGCACCTCACACTGACCGCCGAAGGCTTCGCGGGGCTGGTGGAATTCGCCAAGTCTCACAGCTCGCGCCAGTGAACCCATCGGTCCGTTGAAAGACAGCACCACTCGGGGAACCGACTCTGCGCGCGGAGCACACGGCAGCGCGCCAGAGAGCAAGAGAGCAAGAGCAGTCATCGGCGCGGCGGTAACGCGGCCTCACCCTGGCGACGATCACCACCGGCCCCTCCCCTCCCCCGGACGCGGTCACCGGAGCGTCCCGGACCATGTAAGATCATTTACGCAACTCCGGCGCACGACGCGGGAGTCACGCGTCTGTGGTCCAAGGAAAGACGCCCGCCATCCAGCGGGAAAT
>NZ_JBFAIV010000084.1:2982-4396 GCF_040654875.1 Streptomyces sp. NPDC050610 | reverse complement strand
ACACAGTGGACGCGAGCAACTGAGGACAAGCCCTCGGCCTATTAGTACCAGTCAACTCCACCCGTTACCAGGCTTCCATATCTGGCCTATCAACCCAGTCGTCTACTGGGAGCCTTAACCAATCAAGTTGGTGGGAGCCCTCATCTCGAAGCAGGCTTCCCGCTTAGATGCTTTCAGCGGTTATCCTTTCCGAACGTAGCCAACCAGCCATGCCCTTGGCAGGACAACTGGCACACCAGAGGTTCGTCCGTCCCGGTCCTCTCGTACTAGGGACAGCCCTTCTCAAGACTCCTACGCGCACAGCGGATAGGGACCGAACTGTCTCACGACGTTCTAAACCCAGCTCGCGTACCGCTTTAATGGGCGAACAGCCCAACCCTTGGGACCGACTCCAGCCCCAGGATGCGACGAGCCGACATCGAGGTGCCAAACCATCCCGTCGATATGGACTCTTGGGGAAGATCAGCCTGTTATCCCCGGGGTACCTTTTATCCGTTGAGCGACGGCGCTTCCACAAGCCACCGCCGGATCACTAGTCCCGACTTTCGTCCCTGCTCGACCCGTCGGTCTCACAGTCAAGCTCCCTTGTGCACTTACACTCAACACCTGATTGCCAACCAGGCTGAGGGAACCTTTGGGCGCCTCCGTTACTCTTTAGGAGGCAACCGCCCCAGTTAAACTACCCACCAGACACTGTCCCTGATCCGGATCACGGACCCAGGTTAGACATCCAGCACGACCAGAGTGGTATTTCAACGACGACTCCACCACGGCTGGCGCCATAGCTTCACAGTCTCCCACCTATCCTACACAAGCCGAACCGAACACCAATATCAAGCTATAGTAAAGGTCCCGGGGTCTTTCCGTCCTGCTGCGCGAAACGAGCATCTTTACTCGTAGTGCAATTTCACCGGGCCTATGGTTGAGACAGTCGAGAAGTCGTTACGCCATTCGTGCAGGTCGGAACTTACCCGACAAGGAATTTCGCTACCTTAGGATGGTTATAGTTACCACCGCCGTTTACTGGCGCTTAAGTTCTCAGCCTCGCCCCACCGAAATGGAGCTAACCGGTCCCCTTAACGTTCCAGCACCGGGCAGGCGTCAGTCCGTATACATCGCCTTACGGCTTCGCACGGACCTGTGTTTTTAGTAAACAGTCGCTTCTCGCTGGTCTCTGCGGCCACCCCCAGCTCAAGCAGCAAGTGCTATCACCAGGAATGGCCCCCCTTCTCCCGAAGTTACGGGGGCATTTTGCCGAGTTCCTTAACCATAGTTCACCCGAACGCCTCGGTATTCTCTACCTGACCACCTGAGTCGGTTTAGGGTACGGGCCGCCATGAAACTCGCTAGAGGCTTTTCTCGACAGCATAGGATCATCCACTTCACCACAATCGGCTCGGCATCAGGTCTCACC
>NZ_JBFAIV010000084.1:1654-2886 GCF_040654875.1 Streptomyces sp. NPDC050610 | reverse complement strand
GGTGGCTGCTTCTAAGCCAACCTCCTGGTTGTCTCTGCGACTCCACATCCTTTCCCACTTAGCGTACGCTTAGGGGCCTTAGTCGATGCTCTGGGCTGTTTCCCTCTCGACCATGGAGCTTATCCCCCACAGTCTCACTGCCGCGCTCTCACTTACCGGCATTCGGAGTTTGGCTAAGGTCAGTAACCCGGTAGGGCCCATCGCCTATCCAGTGCTCTACCTCCGGCAAGAAACACACGACGCTGCACCTAAATGCATTTCGGGGAGAACCAGCTATCACGGAGTTTGATTGGCCTTTCACCCCTAACCACAGGTCATCCCCCAGGTTTTCAACCCTGGTGGGTTCGGTCCTCCACGAAGTCTTACCTCCGCTTCAACCTGCCCATGGCTAGATCACTCCGCTTCGGGTCTTGAGCGCGCTACTAAACGCCCTATTCGGACTCGCTTTCGCTACGGCTTCCCCACACGGGTTAACCTCGCAACACACCGCAAACTCGCAGGCTCATTCTTCAAAAGGCACGCAGTCACGACGCACCGAGCAAGCTCGATGCGCGACGCTCCCACGGCTTGTAGGCACACGGTTTCAGGTACTATTTCACTCCGCTCCCGCGGTACTTTTCACCATTCCCTCACGGTACTATCCGCTATCGGTCACCAGGGAATATTTAGGCTTAGCGGGTGGTCCCGCCAGATTCACACGGGATTTCTCGGGCCCCGTGCTACTTGGGTGTCTCTCAAACAAGCCGTTGATGTTTCAGCTACGGGGGTCTTACCCTCTACGCCGGACCTTTCGCATGTCCTTCGCCTACACCAACGGTTTCTGACTTGCCTCACAGCCGGCAGACTGCAAAAGAGAGATCCCACAACCCCAACCACGCAACCCCTGCCGGGTATCACACGTGACTGGTTTGGCCTCATCCAGTTTCGCTCGCCACTACTCCCGGAATCACGGTTGTTTTCTCTTCCTGCGGGTACTGAGATGTTTCACTTCCCCGCGTTCCCTCCACACTGCCTATGTGTTCAGCAGCGGGTGACAGCCCATGACGACTGCCGGGTTTCCCCATTCGGAAACCCCCGGATCAAAGCCTGGTTGACGGCTCCCCGGGGACTATCGCGGCCTCCCACGTCCTTCATCGGTTCCTGGTGCCAAGGCATCCACCGTGCGCCCTTAAAAACTTGGCCACAGATGCTCGCGTCCACTGTGCAGTTCTCAAGCAACGACCAGCCACCCG
>NZ_JBFAIV010000083.1:0-4911 GCF_040654875.1 Streptomyces sp. NPDC050610 | reverse complement strand
CAGTCGGCGAGGCGGCGGGTGTCGACGAGGACGACGGCGCCGATGGCGCCGCGTACCAGGTCGTCCCACATGAACCAGAAGCGGTCCTGGCCGGGTGTGCCGAACAGGTACAGGATCAGGTCCTGGTCCAAGGTGATGCGGCCGAAGTCCATGGCCACCGTCGTGGTGGTCTTGTCCGGCGCGTGCGTCAAGTCGTCGATCCCCGCGGAGGCGGAGGTCATCACGGCTTCGGTGCGCAGCGGGTTGATCTCCGAGACCGCGCCGACGAAGGTCGTCTTGCCCACGCCGAAGCCTCCCGCCACCACGATCTTCGCGGAGGTGGTGGAGCGGGCAGGTGGCTCGCCGCTAGAGCTTCCGAAGTCCACTGAGCACCCTTTCGAGCAGTGTCACGTCAGGCTGGCCGCCGGCGGTCTCGTCGCCGCCGGGCTGATGGATGGCGACGAGCCCGGCCTCTGCCAAGTCGGCAACGAGGATTCGGGCCACGCCGAGGGGAATGGTGAGGAGCGCGGAGATCTCGGCGACCGACTTGATCTCGCGGCACAGGTGGCAGATGCGCTGGTGTTCCGGCAGCTGCCCCTGGAGTTGGGAGGGCTGGGCCGTCGTGTGCACCAGCGCCTCTATGGCGAGCTGGTAGCGCGGCCTGGTCCGCCCGCCGGTCATGGCGTACGGCCTGACCAGCGGGTTGTGTCCGTCGCCCGTGTCCGACGAGGGCTCCGGCGCGTACCACGCCGGCTCCATCGGCTCGATGCGGGCTTCCGAGGGCGCGGCGGGTGCGGCGGACGCGGCTTCGTAGGGCGCGTACGCACCCCGCTGGTCCGGCTGCTGCCACTGCCGCTGGCGGTCCAGGCGCCGCGGCCGCTGCGACTCGGGCTGTCGCGGGGGCTCCGGCGGGGCCTGGGGGCTCGGTGCGGAGGGGAAGTTGAAGCGGTTCAGCGGGGGCTCACCCTGCTGACCATTGCCGTACGGGTATCCGCCGGGGGGCGTTGCCACGTCTTCCTCCTCCAACTTGCCTTATCGCTGCGGGGTCGCGCCACCGAACTGTAAAGCTCGGTGGCGCGAAACGCACTGCCTGTCTGCTAGTTCAGCAGGCTGCCCTGCAATTCGGCGCGGAGGTCGGGGGTCAGTACGCTGCCGGTCCGGTCGACGAGCAGGGCCATTTCGTAGCCGACGAGGCCGATGTCGCACTCAGGGTGGGCGAGCACGGCCAGTGAAGAACCGTCGGATACGGACATGATGAAGAGGAAGCCGCGCTCCATCTCCACCACGGTCTGGTTGACGCTGCCGCCCTCGAAGATCCGGGAGGCCCCGGCGGTGAGGGAGGTCAGGCCGGAGGCGACGGCCGCCAATTGGTCGGCGCGGTCGCGCGGGAAACCTTCGGACATCGCCAATAGCAGTCCGTCGGCGGAGACCACGACCGTGTGGGAGACCCCTGGGGTGTTGTCCACGAAACCGGTGATCAACCAGTTCAGGTTCTGCGCCGCCTGGCTCATCGGGCTCACACTAACGCTCCTGATCGTAGGTGCTGCCGGGGCCGAAGCCCTGTCGGTCATTGTGCTCGGGGGAGCCGCTCTCGGCCCCCGCGTTGCGCCCTTGCTGGACACCGCGGCCCTGCTGGACGCCGCGGCGCAGATTGCTCAGCCTGCCGCGGATGTCCTCGGGGGCGCGGGACAGCTGGGGGCCGCCCTGCGGTGTCTGCTCCGCGGTGCCTTCGACGAGGTTCGCCTTGGGCACCCGCCGGGGCAGACCGGAGGGGGTGACTCCGCCGGCCTTCGGCTCACGGAGCCGCTCGGCCTTCTGCCAGCGCTCGTCGTTCGCCGATTGCCAGTCGGGGGCCTCTCCCTGCGGAGGCTGCTCCGGCTCCCCTGCCGTTTCCTCGGGCTGCTGCCACTGGGTGCCGCGGCGCGGAAAGCCGGCGCCGGTCATCGGGTGGGAGCCGCTCGGGGAAACGCCCGGATGGTCAAACTCTACGCGCTCCCGCGCTGTCGCGTCAGCGTCGGACGAGGGCTCCGATTCCCTTCCGTAACCCTCGTCATACGCCGCCCCATACGACCCTGACTCGCTCCACTCGCCCTGGTGAGCGGGGTGCTGAGGCTCGTCGGAGGCCGCTGCGCCGGAGTGCGCCGATCCCTCGAAAGGGGATTCCGGATACGCCGCGGGCCGCTCGGGGGAGGAGCTGTAAGACTGCGTGTGCGACGGGGCGTTCGAAGGCTCGTACGGCCGCTCGGGCTGGTTGTACGACTGCTCGTACAGCCGGTCGTCACTGAGCGGCGATCCCTGCGCCGAACCGCCCGGCGCGGGCGCGTCGAGCGCGGTGGCGGCGCCGTCCTGCGGCCCCGCCTCCTCGCCGCCCCCGCCGCGCGTGATCGCGTCCGGCAGCATCACCAGCGAGGTGGTGCCGCCCTGTTCGCCCGAGGGGCGCAGCTGGACGCGGATGCCGTGCCGCTCCGAGAGCCGGCCGACCACGAACAGGCCCATCCGCTGGGAGACCGCGACGTCGACGCTCGGCGGGTTGGCGAGCCGGTGGTTGATGTCCGCGAAGTCCTCGGCGGTCAGGCCGATGCCCTGGTCATGGAGTTCGATCATGACGCGGCCGTCCGGCAGCCGCGTCGCCGTCACCGCGACCTTCGTCTGCGGCGAGGAGAAGGCGGTGGCGTTCTCCAGCAACTCGGCGAGCAGGTGCACGAGGTCGGCGACGGCGGCGCCGTGGATCTCGCAGTCCGCCACCCCGGTCAGCTCGATGCGCGCGTACGACTCCACCTCGGCGGAGGCGGCGCGCAGCACGTCCACGAGCGGTACCGGCCGGTCCCAACGGCGGCTGGGCCGCTCGCCCGAGAGAACGAGCAGGTTCTCGCCGTTGCGGCGCATCCTGGTGGCCAGGTGGTCCAGCCGGTAGAGGCTCTCCAGCCGGCCCGTGTCGGCCTCGGTGCTCTCCAGGCCGGAGATGACCGCGAGCTGACCCTCGATCAGGTGCTGGTTGCGGCGCGAGAGGTTGGTGAAGATGGTGTTGACGTTGGACCGCAGCAGCGCCTGCTCGGCGGCGAGCCGCACGGCCTCGCGGTGCACCTGGTCGAAGGCGCGGGCCACCTCGCCGATCTCGTCGCGCGTGGTGACCGGGATCGGCAGCGCCCGGGTGTCCACCCGTTCCGGAGCCGTACGCGAGAGCTGGTCGACGACGGCCGGCAGCCGCTGCTCGGCGACCTCGAAGGCGGCGCTGCGCAGCCGCCGCATCGAGCGGCTCATCGAACGGGCCATCAGGCCGGACACCACGAGGGCCACGAGCAGGGCGGCGGCTACGACGGCGCCGTTGACGATGGCGTCGCGCTTGGCGTCGGAGGAGATCCGCCCCGACGCGGCCAGCGCCTCGCGTACGAGGTGGTCCTCGCCCGCTCGGTAGGCGGAGAACGTCATGGACGACTGGTTCTCCCATTTGATGGGGGTGACGTGCGCGTCCTTGAGCTGCTGCGGTGAGGAGCCGGCGGCGATGGCGTCGGCCATCCTCCGCTGCTCCTCCGGTCTGGTGTCGCCCCCCATGATCTGCCGCTCGTGGGCCATGGTGTCCTTGAGCCGCTTGACGCCCTCATCGGTGCCGCCGGAGGCGTACGCGTCGAACGCGATCTTTTCCAGAGAGCGGTACGCGTCGAACGCCGCCAGCTGGGTCTTGCGGTCCTGCTCGCTCGGGCCCGGCTTCACCAGCAGGTGCGTGCCGATGGCGCGCTGGAGCGACTCGGCGGACTTGGCGAGGGAGAGCGCGTGGACGGCACGGCCGTAGGAGGCGGTGTCGCCCGCGCCCAGCTCATCGGCGAACTCCAGCAGCGGGCGCTGGATGGACGTGTAGGCATCTTCCGTGCGCACCCCGGCGGCCGCGGACCCCGCGTACGCGGTCTTGCGCACCTCCGGTAGCGCCTTCTCGGCTTCGGCGAACGCCTTCAGGCGCCGCTTGAGAGAGGGAGTGTCCGGCATATGGGCCGCACGATTGTGGAAAGCCTGCTTCGCTCTGTCCGTAGCTATGTACGCCGCCTTGACCAGCGGGAAGTCGCGGTGGCCTTCGAGCAACAGTGCGGTGGTGCTGTCGCGCTCGTGGCTCAGCGAGTGACTGTAGAACGACGCAACCTGTACGAGATCCGCCACGCGCTCCGTGTCCCGCGCCTGCCGCCAGGCGTCCAGCGACGACTTGAAGTTGAGGCCGCCGAAGGCGAGGGCGATCAGCACCGGTATGAGGAGGATCGCGGTCAGCCGGGTGGAGACGCGCCAGTTGCGGGGCGACCGGCGGCTACCGGTCGCGGGGGTCTCGGACGCGTCGGCATACGATGCCGCCGCGCGCGGCGGCGGGGTGAAATTCCCCCGCGCCTGCTCCGCGGCGCTCGCTGTGCTTCGCCTCACTCGACCAACAACCCCTCGGCGTCGGCACCCGCTCGGTGCCGGTCTCCCCCTGAGCCATTACCGCTCGGGTCCGGGAATTGCAGCACGTCAGGCGGGTGCATTCCAAACACCGGGGCAACGGTCCGGGGGCTGGAAATGTCCAACATAAAACGGGCATTAAGACCGAGGGCCGCCAAAAGGCGGGGAAAACATAAACAGAGCGCAATCGGCCGGGCGCGACCTGTAGTCGCGCCCGGCCAATTCTCTGTCGAAACGTTATGAACACGGCAACATGCCGTAACGCACCGCGCGGCCCGCCCGCAGCCGTTCCCGCCGGCTCCGTGACGCCCCGTGCAACTGCCGTCCGCGCAGCGCTACTTGAGCCGCGCCATCAGGGCGTGCTCGACGAGCGTGATGAGCGCGCTCTTGGTCTCGCCGCGCTGCCGGGCATCGGTGGTGATGATGGGTGCGTCGGGGCCGATCTGGAGTGCTTCGCGGACTTCTTCGGGGGTGTAGGGCTGGTGTCCGTCGAAGCCGTTGAGGGCGATGACG
>NZ_JBFAIV010000082.1:0-4921 GCF_040654875.1 Streptomyces sp. NPDC050610 | reverse complement strand
AGCTACCTCGCCGGACTCCACCTCCGCGCCTCCATGATCTGGATCAAAGACCTCACCCAAACCACTCAGTGACCACAACTCAATACAGGCCCTAGGGCGCTTCGGGCGCAGGCCAGGACTGGATCAGGTGTTCCTCGACGGGTTCCTCGTCAAGGTCCTGGTCGTTGAGTTCGACGCCGGGGCCGGAGCCGTGGCTGCGGGCGTGGACGCGAATGCGGTACCAGCCGGAGCCGGTGCCGGAGACCGGGAGGCCTACGCGGTCTTCGTCGAGGGGCTCGTCGAGGCTGTCCAGGCGGGCTTCACCTGTCTCAAACCGCACGCTGACGTCGACGATCTCGTCCCAGTTGGCCAGTCGGCCAGCCCGGTGATGATCGTGGCGGCCCCCTTGCCCGGCCAGACCAGCCCGTTCCCGTTGAGGCCGCCGCCATGGATCACGCTGGCCGGTGGTTCGAGGGCCCAGTACCCGTGGTGGGTGACGTAGTGAGGTTCGGTGGACGTAGTCATGGTCTTAGCCCACCTTGCCCCAGAAAGTATCTTTATCCATGATCCGGTCGTCCTTGTAGAAGTTATACGAGATGTTCCTCCGGGTGCGCCTCCCGGCTGCATCCGCAAGTCACTACCCGCCGTAGCACAGCCGATCACGGTGGGGTAGAACGGTGGGGCGCCGGACCGGGGAGGGGCCGGCGTGGGTATCGCTGGGGAGGGGCTGAGGCTGACGGCCTCAGGAATGATCAAAGCGTCGATGGGGATGGTCGACATCGTCATGGTGGGGACGCGAGACACCACCATCGCCGTCGGCGGCGAACTCGACAAGCAGAAGGGCATGGCCGGGGACGACGAAGCGGGCCGGGCGTTCGCGGAGGTCTACGAGCCCGCGGCGGCCACGGCGCTCGACCAGATGGGCTTCAGCGCCTATGTGATGGGCGCGACCGACAAGGCCCTCATGCGGACGGCCCGCGAGTTCATGGTCACCGACCGGCACATCGCCGCACTTCTGGGGGCGCAGGAGGATGCGACCGAGGGCGTGGGAGATCCGGGAGCGGACTGCACGCAGTCGTTTCTGCGGCTGGGCAAGGAGCTGCCGGAGGTCATCGGGGACACCGCCTGGCACGACCAGTACGCGCCGGGCGGCGACCGCTACCGCGGGGACGCCGACCGGGTCCGCGAGGTCGCCGGGACGTGGCGACGGGCCGGGGAACTGATGACACGGTTCCTCCAGGGCGCGCAGGCCAGCGCCCGCACCGCCGACAAGGCCCACGCCGGGGAGGCCGCGATGGCCTTCGATCAGTACTTCAAGCGCACCGTCGGATTCGGCGACCCGCCCGAGCGGGTGCGGGAGGACGAGCCCCTCGTCGCGAACCTCGTCGCGAACCTCGTCGGCGCGTGCGTCCAGTTGTCGAAGGCGTGCGACCAGTACGCGGACCACATCGACACCGCGCTGCGGGAGATCCTCACCCACAAAGCGGACTTCTTCCGTATCGACGCCCCCTGGGACTCACCGATCTTCGGCGGCAACGGCGACGACGGCGGCCTGCACCTCGCCGTCACCAGCGACCCGCACATCCACGCCCTCGGCGACGTCGCGCATGCGCTGGAGGCCTCGCAGGGGCGCGTGACGGTGCCGGGCGGCGGCCCGCAGCCGCCGGGGTGACATCCGCCGATGATGCCGGCGCTGCCCCCGCTGCAGCCCGCGCCGCTGATACTCGCCTCCGCCCCCGCGGCATGCTAGGCATCGTCCCGGCCAGCTACAAGGTCCCCGACCCCAGCGTTCCCTGGGTGCCGCTGCCGCTGCCGCTGCCGCCGCCGCTGCCGCCGGTGCCGGTCCCTCCGCCTGTGCTCCTGTCACCGGCGGAACGGAAGGAGTTCACGACGCGGGTCAACTCGCTTAAGCCGGCCGGGTTCGCGGGCGCCGGCACAGATCCGTCCAAGCCGGAGAACGCCTACCAGCTCCGGGTGGCCGGGTACCCGGAGCGGCTCGTGCCGCTGCCCAAGGCGTTCGAGAAGGAGACGATCTCTGCCGACGGCATGCGCGCCGACGACGGCATGATGATCGATGCCAAGTATGTGAAGAAGCCGAATTGCGAGGACAAATCCGTCTGGCGCAAGCCCTCCACGTTCGAGGAGGAGGACGAATACAAGGCCGACGGCACGAAGAAGTGGAACAGGAAGGACGTCCTGGTCGGCAGGGATAAGTCCGAGCTGGAGAAGTACCGTCAGGCGATGCTCGAGCACAAGCAGTTCCGCGGCCTTGAGATCATCACCAACGACAAATCCGCTACAGCCTATTGGCAGACCTTGATGGCCCTTCAGGGCGTCAAAGGAAACTCTCGCTACGAACCATAGAACCGCGCCGCAAGGAGGACCCTGTGTCGAATTCCGACCTGGACGACTACGAGACCACCTATCTCGTCTACGCTCCCGGCCAGGACCCGCACGCGTGGCAGCTCGGTCTGGAGAGGCTGGGCGACGCCCTCAAGGAGGCGTTCCCGGGAGCCCGTGCCCGAGTCCGGCAGGACAATATCCACGGTGGCGAGCCCTACCTGTCCTTCTGGGGCACGGCCGACGATGGCACGGTGTTCGACGGGGCCGCCACCGTGCACGGCCGTGACTGCCTCTACCTCGTCGACATCGCCGCTCCGCAGGCCGCCGTGTTCATCGAATGGCTGCGTGACAGCTTTCTGCCCAAGCCCGACTCCATTCTCTTCACCACGGAACTGGCCATGGAGGCGGGTATCGCAACCGATTGGCACATCCCCGCAAAGGGCGGCCGGGAGCAGATCGCCGAGGAACTGCTGCGCCACTTGGAAATCGTTGAGGCCGCGTAGGCACCCGTCCTCGCACTCATGTTCGGCGGGCGATGCGGTTGAAGCCGGCGTCGAGGACGGCGAGGCCTGGGTGGTCTCGGACCTCAGGGAGGTTCAGATCAGCGACGGGTGCGTCGGTGTCCGGCCGCCCAGGGTGCGGGCATGTTTCGGTTTTTGGGAAGTCGGGTGCGGTGCGAGTCGAGCTCTCTGCCGGGGGAGCTCTGGTATTCAGTGGGTGCCTCCCGGGTACGGGAAAGGCGACTACGAGTCACGCGGTGCCCGAGACACCTTCCTCGACATCACCGGGGACCCCAGGAACCCGAAATACCAGCGCGTGCTCCTGGTCGAACTCCGCCAGGCCCAGGCAGGCAGCCGTCGCACCTACCGGCCGGTGGAGATCCACGCGGGCGACATGGGATGGGTCGGCGACTTCCTCTACATCGCGAACAGGCCGGGCTCAAGCATCCCGGTCAGGCGCGGCGGCATGAGCGTCTTCGACGTCACGAAGACGGTGAGGGTGACCGGCGGGGCCGCGGCCCGGAACCGGTTCGGCTACCGGAACGGGCAGTACTGCGCGTACGGGTGCAACTACGTGCTTCTGCTGCACCACATATACGAGAACGTAGCAGCGTCCGGCTTCCAGTACTCGCAGCTCTCACTCGACCGTACCCAGGGGGCGACGACCTCCATCGTCTCCAGCGAGTACCGGCCTGACGAGCAGGGGCGCGCCGCGCGCTGGAATCTGGCTGCGTCCGGCTACCTCGCCGACGAGTATTCCGACAGCAGTTGGGAGCTGCGGACGGCCAGGGTCCAAGGCGCGGTCAGTGTGGGCGGTAGTGCCTACTACTCCGCTAACGCCGAGGAACCCGGCACCGCGGGTCAGCGTGCAGGCATCCCGCGGCGGCGCGAGGGAAAAGCTCGGGAAGCTCTCCCTCGGCCCCGAGGATCTCAGCTACACGACCGCTCACAGCGGAAGTCTCTGGGCGTTGGGGAGCACCCACGCCGGCGCAGGGTGTACCGGGTCGGCCTCAACTGACCTATACGGTCGCCAACCGCTCGGCCCGGCTCCGCAGTGACGGCCTTCGCCGGGCATGGGTGCCGGGTACGTGACCGCGACGGAGGGCGAAAGGCCTCATCAAGCATGCCTCTATTCGCTGGTGGGACGCGTCCAGGGGAGGGCAAGGCCGTCGCCGGCAGCGCGAGGGAGCAGTTGGGCGTGCGGTTGGGCGATGCGCTGGTTGGCGTCGAGGCCGCAGGAGGTGACGTAGGTCCACTGACCACCGGCCTCAGCAGCCAGTTCGGCAGCGCGGTGCTGGGTGGTGGCGGAGGCCCGGTGCACCGCGGCGAAGCCTCCGGATGGCGGGTCCCACGGCCTTGCTGAGGATCTCAGCGTGGTCGAACGTCAGCGGCGGCAGGGAATCCACGGGCCGCCACTGCGCGGTGCGGGCGTCGTCCCCGGCGGTAGCCGGGGTGCCGTCGGGGACGATGAAGGCGAAAGCGGCGCCGATGTGTTGGCCCCGCGGGTATCGGTCGGGCTCGTCAAAGATCCCGACGAAGACGAGGTCGGCCGGCGAGACCACCACATCGGTCTCCTCCAGGAGCTCCCGCGCGCTCGCGCGGGTGCCCGTCTCTCCGGGATCCACATGGCCACCGGGGATGGCCCACGTGCTCTCGTACGGCGGCCTGTCGCGCTGGCTCAGCAGGACGTGGCGGTAGGGAGTGCGCCCCACGACGCGGCTCAGCAGCGCGCGCAGGCGAGGGTGGCGCGTGAGGGCGATGGTGTCGGCGGTGCAGCGGATATTCCCAACACGCTCGGTCTCGGTCATGTGCCTCTCGATTCGGTTTTTGGTCCGGTTCGGCACCGTCGGTCGCGGTGCCGAGGAGTGGCGGTGGCGCGGGCGGGGACCCTGCCACTCTGCCGTTCGCTGCAGGGGACTTCGGCGAACGGGGTCCAGGTGATGTGGCGCCGGTCGTGTTGCTGAGCGACCAGGCTCAGGCGGTCGGCCCGCTCACTGTCTGCGGCGGCCGGAACGCCGTGTCATGCTGGCCGACCACGGGCGACCATGATCGCCATTGCTGTCAGGGGAAGAGGACCACGATGCGAATGCCATGGCGCC
>NZ_JBFAIV010000081.1:0-5678 GCF_040654875.1 Streptomyces sp. NPDC050610 | reverse complement strand
AAATACTAAAGATTTAGACTTTTTGTTTTTTGTGTTTTTGTGGTTTTCTCTTTTGTTATACTCCTACGTGCCCCCCCCACCCCCCCCCGCCCAGCCGAATCCAGCCCGTCCGGCGCTTGAGGACACTCCCCACCCGACCCCCCTCAAGCCTGTCCGGCGCTTGAGGACACCCCCCGCCCGGCCCCCTCCAGCCCGTCCGGCGCTTGAGGACCGGGGCCCGGGGCAGCGCCCCGGTTACGGGAAGGGGCGGGGTGGGGAAGAAATCCCCCGGGCTACAACCCCAACCGCCCCAAAACCTCCCCCGAGTCCACCTCACAAACCTGCTCCCCGGCCAAGGACCAGGCGGCCCCGCACAACGCCCTCAGCCCGTCAACGGCCGCCCCATCCCCCGAAAGCACGAACTTCCCGCCCTCGACAGAAGCAGCCCACCCCCCACAGACAAAAACGTCCCCTTCCGCCGAAACCACCGGCTGGGACTCCAGCAACCCCCGCAAATCCAAAGCCACATACGTAGGCCGATGCCGAGGCGAAGCCGCCAGCAGAGCCCCCGCCGACGTAACCCCCGTCAGCACCAGCAACGAATCCACACCCCCCACATAAGCCCCCTCGATATCCGTATCCAGGCGATCCCCCACCACCAACGGCCGCGAAGCCCCCGTCCGCAGCACCGTCTCCCGGTGCATAGGAGGCAACGGCTTCCCCGCCACCTGCGGATCGGCCCCCGTGGCGATCCGTACGACCTCCACCGCCGCCCCGTTCCCCGGCGAGATCCCGCGCGCGCTCGGAATCGTCAGATCGGTGTTGGAGGCGAACCACGGCACGCCCCGCGCCACCGCGTACGACGCCTCCTGCAACCGCTCCCACGTCATGCCCGGCCCGCCGTACCCCTGAGCCACCGCCGCCGGGTCGTCGTCGGCGGAGAACACCGGCTCCAGCCCGCGCTCCCGCAGCGCGACCTCCAGCCCCTCCGCGCCGATCACCAACACCCGTGCCCCCGCCGGGACCTGATCGGCGATCAGCCGCGCCACGGCCTGCGCCGAGGTGATCACGTCCGCCGCCTCCGTCGCCACGCCCAGCCGCGTCAGATGCTCGGCGACCGTCTGCGGGGTCCGCGCCGCGTTGTTGGTGACGTACGCCAGACGCAGCCCGCCGTCCCGCGCCGTGCCCAGCGACTCGACGGCGTGCGCGATCGCCTCGCCCCCCGCGTACACCACCCCGTCGAGATCCAGCAACGCGGTGTCGTAGGCGGCGCTCAGCCGCTCCTCGCTGCCGTCGGGGCTGGTCCGGACGGTCTGGTTCATGGCGTGCGCTCCTCGTGCTTCCGTGTCTGGCTCCCCCGATCATCGCTCATGCCGGTATGCGACATAACATTTCCCAATGAGCACTCCAGGGCACGCCGGACAGGGTCTCCAACTGGCCCCCTTCAGAGGGCTGCGCTACGTGCCGGAGCGGGTCGGCAGCCTCGCCGCCGTGACCTCGCCCCCGTACGACGTGGTCGTACGGCCGGACGGCCTGCGCCACCTGGAGACGTCCGATCCGCACAACATCGTCCGCCTGATCCTCCCGCAGGCCGCCACCGCCGCCGACCGCCACCGCCAGGCCGGCGACACCCTGCGCCGCTGGCAGGAAGAGGGCATCCTCGCCCCCGACCCCGAACCGGCGCTCTACGTGTACGAGCAGAACGACGGCCACACCCTCCAGCGCGGCCTCATCGGAGCCCTCCGCCTGACCCCGCGCGAAGCGGGCGTCGTCCTCCCCCACGAGGACGTGATGCCGCACATCGTCGAGGACCGCGCCGCGCTCATGCGCGACACCTACGCCAACCTCGAACCGCTCCTCTTCGTCTACCGCGGGAACGGTTCCGCCACCGGCGCCACCGCCGTCATCGAGCGCACGATCCGCACCGAACCGCTGCTCGCCACCACCACCGAGGACGGCTTCGCCCACCGGCTGTGGTCCCTCACCGACCCGGCCGACCTGGCCCGCATCGACGAGGACCTCTCCCAGCGCCAGGCCCTCATCGCCGACGGCCACCACCGCTGGGCCACGTATCTGCGGGTGCACTCCGAACAGGCCGCGCCCGGCCCCTGGGACTACGGCCTGGTGCTCCTCGTGGACACCGCCCGCTACCCCCTGCTCGTACGGGCCATCCACCGGCTCCTGCACCGCCTCCCGGTCAAGGACGCCCTCGACGCGGTGTCGGACACCTTCCGGACCCGCACCGTCGAAGGGCCGCTGCCCGAGGCGCTCGAAGCCCTCTCGGACGCGGCACGGGCCGGCGGCACCGCCTTCCTGCTCGCGGGCGACGGCGGCTTCCACCTCGTCGACCGGCCGGACCCCGGCCTCCTGGCCCGTACGATCCCAGACGGCCGGCCGCAGGCATGGCGCTCCCTCGACGCGACCGTCCTGCACTCGGCCCTGCTCGAACACGTCTGGCAGGTCCCGGACGACCCCGAGCACATCGGCTACATCCACGAGGCGTCGGCCGCCGTCGAACAGGCCGAACGGCACGGCGGCACGGCCGTACTGATGCACCCGGTGCGCGAGGAGGTCGTACGCGAACTGGCCCAGCAGGGCGTCACCATGCCCCGCAAGTCCACGTCCTTCGGCCCGAAACCGGCCACCGGCCTGGTGCTCCGCAACCTCGCACTGGGCTGACGCGGCCCCTCAGTCGAGACAGAACTCGTTGCCCTCGATGTCCTGCATCGCGATGCAGGACTCGTTGACTTCATCGGCATGCAGCACCTGCACGCACACCGCGCCCAGCGGGACCAGCCGTGCGCACTCGGCCTCAAGCGCCGCGAGGCGCTCGTCGCCCACGAGCCCGGTGCCGGCCCGCACATCGAGATGCACCCGGTTCTTGACGACCTTGCCCTCGGGGACGCGCTGGAAGTACAGCCGCGGGCCGACACCCGAGGGATCGACACAGGCGAACGACGAACCCTGCTGCTCCGGCGGCAGCGAGCGATCGAACGCGTCCCACGTAGCGAACCCCTCCGGCGGCGGAGGCACCACGTATCCCAGCACCTCGCACCAGAAACGGGCGACCCGCTCGGGTTCCGCACAGTCGAAAGTGACCTGGACCTGCCTGATCGACGCCATCGGCCCACCGTAGCCCGCAGGGCTCACCGAGACCATACGACGAGGGCGGGGACTCCGACCGGAGTCCCCGCCCTCGCGACCATCAGCGATCAGTGCTTGTCGCCACCGTCAGGATCGACCTCGACCTCAGCCTTGGCCTCCGCCTCGACCTCGACCTCGACCTCGCCGTCCTCCTCGCCCAACGCGTCCACGAACTCCACGCCGTCCAGCTCAGCGAGCCGGTCGGAGGCGTCCGTCGTACCGCCCTGGTCGGCCTCCAGCGCCTTCCCGAACCACTCGCGCGCCTCGTCCTCGCGCCCCACCTCCAGCAGCGCGTCGGCGTAGGCGTAACGGAGACGGGCGGTCCACGGCTGGATCGAGTTCGAGGCCAGCTCGGGGCCCTGCAACGTCACCACCGCCGCGTCGGCCTGCCCCATGTCCTTACGGGCCCCGGCCGCGACCAGCCGCATCTCGACCTGCCCGGCCTTGTCCAGCCGCTGCACCTCGGGCTCGCCGGCCATCGCCATGGCCCGCTCCGGCCGGCCCATGCCGCGCTCGCAGTCGGCCATGACCGGCCACAGCTCCACGGACCCGGTCATCCGCCGCGCCGCCCGGAACTCGGCCAGCGCCTCGGAGTACTTGCCGGTGGCGTACGCGGCGAACCCGGCCGCCTCACGGACGGCCGCGACCCTGGAAGCGAGCCGCAGCGCGATACGGGAGTACTCGTACGCCTGCTCCGGGTCCTCGTCCAGCAGATTCGCCACCATCACGAGGTTCCTCGCGACGTCCTCGGCAAGGGTCTTGGGCAGGCTCAGCAGCTCCTGCCGCACATCCGGGTCGATCTCGTGACCCGTCACGTCCTCGGGGATCGGCAGCCGGCGTACGGGCTCCCGGTCACGCTCCCGGTCGTCGCGCCGCCCGGACCCACCGGAACCGCGGTCATCCCGCCCCCGGTACCCGCCGCCGCCCTGCCGGTCATCCCGCGAAGGGCGCTGACCACCGCGGTAACCGCCACGGTCGCCATCCCGCCGGTCGCCACCGCCCCGGTCATCCCGCCGGAACCCACCGGACGGCCGGCCCCCACGGTCATCGTCCCGCCGCGGAGCACGGTCATCACGCGGGAAGCCAGAACGCCGGTCGTCCCGACGGTCGTCACGCCGATCATCCCTACGGAACCCGCCCCGGTCATCGTCCCGACGCGGAGCCCGCTCGTCCCGCTGGAACCCACCGGACGGCCGACCCCCACGGTCATCCCGACGCGGAGCCCGGTCATCACGCCGGAAACCGGGACGGTCGTCACGTCGGTCGTCGCGCCGGTCATCCCGGCGGTCGTCGCGACGGAACCCGCCCCGGTCGTCCTGGCGCGGCCCACGCGGACGGTCGCCGCCCCCACGGTCATCGCGACGAGGCCCACGCCCCCGATCGTCATCCCGCCGGAACCCCGGACGCTCATCACGCCGGAACCCGCCCCGGTCATCGTCCCGACGCGGCCCACGGTCGTCACGCTGGAAACCAGGACGACTGTCACGCCGGTCACCGCCGCCACGGTCGTCGCGCCGGTCATCCCGACGGTCATCACGTCGGTCGTCGCGCCGGAACCCGCCGCGATCGTCCTGACGCGGCCCACGCGAACGGTCATCGTCACGGCGGAAGGCCGGACGGTCGTCACGCCGGGGGCCGCCGCCACGGTCGTCGCGGCGGAAACCGCCACGGTCGTCATCCCGACGCGGCCCACGGTCGTCACGCTGGAAACCGGGGCGACAGTCACGCCGGTCACCGCCCCCGCGGTCATCCCGCCGGAACCCACCGCGATCGTCACGCTGACCGAAGCCACCGCCAGAGGGCCGGCCGCCACGGTCATCCCGGCGCCCGTAGCCGCCGCCACCGGCAGGCCGGCCGCCACGGTCATCGTCACGACGCGGGCCCCGGTCGTCTCGCCGGTCGCTGCCGCCACGGTCGTCACGCCGGAAACCGCCACGGTCGTCCTGACGCGGCCCACGCGAACGGTCATCGTCACGGCGGAAGGCCGGACGGTCGTCACGCCGGGGGCCGCCGCCACGCGTGTCGTCACGGCGCGGTCCGCGAGGACCACCGCGCCGAGGCTCGCGATCCGACCGATCGTCGGAAGAGTTGGGGGACATCGTCGTGACTCCTGTCTTCGGGTAACGCAGTCATTCTCGCGCACCCGGCTTAGCGGCGCGCTTCGACAAAAAACAAAAAAGGACCCTTGGTCCCAGCGTGAACGCTGGGACCAAGGGTCCTTGAAATATTGTTCGGCGGCGTCCTACTCTCCCACAGGGTCCCCCCTGCAGTACCATCGGCGCTGAAAGGCTTAGCTTCCGGGTTCGGAATGTAACCGGGCGTTTCCCTAACGCAATGACCACCGAAACACCTTCGGGTGTTCCTAGCGAACAAGCACACTTTTTAATTAATCCATGCCGCGAAACGGCATGGTAAAGCATTACTGGTTCAACCGGTGCGACTGTTCGCAACCCGGGAACCACACAGTGGACGCGAGCAACTGAGGACAAGCCCTCGGCCTATTAGTACCAGTCAACTCCACCCGTTACCAGGCTTCCATATCTGGCCTATCAACC
>NZ_JBFAIV010000080.1:0-6283 GCF_040654875.1 Streptomyces sp. NPDC050610 | reverse complement strand
GGTCGGCGGAGAATGTGGTGGCGATGCTGGCGGTGCTGAAGGCGGGCGGCGCGTACGTGCCGGTCGACCCGGAGTACCCGGACGAGCGCATCGCCCACATGCTGGCCGACTCCCGGCCGGTCCTGACCCTCACCGAGGAGGAAGTCGGATTCCTCGCGCTCGACGGCGTATCCGACGAGAACCTTGGGCACGCCCCCGCGCAGTCCCACGCCGCGTACATGATCTATACGTCGGGTTCGACGGGTGTGCCGAAGGGTGTGGTGGTGGAGCACCGCTCGCTGGGTGCGTATCTGGTGCGGGCGCGTGAGGTGTATGGGGATGCGGTGGCGGGTGTGTCGCTGGTGCACTCGCCGCTGGCGTTCGACCTGACGGTGACCGCGCTGTATACGCCGTTGGTCAGTGGTGGGTGTGTGCGGTTGGCGGAGTTGGATGAGGGGGCCGTTGAGGGTCCGCGTCCGACCTTTATGAAGGGCACGCCGAGTCATCTGTCGATTCTGGAGGCGCTGCCGGAGGGGGTGTCGCCGTCCGGGACGCTGATTCTGGGTGGTGAGGCTCTGGTCGGTGAGGTGTTGGACGGTTGGCGTGCGGCGCATCCGGATGTGACGGTCTTCAATGCGTACGGTCCGACCGAGGCGACGGTGAACTGCCTGGAGTACCGGCTCGCGCCCGGGGAGCCGACTCCGTTGGGTCCGGTTCCGGTCGGTCGTCCGTTCGCCAATACCCGTGCGTATGTGCTGGATTCGTCGTTGCAGCCGGTGCCGGTGGGTGTTCCGGGTGAGCTGTATGTGGCGGGCGTGGTCCTGGCGCGTGGTTATCACGGGCGGGCGGGGTTGACGGCGGAGCGGTTCGTCGCGGACCCGTTCGGTCGGGTCGGTGGGCGGATGTATCGCACGGGGGATGTGGTGCGTCGTCGTGCCGATGGTGACATCGAGTATGTGGGGCGTGCGGATGATCAGGTGAAGCTGCGCGGTTTCCGTATCGAACTGGGCGAGATCGAGGCCGCGTTGGCGGGGCATCCGTCGCTGTCGCGTGCTGCCGTGGTCGTGCGAGAGGACGAGCCGGGCGACAAGCGCCTCGCCGCCTACGTCGTGCCCAACGGCTCGGCCGACGCGGCGCCCAGCTCCGCCGAACTCCACGCACACCTGGCCGCTTCGCTCCCCGACTACATGGTTCCCTCCGCGTTCGTCGCCCTCGACGCGCTGCCGCTGACGCCGAACGGGAAGCTGGACCGCAAGGCCCTGCCCGCGCCCGACTACGGCACCCAGCAGGCATACGCCGGACTCGCCCCCGCCACGCGAGGACCGCGCTCCCCGCGCGAGGAGATCCTCTGCGGGCTGTTCGCCGAGATCCTGGGCGTGGCGCGGGTCGGCATCGATGAGGACTTCTTCGAGCTGGGCGGGCATTCGCTGCTCGCCATCCGGCTGGTCAGCAGGGCCCGTTCGACGCTCGGCGTGGAGATGGCGATCCGTCAGCTCTTCGAGACCCCGACCGTCGCCGCTCTCTCCGCGGCCCTCGGAGCTGTCGGCAGCGCGCGGGCCGCCGTCGTGCCCATGGAGCGCCCCGACCGGCTGCCCCTCTCCTTCGCACAGCAGCGGCTGCTGTTCCTCGGCGAGCTCGAAGGCCCCAGCGCGACCTACAACCTCCCCGCCGCCCTGCGGCTGACCGGCGAACTGGACCAGCAGGCGCTGCGGGCCGCGCTGCGCGACGTGGTCGCCCGCCACGAGAGCCTGCGCACCCTCTTCCCCGAGGACGCCGACGGCGGGTACCAACTGATCCTGGACCCGGGCGCGGAAGCCGCCCGGCCGACGTTCGAGATCGAGTCCGTCAGCGAGGACGGGCTCCAGGAACGGCTCGACGCCGCGGCCCGGCACGGATTCGACCTCGCGACCGAAATCCCCATCCGGGCCTGGCTGTTCGAGGTGAACCCTCGGGAACACGCGCTGCTTCTCCTCGTGCACCACATCGCCAGCGACGGCTGGTCGATGCCGCTGCTCGTACGCGACCTCGCCGGCGCCTACAACGCGCGCCGCACCGGACGCTCCCCGCGCTGGTCGCCGCTGCCGGTCCAGTACGCCGACTACGCCCTGTGGCAGCGCGAACTGCTCGGCGGGGAGGACGACGCCGACAGCCCCGTCTCGCGGCAGCTCGCGCACTGGCGGGGCGCGCTCGCCGGCCTGCCGGAGGAGCTGGAGCTGCCGACGGACCGGCCGCGCCCGGCGAAGGCCACCTACCGGGGCGACGAGGTCCCCCTGGAGATCCCCGCCGAGCTCCACGGGCGGCTCGCCGCCCTCGCGCGCGCCAACCAGGCGAGCGTGTTCATGGTGGTGCAGGCGGCCCTCGCGACCCTGCTGTCCAAGCTCGGCGCGGGCGACGACATCCCGATCGGCACGCCCATCGCGGGCCGCACGGACGACGCGCTGGAGGACCTGGTCGGGTTCTTCGTCAACACGCTCGTACTGCGCACCGACGTCTCCGGAGACCCCTCCTTCCGTGATCTGGTGGGCCGCGTGCGCGAGGCGGACCTGGCGGCGTACGCGCACCAGGACGTGCCGTTCGAGCGGCTGGTCGAGGTACTCAACCCGGCCCGCTCGCTCTCGCGGCACCCGCTCTTCCAGACGCTGCTGGCCTTCAACAACAACGACCAGCACGCCTCGGCCGACGCGGCGGACGGGCTGCCGGGCCTGGCCGTCGAGGGCCGCCGGGTGAGCACTGGGGTCGCCAAGTTCGACCTCGCGTTCAACCTCGCCGAGCAGCTCGACGCCGACGGCGCGCCCTCCGGCCTCGATGGCGTCATCGAGTACAGCGCCGACCTCTTCGACCGGGCCACGGCCGAGGGGATCGCCGAGCGGTTCGTCCGCGTGCTGGAGGCGGTCGCCGCCGCGCCCGAAGCCCCGCTTGGGCGGCTCGACGTCCTCGCCGCCGACGAGCGGCGGCGCGTGCTGGTGGAGTGGAACGACACCGCGCGCGACGTGCCCGACGCGACGGTCGCGGAGCTCTTCGAGGCGCAGGCGGCGCGGACGCCCGACGCGACGGCGTTGGTGTTCGAGGGCGCGGAGCTGTCGTACGCACAGCTCAACGCCCGTGCCAACCGCCTCGCCCGGCACCTGGCCGACCGGGGCGCGGGCCCCGAGCGGTTCGTGGCCGTGCTGCTGCCGCGCTCCGCGGACCTGGTGGTGGCGCTGCTGGCGGTGCTCAAGACGGGTGCGGCGTACGTACCGGTGGACCCGGAGTTCCCGCAGGACCGCGTCGCGTACATGCTGGAGGACGCGCGGCCGGTCCTGACGCTGACCGAGGACGAGCTCCGGACGCTGTTCCTCGACGGGTACTCCGCCGCGAACCTCGATGTGCCCGCGCTGCCCTCGCAGGCGGCGTACGCCATCTACACCTCGGGTTCGACGGGCCGCCCGAAGGGTGTCGTGGTGCCGGGTTCGGCGCTGGTGAACTTCCTGTCCTCGATGCAGGAGCGGTTCGAACTCAACGAAACAGACCGGTTGTTGGCGGTCACCACGGTGGGCTTCGACATCGCGGGCCTGGAGCTGTACCTCCCGCTCCTCAACGGCGCCGGGCTGGTCCTCGCCTCGCGTGAGACCGTCAAGGACCTGCCGGGTCTCGCGGCGCTCGTACAGCGCTCCGGTGCCACGGCGATGCAGGCGACCCCAAGCCTGTGGCACGCGCTGGTCGAGTCCGGCGTCGAGCTGTCGGGCGTACGGGTGCTGGTCGGCGGCGAGGCGCTGCCGGGCGATCTGGCGAGTGCGCTCGCGAGTGCAGGCCGGTCGGTGACGAACCTCTACGGTCCGACGGAGACCACGATCTGGTCGACGGCGTCGGAGGTGGAGGCTTCCGGTGCGGTGTCGATCGGGCGGCCGATCGGCAATACGCAGGTGTACGTGCTGGACGCCGGGCTGCGTCCGGTCGCGCCTGGTGTGGCGGGTGAGCTGTACATCGCGGGCGACGGCCTGGCCCGCGGCTACCACCGGCGTCCGGACCTGTCGGCGGAGCGGTTCGTGGCCGACCCGTACGGCCGCGCCGGTGCTCGTATGTACCGGACGGGTGACCTGGTGCGGTGGAACCCCCAGGGCATGCTGGAGTACATCGGCCGTACCGACTTCCAGGTCAAGGTCCGCGGCTTCCGTATCGAACTCGGCGAGATCGAGGCGGCGCTCGCCGCGCACCCGTCGGTGGCGCGCGGCACGGTAGTGGTCCGCGAGGACCTCCCCGGCGACAAGCGGCTCGTCGCGTATGCCGTGCCGGCCGAGGGCGCGGCCCCCGAGGCGGGGGCGCTGCGCAGGCACATCGGCGCGTCACTGCCCGATTACATGGTGCCGTCGGCGTTCGTGACGCTGGAGGCGCTGCCGCTCACGCCGAACGGGAAGCTGGACCGCACGGCGCTGCCCGCCCCCGAGTACGGCATCGAGAGCGCCGGACGCGCACCGCGCACCCCGCAGGAAGAGATACTCGCCGGCCTCTTCGCCGAGGTACTCGGCGTCCAGCCGTCCTCCATCGACGAGGACTTCTTCAAGCGCGGCGGCCACTCGCTCGCCGCCATGCGGCTCGTCGGCCGCATCCGCTCCACCTTCGGCGTCGAACTGGCCATCAGCCGGCTCTTCGAGACGCCGACCATCGCGGGCCTCGCCGACGTGCTGCGCGGCGCGGGCGGCGCCCGTACCGCCCTCACCGCCCGGCCGCGCCCCGAGCGCGTCCCGCTGTCCTTCGCGCAGCAACGCCTGTGGTTCCTCAACCAGTTCGAGGGCCCCAGCTCCACATACAACGTCCCCGCGGCCCTCCGCCTCACCGGCGCCCTCGACCGCGAGGCCCTGCGCTCGTCGCTCGCCGACGTCGTGACGCGGCACGAGAGCCTGCGCACGGTCTTCGCCGAGGACTCCCAAGGCGGCCACCAGATCATCCTGGCCGCCGAGGACCCCGCCGTACGGACCGGCATCACGTACGCCGAGGTCGCGACCGAGAGCGAGCTGGAGGCGCGGATCGACGAAGCGGGCCGCTACAGCTTCGACATCTCCGCCGAAATCCCGCTGCGCGCCTGGCTGTTCGGCACCGGTCCCGACGAGCACGTACTGCTGCTGCTCATGCACCACAGCGCGGGCGACGGCGGCTGGTCGATGCCGCTCCTCGTCCGCGACCTCACCGTCGCCTACGCCGCACGCTCCCAGGGCCGGGCCCCGGACTGGGCGCCGCTGCCCGCGCAGTACGCGGACTACACGCTGTGGCAGCGCGAGGTCCTCGGCTCCGAGAGCGACCCGGAGAGCGTGCTCTCCCAGCAGCTCGCCTACTGGCAGGACACCCTCGCCGACCTCCCGCAGGAGCTCCGGCTCCCCACCGACCGGCCCCGGCCGGCCGAGGGATCGCACCGGGGCGGCATGGTCCGCTTCGACCTGCCCGCCGCTCTGCATCAGCGCCTGGAGACGCTGGCCCAGGAGAACCACGCGAGCCTGTTCATGGTGGTGCAGGCCGCCCTCGCGGCCCTGCTGGCGAAGCTGACCGGATCGGACGACATCCCGCTGGGCACGCCCATCGCGGGCCGTACGGACGACGCGCTGGAGGACCTGGTCGGGTTCTTCGTCAACACGCTCGTGCTGCGCACCGACGTTTCCGGAGACCCCTCCTTCCGTGATCTGGTGGGCCGCGTGCGCGAGGCGGACCTGGCGGCGTACGCGCACCAGGACGTGCCGTTCGAGCGGCTGGTCGAGGTCCTCAACCCGGCCCGCTCCATCACCCGGCACCCCCTCTTCCAGACCCTGATCGCCTGGCACAACGCCGGGCACCAGGCCGTGCAGTCGACCACCCAGCTCCCCGACCTGGCCGTGGACGGGCACTCGGTGCGCACCGGCGTGGTCCGCTTCGACCTGCGCTTCGCCCTCGCGGACCTGCGCGGCGACGAGGGCGAGGCGGCCGGGATCAGGGGCGAGGTCGAGTACAGCGCCGACCTGTTCGACCAGGAGACCGCCCAGACCCTCGCCGACCGGTTCGTGCGCGTACTGGAGGCGGTCGCCGCCGCCCCCGACAGCCCGGTCGGCCGCATCGACGTGCTGGACGCCGCCGACCGCCGGCGGGAGCTGGTGGAGTGGAACGACACGGACCGCGAGATCCCGGACGCGCTGCTGCCCGACCTCTTCGAGGCGCAGGCCGCGAGCGCGCCGGACGCCGTCGCGGTAATGGACGGTCATGTCACGCTCACCTACGCCGAGTTGAACGCTCGGGTGAACCGTCTGGCGCGGGTGCTGGTGGAGCGTGGTGTGGGTGCGGAGCGGTTCGTGGCGGTCGTGCT
>NZ_JBFAIV010000079.1:0-7453 GCF_040654875.1 Streptomyces sp. NPDC050610 | reverse complement strand
TACACCAGGCATGGGCAAAGGCGAGTCGTAGGGTGGCGCCATGCCCACGTTGATCCTTGTCCGGCACGGCCGGTCCACCGCCAACACCGGGGGAGCCGGACCGCCCCGCCTCCGACACACCCGCTTGCAAGACTCGCCTAAAGACCCGCTTGAAAAACCCGCTTGAAGATCAGAAGAACACCGAACGCCGCTGCACCAACAGCTTGTACAGCGTGTGCTGAATCGTTTCGCGCACCTGGTCCGTCAGGTTGAACATCAGCATCGGGTCGTCCGCCGCCTCCGGCGGATAGCCGTCCGTCGCGATCGGCTCACCGAACTGGATCGTCCACTTCGTCGGCAGCGGCACCGCGCCCAGCGGCCCCAGCCACGGGAAGGTCGGCGTGATCGGGAAGTACGGGATGCCCAGCAGCCGCGCCAGGGTCCGCGCGTTGCCGATCATCGGATAGATCTCCTCGGCGCCGACGATCGAGCACGGCACGATCGGCGCCCCGGCGCGCAGCGCCGTCGAGACGAACCCGCCCCGCCCGAAGCGCTGGAGCCGGTACCGGTCGGAGAACGGCTTCCCTATCCCCTTGAACCCCTCCGGCATCACCCCCACCACCTCGCCGCGCTCCAGCAGCCGCTGTGCGTCCTCCGCGCAGGCGAGGGTGTGCCCGGCCTTCCGCGCCAGCTCGTTGACCACCGGCAGGACGAAGACGAGGTCGGCGGCGAGCAGCCGCAGATGGCGCCCGGCGGGGTGCTCGTCGTGCACCGCGGCCTGGAGCATCAGGGCGTCGAGGGGCAGGGTGCCGGAGTGGTTGGCGACGATCAGCGCCCCGCCCTCGGACGGGATGTTCTCGATGCCCTTCACCTCGACCCGGAAGTACTTGTCGTAGAACGGGCGCAGCATCGACATGATCACCTGGTCGGTGAGCTCCTCGTCGTACCCGAACTCGTCGACCTCGTACTCGCCCGTGATCCGGCGGCGCAGAAAGCTCAGCCCGTGCGCGAGGCGCCGGTCCCAGCCCCCGCCGCCGTCCTCCTGCCGCGACGGCTCGCCGGCGGGCTCCGGATCTTCCTCCCGCTGCGGCGGTACGGGCGCCAGCGGGACGTCCGCCCGGCCGCTCGCGCGCCCGCCGCGCCTCGCCCGGCGCCGGGACCGCGGTTCCTCGCCGAACGGAATGACCTTCGCGTCCGCCATGTTGGGTGCGCTCCTCAATTCTGGTCGCCGCCGCCAGGCAGCACCGCGGCCATCCGGTCGACGGTACGGGCGAGGGTCTCGGGCGGGAGCAGCCCCGGACCGCGGCTGCGCGCGTAGTCCGCGAACGCCTCCGCGGTGGTGTATTTCGGTTCAAAACCCAGTGTCTCGCGCATCTGCGCGGTCTGGACGACCCGCCCGTGCGTCAGCAACCGGATCTGCTCGGGCGAGAAGTCGCTGATGCCGAGGGAGCGCAGCGCGGAGCCGATCCAGGTGACGGTCGGCAGGAAGAAGGGGAGCGTGGGGCGGCCGAGGCGGCGGGCGGTCTGCGAGAGCAGCAGCACGCCGTCACCGGCGATGTTGAAGGTGCCGCTGTTGAGCGTGGAGCGGCGCGGCTCGCCGGCGGCGATGCGCAGCACCTCGATCGCGTCGTCCTCGTGCACGAACTGGAGGCGGGGGTCGAAGCCGAGCACGGTGGGCAGGACGGGCAGCGAGAAGTACTCGGCGAGCGGCGAATCGGCGCAGGGTCCCAGCACGTTGGCGAAGCGCAGCACGCAGACGGCCACGTCGGGGCGGCGGCGCGCGAACCCGCGTACGTACCCCTCGACCTCGACGGTGTCCTTGGCGAAGCCGCCGCTGGGCAGCGACTTGGGCGGCGTGGTCTCGGTGAAGACGGCGGGGTCGCGGGGCGCGGAACCGTACACGCTGGTGCTCGACTTGATCACGAGCCGCTTGACGGTCGGCGCCTTCTGGCACGCGCCGAGCAGCTGCATGGTGCCGATGACGTTGGTCTCCTTGACCAGGGTCCGGCCGCCGCGCTTGCCGAGCGGGGTGCCGTTGACGTCCATGTGGACGACGGTGTCGACGCCGTGCTCGGCCAGGACCTTGCCGATCGTGGGATGGCGGATGTCGGCCCGTACGAAATCGGCCCCGCCCAGGTGGTGCTCGGGTGGCACGGCGTCCACGCCGATGACCCGGTCGACGTCGGGCTCCCGCTGGACGCGCCGTACGAAACGGCCGCCCAGCTGACGTGCGACCCCGGTGACGAGCACGACCTTGCCCAAGATCAGCGCCTTCCCTCGAAACCTCGCTCGACGAGCGGAGCTTTGGCCGCCACCGTAGCGGCTCGTTGTTGCGCTGTGATGACCGCCCGATGCATGGAGCTACATTTCAAGCCGTAGCGATGGATTCACACAAAGCGACGCCGCACCCCGGAGGACAGCGCCTCGGAGGACAGCGCCCCGAAGGCCGGTCCGCCCGCACAGCACCGCAGCCCCTCCACCGAGATCCGGTGGAGGGGCTGCGGGACGTACACAGCGTCGCTGCTTACTTCTTGTTGCGACGCTGAACGCGCGTGCGCTTGAGCAGCTTGCGGTGCTTCTTCTTCGCCATCCGCTTGCGCCGCTTCTTGATAACAGAGCCCACGACTACCCTCGCTAACTTCGATCACTCGGTGCGGGGCGTCCGAGCCCACACTACCTACATCGGGCCAGCC
Source organism: Streptomyces sp. NPDC050610 (assembly GCF_040654875.1). Taxonomy (NCBI): domain Bacteria; kingdom Bacillati; phylum Actinomycetota; class Actinomycetes; order Kitasatosporales; family Streptomycetaceae; genus Streptomyces; species Streptomyces sp. NPDC050610. The sequence goes on along the minus strand of NZ_JBFAIV010000079.1, from coordinate 4,781 downwards.
TACCCGGCACCGGGCGATCGGCGTAATCCGAGGTGTTCGTCAGGGCGCACGCTGGGGAAAAGCCTCCCCCAGCCCGCTCCCTAGGCGGTTTCCACCCCCACGTAGGACTCGCGGAGGTACTCGTGCACCGCCTGCTCTGGGACCCGGAAGGACCTGCCCACCCGGATCGCCGGCAGATGACCACTGTGCACCAAGCGGTACACGGTCATCTTGGACACTCGCATCACCGAGGCGACTTCCGCCACGGTCAGGAACACGACCTCGTTCAGAGGCCTCTCGCCAGCAGCCATGTCACACCTGAACCTTCCGCACATGACGGGCACCGGCTTCCCCTCCGGTGACTCCTCGTCGCTGCGCGCTCACTCCCCAGATTAGGGGCGGGTGATACGAGTGGGGAAGAGGAGCAGCGATCGGCCGCCTACTGTGACAGACACGCTCGATTGAGTACATAGCGAGTAAGCGGTCGGTAGTAATCAGACCGCACAGTGTCATCAAGCGGAACGGCGACGGACACCCGCCCCTCGGCCTGCCCGACGAACAGCGCCGGATCGTCCGTGTCCGCCAGACCGATGGCCTCAATGCCCAGCTGACCTGCTCCGCAGACCCATCCGTGATCCCCGATGACGAGGGTGGGCAGGGCGCTTCGGGCGTCTACAGCAGCCGCCAGAGCGGTACGAATCGGGAGGGGGGAATGGGTGTGTGCGCCCGGCGTACTACCGGGCTCCCGCGCGCCGGGTTCCCGCACCATCGCGACTCCCCGTACGTAGTCAAGGTTGTACGTACGTACCCCGAACCGGGTCGTCATGTCGACTCTTCGACCCTGCGCCGGGGTGAGGACAGTGCATCCCGCCGCCGACAGGGCCCCGGCCAACGCGGCGTAGAAGCCCAGGAGCCGGTGCGGGTGGCCGGTCCCGATCAGCACCGCCGCGCCGTCTTCGACCGCCGCCCGGAGCCGATCGGCGAAGGATTCGAGCGCCGCCACCGTACGGTCCGGGTCGATCACATCCTGCCCGGATGTATGTGCCGGATCGACCGAAACCCCGCACTGTTCGCCCATAAGACCAAGTAACTCGGCCAAAGACCAGTCACGTTCGGGCTCCAGGCCGATCAGCGCGCGAGGGTCCCGCGCGACGAAGAGCCGGTAGCGGCGCAGGCTCCGCTCACGGCTCGTGGCCACGGGGCCCGCGAGCCGGGCATCGAGCAGATGCGCGCGCAGGGCGTATGAACTCACCACGGGCTCCATGGTGGCGGGTTCGCCGGCCACGGCGCGGGCAAATCACCAAAAGCGTGCGCTAGGGGACGGTCCGGCCCGTATGGGCATGGCCGGTCGATCGCACGCACCGGCCGGTACCGGCATAGTCGGCATCGGCACAGCCGGTCGGCCGCACGGACCGGCCCGCATCCGTACGTCCCGCCGAAGGCGGCACGTCAGGGCAGCGGCAGCAGGCCGTGCGCCGGGAAGACCGCCCGCCGCGTGGCGAGAATCGCCTGATCCAGCCGGTCCGCGGGGTCGTATCCGGACTCCACGAAATCCCGCCACCCCGGCGCCCGCCCGTCCGTCATACGGGCCGGCGCCGCCTCCCGGGTCCGCCGGTAGACCTCGTGCCGCCACTCGTCCGGCACCAGGGACTCCGGCGGGACCGCCCGCCCCGCCGCAATCCCCACCAGGTGGGTCCACGTCCGCGGCACCACGTCGACCACCGCGTACCCGCCGCCGCCCAGCGCCACCCAGCGCCCCCCGGCGTGCTCGTGCGCCAGCGCGTGGCACGACTCGGCCACCATCCGCTGCGCGTCCAGCGACACCGCCAGATGCGCCAGCGGGTCCTCGAAGTGCGTGTCGGCCCCGTGCTGCGTCACCAGTACGTCCGGCCGGAACGCCGCCAGCAGCTCCGGCACCACCGCGTGGAACGCCCGCAGCCACCCCTCGTCCCCGGTCCCGGCCGGCAGCGCGACGTTGACGGCCGACCCCTCGGCCCCGTCCGCCCCCGTCTCCTGCGGCCAGCCGGTCTGCGGGAAGAGCGTGCTGGGGTGCTCGTGCAGCGAGACGGTGAGCACCCGCGGGTCCTCCCAGAAGGCCGCCTGGACCCCGTCCCCGTGGTGCACGTCGACGTCCACGTACGCGACCCGCCGCGCCCCCAGCTCCAGGAGCCGGGCCACCGCCAGCGCCGCGTCGTTGTAGACGCAGAACCCGGACGCGCCGCCCGGCATCGCGTGGTGCAGCCCGCCCGTGAAGTTCACGGCGTGCAGCGCCGCGCCGCGCCACACCGCCTCGGCCGCGCCCACCGACTGCCCGGCGATCAGCGCCGACGCCTCGTGCATCCCCGCGAACGCCGGGTCGTCGGTGGTCCCGAGCCCGTACGTGCCGTCGGCCGCGCCCGGATCGGCCGACACCCGCCGCACGGCGTCCACGTAGTCCTGCCGGTGCACGAGCCGCAGCGTGGAGTCGCCGGCCGACTTCGCGGCCACCACGTCGACCTCGCGGTGCAGCCCGTACGCCTCGACCAACCGCATGGTCAGCGCGAGCCGCACCGGGTCCATCGGGTGCCCGGGGCCGAAGTCGTAGCCCGTTACTGCCTCATCCCACATCAGCTGTGCACGGCCGCTCATGCCCGCCACGGTATCGGTCGGCGGCGGAACCGAACGAGTGGGCGTAGAAGAGCATGGCGAGCACCAGCAGCATCGGTACGACCATCGCGCCCCGATAACTCCAGGCGTCACCCAGGGCCCCGACGAGCGGTGAACCGATCAGAAACCCCACATAGTTGAAGATATTCAGGCGGGCGATGGCGGTATCCGTCGCCCCGGGGAACAGCCGCCCGGCCGCCGCGAAGGTCTGCGGCACGATCACGCACAGCCCGAGCCCCAGGATCGTGAAGCCGAGCATCCCCGCCCACGGCCCGGGCGCGACCGCGACCACCCCGAAGCCGCACGCCGCCACCACCGCCCCGACCCGTACGACCGCGACCGGCCCGAACCGCCGCACGCCCCGGTCGCCGACGGCCCGGCCCAGCAGGGTCATCACCATGTAGACGTTGTACGGGACCGTCGAGAGCTGCTCCGAGCTGTGCAGCACGTCCTGGAGGTACTTGGCGCTCCAGTTGGACACCGTCGAGTCGCCTATATAGGCGAAGGCCATCACCAGGCACAGCGGCAACAGCAGCCGCATGGCGACCGGAGAGCCGGTCCGGACGGTCGCCGCACCGCCCGTTCCCCCTCCGGCGCCGCTCGCGTGCTCCTCGCGGCCCTCCTGCCCCATGAGCCCCGTCCGCTCCGGTACGCGCTGGTCCACGTACCAGCGGCTGGCGACGAGGGCGGCCGGAATCACCACCACGACGAGCGGCGCGTACAGGACGGCGAGCGAGAGGTGCCAGTGCGCGCCGGCCCAGGCGAGCGAGGCCCCCACGATTCCCCCGAGGCTGTACGCGGCGTGGAAACCCAGCATGATGCTCCGCCCGTACGCCCGCTGGAGGCTGACGCCGAGCATGTTCATCGACGCGTCCAGGCCGCCCACCGTGAGCCCGAACAGCCCGAGCGCGACCGCCGCCTCCCACATCGCGTCGCCGGAGCCCGCGGCCAGGAGCGCGAGGCACACGGCGGGCTGCACCCAGCGCAGCACGGCGCTCGGCCGCACCCGCGCCACCAGGTGCTCCGTGCCGATGCTGCCGACGCCGGCGAGGATCGGCACGGCGGCCAGGAAGACGGGCAGCAGCCCGTCGGATATCCCGTACTGATCCTGAATGGCCGGAATCCGGGTCACGAGCAGGGCGAACACCGCACCCTGCACGAAGAAGCTGACGGCCAGGGCCATCCGGCCGTGCCGCAGGCGCGCCACTGAATCAGCGGGGGCAGTCATGGCGGGGAGCGTACGGGCCGGAGCTACCGCTGGGTAGATGGATCACATAGCGAATTACGGGAGTTGGGGCCGGGGCGGTGTCGGGGTGGGACCGGCCGCAGGCGCCGCGAGGCTCGGGGCGGGGTCAGGCGAGGAGCCGCGGCAGGTCCCCCAGGTCCGTGAACACCGCGGTCGCGGCGGCAAGCCGGTCGGCGGGGGTCATCGAGGTGAAGCCGAATACGTCCATCCCCGCGGCGTTGGCGGCCTCCACCCCGAGCGGGCTGTCCTCGATCACGACGCACCGCCCCGGCTCGACCCCCATCGACCGCGCGGCGTGCAGGAACAGGTCGGGCGCCGGCTTGCCCCGCCCTACGTCGTCCGCGCTGAAGATCCACTCCTCCTCGAACCACTCGTCGAGCCCTGCCTTGCGCTGCCCGACCCGGATCCGCTCGTGGGTGCCCGAGGACGCCACGCAGTACGACACCCCCTCGGCGACCAGATACTCCAGCAGCTCGGACGCCCCCTTCACCGGCTGGAGGTGCTGCTCGAAGGCCTGGAAGACGCGGGCGTGCAGCGTCTCGTCGAACTCCGCCGGCAATTGCCGGCCGGTCCGCTCCTGGACGATGTCGTGAACGCGGTGGACGGCAGAGCCCATGAAGTCGCGGAGGGACTCCTCGTACGAGGTGGGGTGGCCCAGTTCGGTCAGGTACTCGGACAGCACCTGGTTGGAGAGCGGCTCGCTGTCGACGAGCACTCCGTCGTTGTCGAAGATGACGAGGTCGTAGCGCATGACTGCACCCTAAACGCAAAAATGCCTCAGTCCCCGAACCATACGGTTCGGGGACTGAGGCGTTTCAAAATTTGTTCGGCGGCGTCCTACTCTCCCACAGGGTCCCCCCTGCAGTACCATCGGCGCTGAAAGGCTTAGCTTCCGGGTTCGGAATGTAAC
>NZ_JBFAIV010000078.1:0-7719 GCF_040654875.1 Streptomyces sp. NPDC050610 | reverse complement strand
CAGCAGGGCGTCCAGGTTGTTCGTCACACAACGATCTTGGACGCCCTGTCTGCGTTCCCGGACACACCGTCAGCATTCGGAATAACTCGTCTAGGGCGTCAAGGGTAATCTGCCCACTTCAAACGCCCTCTGAGATCCGGTGAGGTCCGGCGCGCAGGACCGGAGGAGCCGCGAGGAGACGGCGGTTCAAGGAGTGGACAGGGGCTCGGCGACGATGGCCGACGAGCCCCTGCCGGTCTCAGTGGAAGATCCGCTCCACGAACGCGTCGAGGTTGCCGCGCAGGCGCTCGACCTGCTGCTCGACCGTGAGGTACTCCTCCATGTGCCCGCCCGGTGCGGCCTTCTTCCTGCCCCGCACGTACAGCGAGCAGTCCAGGTCGGCGCAGATGTAGAGGCCCACCGAATTGCCTCCGCGGCCGGCCGGGCCCGCCTTGGGGGCGGTCATGAGGGAGACGCCGCTGCCGGGATGCGTGGTCAGGCACAGCGAGCACAGGCTGCGGCGCAGGAAGCCGCGGGTGCCGGAAGCGGAGCGCAGGGACAGCCCGACGAGTTCGTCGGCGCGTTCGACGACGAGGTACTTGCGATCGGGCGCGGACAGATCGAACCAGCCCAGGAAGTCCAGGTCGTCCCAGTGGTCGAGGTCCGTCAGGTTCTTGGGCAGGGGGAGGCGTTTGGCCTCGCCCTTCGAGCAGTTGACGAACGAGGTACGGATGTCGTGCTCGGTCAGGGGTTTCATGGAGAGTCCTTCGAGGAGTGAGGCGGACGGCGGCGGGAAACGACCCGGCTCGCTAGGCCGGTGAGGCGTTTCCGGCGCGCTTCGGCGTCTTGTGCCGTACGGCGAGGCCCGCGACCAGGGCGGCGAGCAGCAGGACGCCCGCCGAGCACCAGTAGGCGACGGAGAAGCCGTGCACCATGCCTTCATTGAGGGTCGCGCCGCTGTGAGCCGGACCGTGCGCGTGCGCGTGGACGTAACGTCCGGCGGCGCCGGTGGCGATGGTGTTGAGCAGTACGGTGCCCAGCGAAGCGCCCATCTGCTGAATGGTGTTGAGGGCGGCCGAGGCCACACCGGCGTCCTGCGCGGGCACGCCGGCGGTGGCCGTCGCGTAGACCGGCATGAAGGTCAGGCCCATGCCCAGACCGAGCAGCAGCAGGGCGGGCAGCACATGCGAGAGGTACTGCGCGTGCACGGTCAGGCTGCTGAGCAGCACCATGCCTGCGGCGGCCAGCACCATGCCGGACGACATCAAGATGTGCGGTGCCGTGCGTGGCAGCAGACGGGCCGCGATCTGGGTCGCGCCGATGGCGATACCGGCTGAAATCGGCACGAAGGCCAGGCCCGTCCGCACCGGCGGGTAGCCGAGGACGACCTGCAAGTAGTACGTCAGGAACAGGAAGACGCCGAACATGCCGATGGTGGCCAAGCCCATCGTCGCGAGCGATCCGGCCCGGACCCGGTCCTTGACGATGCGCAGCGGCAGCAACGGGTTCGCCGCGCGGCTCTGCCACCACACAAAGGCGGCGAGCAGGATCACGCCGGCCACGAGCGGCGAGAGCACCGACGGGCTGGTCCAGCCGCGGGGTCCGGCCTCGCTGAATCCGTACACGAGAGCTACGAGCCCGCCGCAGCCCAGCAGCGCGCCCGGCACGTCCAGGCGCCCGCCCTGACGGCCGGAGCGGTCACGGAGGAAGGCCGGTGCGCCGAGCAGGGCGGCCAGCGCGATGGGCACGTTGACGTACAGGGACCAGCGCCAGTTCAGGTACTCGGTCAGCAGACCGCCCACGATCAGCCCGACCGCGCTGCCGCCGCCGGCCAGCGCCCCGTAGACCCCGAACGCCCGGGCCCGCTCCTTGGGTTCGGTGAACGTCGTCGTCAGCAGCGACAGGGCCGAGGGAGCCAGGACCGCCGCGAACGCGCCTTGCAGCGCCCGCGCCGCGAACAGCATCCCGGGACCGGCCGCCGCGCCGCCCAGCGCGGAGGCCGCGGCGAACCCGGCCAGGCCGATGACGAAGGTGCGCTTGCGGCCCACCAGATCGGCGATCCGGCCGCCGAGCAGCAGCAGCCCGCCGAAGGCCAGCGTGTAGGCGGTGATCACCCACTGCCGGTCGGCGTCCGACATGCCGAGAGCGTGCTGGGCGGAGGGCAGCGCGATGTTCACGATGGTGCCGTCAAGGATCACCATCAATTGGGCGAGGGCAATGACGGCCAGCGCCCACCAGCGCTTCGGATCGGGAGTCGGTGCCGGTGCCGTTACCGGAGTCGCGGCGGGAACCTCGCCGTCCGGGGAACGGTCGGCGGCCGTGGACGGGGTGGACGGGAGGGGTTCCCCTCCGGGACGTTTCTTGCTCATGGCGATCACGTACGTTTCGCGTCGAAGTGCTGTCGGGACAGCCGGCCAGGGACGGTCGCAGTGGTGACGACGGGCCGGTGTGCGCAGCACGGGGACACGGCATGGCGACAGGGCAGCGGGAACCGCGGACAGCACCCGGGGCCTGCCTCACCAGCCGCGTATCGCTAACGCCGGCGCTCTTGCCGGTCGCGAGGCGGCGAGTGCCGAGACCACGGTGACCAGCAAAAGAAGAGCCCGTCTTCGGGCACGCGCCCCCGCAGCCCGCGCGGCGACGAACGACGCAGGCCAGGACATCTCGTGACGCGGCATCTCAGGAAGATGCCGAAGACAAGAAACAAGAAGGGGGAAGAGTTACCGCGCACCGCAGAGGAGGGAGGGCACACGGCCGGAGGCAACTATGGCCGCAACGCATTCAGCACGGTCCATGTCTCTCGCCTCCTTCCGGGCAGGGCACGCGGTGCGTGTCGACGCCGAGCGCGCCGAACGGAGCGGCAGAGAACCTGCCGCGCGAAATCCCGGACAGGTTATCCCATCAACGCCACCGCGCCACCGGAATTACCGACCGCCCGCGCGCAGTCACCCCCCTCACGCCATGAACTCGCACCACACCACCTTGCCCGGGGTCCGCTCACTGACGCCCCACTTGTCGGACAGCATCTCGACCAGGAACAGCCCGCGCCCGCCCTCCGAGGCCGCCGAGGCATCCGACGCGTCCGTACGAGCGTGAGGCCAGCCGCCGCCGCTGTCATGGACCTCCAGGCGCAGCACCCCATCGGCCGACAGCCGCAGGACCAGCCGAAAGCCGCGTCCGGGCGGCACACCGTGCAGCAGGGCGTTCGTCGCCAGTTCACTCACGCACAGCAACAAGTCCTCGCCCCGCCCCCGCACTCCCCAGTCGGCGAGCGCCTGCCACACAAACCCCCTCGCCAGCGGCACCGACCGCCGCTCGCGTCGGTAGAACCGCTGGCGCTGAACAGAAGGTTGGATGTTCTCGTTCATGCGAAAAAAGTGGCAGCGAGTAATTAAGGTGGGACAGTGCGTCATCCCGTACGGATGCGAGGTACGGGCCCACTTCCGCTCAGCCACTACCCCGGACGGGGAGTTGTTCGCCATGCCCCCACGCAGGAAGCCCAAGAAGCAGTGCACCGTCATGCGACTCGTCGGCGCACAAGTAGCACTGTTCCGCTGCAACGCGGGATACACACAGGCCGCCCTGGCCGAACTGCTGCGCGTATCCGAGGAGACCATCGCATCGATCGAACAGGGGCGTCGACCCCTGCTGCCGGATATCGCACAGAGGCTGGACGAATTGCTCAAGACGGGAGGTGCCCTGTGGGTGGCGGTTGAGAACATGCCGGATCGGGATAAGTACCCGGTATGGGCACAGGAGTTCGTGGACTACGAGCAGGAGGCGATCACGCTCTGCTCATACGAGAACCAGGTAGTCCCTGGACTCCTCCAAACCAAGGAATACGCCCGATCCACCTTTCAAAGCGGAGTGCCGCAGCTCAGCGAGGAGGAGATCGAACTCCGCACTGCTGCTCGCCTGGAGCGCCAAGTCGTCCTGCACCGCAAGCAGCCCGTTACGGCCAGCTTCATCATCTCGCAGAGCGTCCTGATGGATCGCCTGGGCGGTCGAGATGCCATGCGGGAACAGCTTCAGCATCTGCGCACGAGTGCGGACCTGCCTGGCGTGTCGATTCAAATCATGCCGCTCGGGCGGGAAACACATGCCGGGCTCTCCGGCCCCTTCGTGCTACTGGAGACCCCCAGCCACGACCACATCGCCTACGCCGAGACGTACCTTCACAGCCAGCTAATCACCGACCGTGACGAGGTCAGCACGGTCGCACAGAAATATGGAATGCTGCGTACGCAGGCGCTCAATCCCGAGGAAACGAAGGACCTGTTGGACCGGCTGCTAGGAGAAACATGACCAACGATCTCGCATGGTTCAAGTCCAGCTACAGCGGCAGCGAAGGCGGTGCCTGCCTCGAAGTGGCCTACACCTGGCGCAAGTCCAGCTATAGCACCGACCAGGGCGGCAACTGCGTCGAAGTCGGCTATGACTGGAACAAGTCCACACACAGCGGCAGCGAAGGCGGCAACTGCGTCGAGGTGGCTTACGACTGGAGCAAGTCAAGTCACAGCACCGAAGAAGGCGGCAACTGCGTCGAGGTCGCTTACGACTGGGCCAAGTCCACCCACAGCACCGAAGAAGGCGGCGCATGCCTCGAAGTCGCTTACGACTGGGCGAAGTCCACCCACAGCGGCGACGAGGGCGGCGCATGCGTAGAAGTCGCCCCTTGCCGATCCCGCGTCCACGTCCGTGACTCCAAGGTGCCCGACGGCCCGCAGCTCGCCCTCTCCCCCGGTGCCTGGTCGGCCTTCACCGAGTTCGCCAAGCGGTCAGCCTGTCCGGCCTGACCAACCTGGCGAAACTCTCGGCAGTCAGTGCCCCTGGGGGTGGTGGTTACCGCTTCCGGCGTTGAGGTCGAAGTCGCCCACGTACCACTTCCCGTCGAGCTTCTCGGCCTCGACCTTGGCCGAGAAGCTCTTCGGGTTCACGCCCTTCGAGGCGTCCAAGATGATCTGCCGAAGCGGCTTCCCGTCGACCATGATCTGGGCTGAAGGCACGAGCACCTTGTCCTTCTTGGGCTCGGGCGCGTTGACCTTCACCGTCGGCTTGCCGGAGGCGTCCGGCGGGGTGAACGCCTTGCCCATGGCCTTCACGCCGACGGCCAGTTTCTTCAGCGTCGCGGCGTCGCACTTCTCAGGGGTGGCACCCTGCGCGGGGGCCGAGCCCTTGCCCGGAATGGCGGAGACGAGACACGCCTTCTTCGTGTCCTTTTCGATGACCGCGCCGACCCAGGTGCTGACGGCTTCGGACATGGTGGGCCGGCCGCCCGTCTTCGCGTCGGAGCCGTTCGAATCACCGGCCGAGGGCGACGAAGGAGCCGAGGGCGACTGACTACCACTGGCGGAGGGCTTCGCGTCGTCGGAGGACGAGTCCGAGTCGCCCGAGCACGCCGCCAGGAGCGGCGTGGCCGCCAGCAACGCGGCTGCGGCGGCCCAGCCCATGACCCTCTTGCCGGACTCTGCTCGTGCCATGTGACTCCGCTCCTTACTGCTGTGGGGGGACCTGCTCAGCGCATTGACGGCCATTGGCCATCGGGTGGCTACGACGCGACCGGAAGCCGAAACGGTTGCGCGGAGCACGACAACGCCGTCTGGATCGTAGGCACACGCGGAGCGCTCCGCGCAAAAATGTCACCGCCTGTCAGCCCGTCGCGACGGCCGGTCCCTGACGGGCCCTCGGGGGCAAATCCATCGACAGCGGGCCGCCCGCCGTGCAGGATCGGCGCCATGAGCGGCGATGCGGAACCCTCGGGCAAGGCACTCAGTACGCGCGGGCAGCTCGCCGTGCGCCTCGCGACCACGGCCGGACGGCGGCTCGGGCTGCGGGCGGACGAACCGCGCGTACTGCATGACGTGTTCAACGTGCTGGTTCATCTCGCGCCCGAGCCGGTGGTGGTGCGGGTGCCGACGCTGGCGCTGACGTCCGTCGAGGAGCAGGCGGCCACGCAGCGCGACGAGTTGGCCGTGGCGGGGTGGCTCGCGGATCGCGGGGCTCCGGTGGTGCGGCCCAGCCCGCTGGTTCCGCGCGAGCCGGTGGAGATCGAGGGGATGACGCTGACGTTCTGGGAGTTCGTCAGCGAGGTGGACGCACTCGGCGACCTGGCCGCCGTCGATCCCCAGCGGCTTGAGGAACGCTTCGCCGAACAGACGGGGTGGACGGCCGAGTTGCACGCCCTGCTGGCGGATTACCCCGACGACCTGCCCGTACTGTCCCCACTGGTGCCCTCGCTGGCTCCGGCGCTGGACCGGCTGCGGGAGGAGCGGCCGGACTTCCTGACGGCGGCGGACCTGGACCGGGCCGAGCGGGAGTACGCGGTGCTGGAGACGCTCGTACGCGATCTGCCCGCGTATTTCCCCGCCGCCCGCATGCGGACGCTGCACGGCGACGCGCCGTTCTACAACGTGCTGCGCACCGCCGACGGCCATTTGTTCAACGACTTCGAGGACGTCACGCGGGGTCCTTTGGAGTGGGACCTGACGACGGCCGGGCCACGCGGGGTCGCGGAGTACGAGCGGGTGAGCGGCGTACGCGTGGACCCTGGCCTGCTGGACGTCATGGAGGGGGCGCGGCTGCTCCAGATCGTGAGCGCGCTGGCGGTCGTTCCGCGGCTGCCGGAGATGGGGCCGACGCTGGAGCCGTTCGCCGCCCAGTGGCGTGCGCGGGCCGAACTGGCCGTGCCGGAAAGGGCGTAGAGGCAGAGGCAGCGGGCGAGAACGGAGACTTGACTTAAACCTCGGTTCAAGTTCGATGCTGAGCGCATGACTCCTTCAGGCGCCGTTCCAGATCCCCGCCCGCTCCCCTCCCCCGGCTTTCCGGACTTCACCCGGCCCGACGCCGGTACGGCCCTGGTCAGCGAGTGGCTGACCGGCACCTCCGCCCGCTCTCAAGCCGCCGCCGACGCCGTCCTCGATCAGTGGCAGGGCCAGGACGACCTGCCCGAAGCGCTGCTCTCCCTCTCCAACTTCATCGCCGCCGACGGGGACAGCGTCCTGCACTACGCCCAGTGGACCAGCGACGACGACCACCGCACGTACGTGAAGACGCACCGGCCCGTCATGATCGACCGCATCGACGCGGAGATCCCCGGCATCGAACGCCCCGGCCTCACCCGCTGCCGCCACTACCGCACTGTCGTCGCCGACCGTACGAAGCCGCCCACCGTGCTGATCGCCGTACGCCTCGAAGCGGACGGCGAGGGGCCGCGGCGGGAGTGGGTCGACGCGATCACCGACGCCGCCGGGCACGAGCCCCCGGCCGGCCTGGTCGCCGCGCACTTCCACCTCGCCGAGGACGGCCGCGGCATCCTCAACCTCGCCGAGTGGACGGACGTCGAGTCGCACATCGCGGCGCTTGAGTCACCGGCCGGACAGCGCTGGCGGGACACCCTGGACCGGCCCGGAATCCGCTTCGACGGCTTCAAGCGCTACCACCCGAACCGGAGCCTCACGGTGAACTGAACGGCCCGGCCGGGCCCGTACAACCGTGACGTACGAGAGCCGTGCGAGAGCCGTACGGGGGTCGGCTCCGCTCGGTCCGGCCCGGCCCGGCTGCCGGTCGGCCGGTCTGCCGGTCTGCCGGTCTGCCGGTCTGCCGGTCTGCCGATCGGCCGCGACAGGGATCTCCAGCTCGTCGCGGAGCGCTAGACGAGTTATTCCGATGTGATCAGTGGTCGTAGGCGATCAGGGATCGCAGGACCGGCTGGCCGGTCTTGTGGTTGTGCCAGATCGCGGC
>NZ_JBFAIV010000077.1:0-9339 GCF_040654875.1 Streptomyces sp. NPDC050610 | reverse complement strand
CCGCTCGCCCTGAATCCTGAAGGAACCCGGAACTCCGGCCCACAAATACACGGCAGCGTCCCGGACCCCCGCCCCTGCGAGCCCGCCGCCTCCCGTGCGTTTCCGGCCGCGACGGGGCCGTTCGTACAGCCGGGCCCGTGGACCCCTCACGCCGTACGCGGTCCCCCTGCCGGAGCCTGCTTGGGGTCGGGCGGCTCGTTCGCCGAAGTGGTGGCGGCGGGGCGGTCGTACAGGACGAGGCTCAGCACGATCAGCCCTAGCACGACCATCACGAAGGCGAAGGCGAGCCAGCCGACCAGGCCTACGGCGAAGGCGCCCAGCAGTCCGTGCACGACCGCGCAGGTGATGAGCACGATGCGCAGGAAGATGCCGGGCGGGCGGTCGCGCCAGGCGGTGCGGGCCAGGGCGAAGGCGCAGACGAGCAGGTAGAGGCCGAAGAGGGCGCCCGCTGCCCAGGCGCCGACGGTCATCGCGTGCGGGTCGAGGCCCGCCAGGGACATGTCCTGCTTGTCGACGACCAGGCCGAGGATCCAGTTGAGCAGGGCGATGCCGATGGCCTCCAGCACCAGCACCACGGCGGCCGTCGCGGCCACCGCTCTGCTCCTCGCCCCGCGCCGTGCCTCGTTCTTCACCCCACCGCCCCTTCCCGTGCGTCCGTGCACCCCGGCGTTACCGCGGGTACGTTCGACATCGGGCACGCTACTCATGGGTAAGCGACTGAACAAGGGTTCCGGCGCAAGCGATGGACGCGAGCGGTGACGGCCGGTGGACAGGCCGGAAGGGCGGGCAAACTTTCCCGCGCCCGTTCGTAGGGTCTCCACAAAGAAACCGCGCCCTCCGCCCCGCATGCGGCTGGAGACCTTGACCACATCGCGGCACGACCGGCGCTCCAACGATCCGGGCGTACCGTGGGACACCAGGGGAGTTGGGCCCCCATGGCCCATGTTCGGCTTCCGCCTCACGCTCCGTGTGGGCAAGCTCACCCCCGGAGTCGGGTCGGCACAGAGTGTTGCCAGTACCTAAACTCACCTTGTTTCAAGGAGGGAGCCATCGTGCGCAAGGTGCTCATCGCCAACCGAGGCGAAATCGCTGTCCGCGTTGCCCGTGCCTGCCGGGATGCCGGAATCGCGAGCGTAGCCGTCTACGCCGATCCGGACCGGGACGCCCTGCACGTCCGCGCGGCCGACGAGGCCTACGCGCTGGGCGGTGACACCCCGGCGGCCAGCTACCTGGACATGGCCAAGGTGCTCGCCGCCGCCGCCGAGTCGGGGGCGGACGCCGTCCACCCGGGCTACGGCTTCCTGTCCGAGAACGCGGAGTTCGCCCAGGCCGTCATGGACGCCGGGCTGACCTGGATCGGCCCCCCGCCGCAGGCCATTCGCGACCTCGGCGACAAGGTGGCGGCCCGTCACATCGCGCAGCGCGCCGGGGCCCCGCTGGTCGCCGGCACCCCCGACCCGGTGTCCGGGTCGGACGAGGTCGTCGCCTTCGCCCAGGAGCACGGCCTGCCGATCGCCATCAAGGCGGCGTTCGGCGGCGGCGGCCGCGGCCTGAAGGTCGCCCGCACGCTGGAGGAAGTACCCGAGCTGTACGACTCGGCGGTGCGCGAGGCGGTGGCCGCCTTCGGCCGCGGCGAGTGCTTCGTCGAGCGCTACCTCGACCGGCCCCGGCACGTGGAGACCCAGTGCCTGGCCGACACCCACGGCAACGTCGTGGTCGTCTCGACCCGCGACTGCTCGCTCCAGCGCCGCCACCAGAAGCTGGTGGAGGAGGCCCCCGCGCCCTACCTGAGCGACGCGCAGAACGCCGAGCTGTACGCGGCCTCCAAGGCCATCCTCAAGGAGGCCGGCTACGTCGGCGCGGGCACCGTCGAGTTCCTCGTCGGCCAGGACGGCACGATCTCCTTCCTGGAGGTCAACACCCGGCTCCAGGTCGAGCACCCGGTCACCGAGGAGGTCACCGGCCTCGACCTGGTCCGCGAGATGTTCCGCATCGCCGACGGCGAGGAACTGGGCTACGGCGACCCGGCGCTGCGCGGTCACTCCTTCGAGTTCCGCATCAACGGCGAGGACCCGGGCCGCGGCTTCCTCCCGGCGCCCGGCACGGTGACCAAGTTCGAGGCTCCGGCCGGTCCGGGCGTGCGCCTGGACGCGGGCGTCGAGTCCGGTTCGGTCATCGGCCCCGCCTGGGACTCGCTGCTCGCCAAGCTCATCGTCACCGGCGCGACGCGCGGCCAGGCGCTCCAGCGCGCCAAGCGGGCGCTCGCCGAGTTCACGGTCGAGGGCATGGCCACCGCCATCCCGTTCCACCGCGCGGTCGTCGAGGACCCGGCCTTCGCGCCGGAGCTCGACGGCTCCAGCGGCCCGTTCCATGTCCACACCCGGTGGATCGAGACCGAGTTCGCCAACAGCATCGAGCCCTTCGCGGGCGCGGTCGTCGACGAGGACGAGGCCCTCGGCCGGGAGACCGTCGTCGTCGAGGTCGGCGGCAAGCGGCTGGAGGTCTCCCTCCCGTCCTCGCTCGGCATGTCCCTGGCCCGCACCGCCGCGGCCGGCGGCGCGAAGCCGAAGCGGCGCGCGACGAAGAAGGCGGGCTCCGCCGCCTCGGGCGACGCGCTCGCGTCCCCGATGCAGGGCACCATCGTCAAGGTCGCCGTGGAGGAGGGTCAGGAGGTCGCCGAGGGCGAACTGGTCGTCGTCCTGGAGGCGATGAAGATGGAGCAGCCCCTCAACGCCCACCGCTCCGGCACCGTCAAGGGCCTGACGGCGGAGGTCGGCGGCTCCGTCACCTCCGGCGCGGTCATCTGCGAGATCAAGGACTGACGAAGCGGCGGTTCGCTCCGGCATTTCCCCCTCGGGCCCCTGCCTACGTTCCGGCAGGGGCTCGAGGTGTTCGGGAGCGGTCACGTGCCGCCCCGGCCAGTGGCATCCTTGCTTGCATGAGCTCACCGGCGGTGGGCCGCGGTGAGCGGGAGGACGACGCAATGGCGACGGACACGGCGCAGACGTCACAGCGACCCATGCGCGCGGACGCGCGGCGCAACTACGAGCGCCTGCTGGCCGAGGCGCGTACGGCCTTCACCCAGCACGGCACCGACGCCTCGCTCGAAGACGTCGCCCGCCGCGCGGGCGTGGGCATCGGCACCCTCTACCGGCACTTCCCCAACCGCACCGCCCTGATGAGCGCCGTCTTCCAGGGCGAGGTCGACGCACTCCTCGCCCGCTCGCGCGAACTCCTCGCCTCCCCCGAACCCTGCCGCGCCCTGGTGGAGTGGCTGCGCGCGATCATCGCGCACGCGAGCACGTACCGCGGGCTCTCCCGCGAACTGATCGCCGCGCAGAGCGACGAGGGGTCCGCGCTGTCCCGGTGCAGCACGCCGATGCGCGAGGCGGGCCGTACGCTCCTCTCCCGCGCCCAGCGGGCCGGTTCCGTACGGACCGACGTCGGCATCGGCGACCTCATGCAGCTGACCAGCGCCATCGCACTGGCCACCGAACAGTCGCCGGACGACCCGGAATTGGCCGACCGGCTGCTGATGCTCACTCTGACCGGCCTCCGGGCCCCCGGCGCGGACGCCCCCGAGCAGGGGTAGCCGCGGGCCCGGTCGGGTAATGTGGACGGCTCAGGCAGTGAACACGTCAAGGAGGTGGGACCCATTACCGCTGCAGCAGGCTGGGTGCTCCCTCCGCACGGCCGTACGGTCCACCGGACATAGGTGACCGCGGGAGCCCCTCAAAGGCATCCCGAGAGGTCTCCTCCATGTCGGTTTCCGCTTCTCCCGCGTCACCTTCGTCTCCCGCCACCATCGTCACCGCGCTCCGCGCCGCCGGCTGCGTCTTCGCCGAGGACGAGGCGGAACTGCTCATAGCCACGGCCCGTACGCCCGCCGAGCTCGCCGGCATGGTGCGGCGGCGCGCCGACGGGCTGCCGCTCGAACACGTCCTGGGCTGGGCCGAATTCCGCGGCCTGCGCGTCACCGTGGACCCCGGGGTCTTCGTACCCCGCCGCCGCACGGAATTCCTCGTCGACCAGGCCCTCGCGGCGGCCGCGCCCGCGCTCACGGGACGCCCGGCCGGTCCGGTCGTCGTCGACCTGTGCTGCGGCTCGGGCGCGGTCGGCCTGGCCCTGAGCGCGGCCCTCGGCCGCGCCGAACTGCACGCCGCCGACATCGACCCCGCGGCGGTACGGTGCGCCCGCCGCAATGCCGCCGCCCTCGACGGCGGTCACGGCCGGGTGTACGAGGGCGATCTGTACGAGCCGCTCCCCGCCCGCCTGCTGGGCCGCGTGGACGTACTGGCCGCCAACGTGCCGTACGTTCCCACCGAGGCCATCGGCACGCTCCCGCCCGAGGCCCGCGACCACGAGCCGCTGGTCGCCCTCGACGGCGGCACGGACGGGCTCGACGTGCTGCGCCGGGTCACCGCTGCGGCCCCGCGATGGCTGGCACCGGGCGGCTCCCTGCTGGTCGAGACCAGCGAGCGCCAAGCGGTGAAGGCCGCCGCGGCCTTCACCGCGAGCGGCCTGGTCACCCGGGTGACGACCTGCGACGAACTCAACGCCACGGTCATCACCGGCACCAGGCCGACGACGGAGCGGAAGGAACCGGAACGGCCGGAACAGGGCGCCTGAGCCCGCCCCTTTTGGGGGCCGGTCACCTGGCTGACGTCGGCGGCGCCCCGGCGATCAGCCGGTCCCGCTCGACTTCTGGCGGCGGTACGCCCGTACCGCGCCTGTACACAAACAGTGCCGGGCTAGCGGCGGCGCAGGTCCGCCACCCTGCCGGGGATCGGGTCGCCGACCGCGGCGGCCGTGCGCAGTTGCGCGCCGCCCGGGCCCGGCGGGTGGTTGCGGCGCTGGCCCGGCAGCGGTGCCACGTCCCGCCGGGGCCGGTGCCCCGGCGGGACGGAGTCGCCGCCGCTCGGGCCGACCGTGCCCCCTGAGCCCGACCCCGCGCCGGGCCCGGCGACCGCGATCTGCACCCCTTGGTCGGCCAGCGCCTGGAGCTCCGTCGCGGCACGCTCGTCGTGCGCGGGGGGCTCGTCGGTCACCAGCCGGGTGATCACATCCGTGGGCACCGTCTGGAACATGGTGTCGGAGCCCAGCTTCGAGTGGTCCGCGAGCACCACCACCTCGGCCGCCGCCTGTACCAGCGCGCGGTCGACGCTCGCGGAGAGCATGTTGGACGTGGACAGGCCGCGCTCGGCGGTCAGCCCACTGCCGGACAGGAAGGCGCGGCTGACCCGCAGCCCCTGGAGGGACTGCTCGGCTCCGCTGCCCACGAGGGCGTAGTTGGAGCCCCTGAGGGTCCCGCCGGTCATCACGACCTCGACCCGGTTGGCATGGGCCAGCGCCTGGGCGACGAGGAGGGAGTTGGTCACCACGGTCAGGCCCGGTACGCGCGCGAGCCGGCGGGCCAGCTCCTGTGTGGTCGTACCGGCGCCGACGACGACGGCCTCGCCCTCTTCGACGAAGCTCGCCGCGAGATCGGCGATCGCCGTCTTCTCCGCGGTCGCTAGATGGGATTTCTGCGGGAAGCCGGACTCTCTGGTGAAACCACCCGGCAGCACCGCACCGCCGTGCCGGCGGTCGAGCAGTCCTTCTGCCTCCAACGCCCGTACGTCCCGCCGTACGGTCACTTCGGAGGTCTGGACGACACGGGCGAGCTCACGGAGCGAAACCGCTCCGTTGGCCCGCACCATTTCGAGGATCAATTGGCGACGTTCTGCTGCGAACACGAAACTGACAGTAACGCCAACGGCCAACTGTTTTCAGCAGCTTGCAGCAATTAACGGAAATTGTCCGTAGCCGCTACCTGACAGTGGTATAGGAGAGAGTGCCGCCCGCAGTCCGCCCCGCCGACAGCCGGCCCGCCGCCCTCCGCTTACTCCTCGCGCTGCGTCTTACGAGTGTGCAACTGCCGCGCCACCTCGGCGATCGAGCCCGACAACGACGGGTACACGGTGAACGCGTTGGCGATCTGCTCCACCGTCAGGTTGTTGTCCACCGCGATCGAGATCGGGTGGATCAACTCGCTGGCCCGCGGCGCGACGACCACGCCGCCGACCACGATGCCGGTGCCCGGACGGCAGAACAGCTTCACGAATCCGTCCCGGATGCCCTGCATCTTCGCGCGGGCATTGCGCAGCAGCGGCAGCTTCACCACCCGCGCGTCGATCCTGCCGTTGTCCACGTCCGCCTGCGTGTAGCCGACAGTCGCAATCTCCGGGTCCGTAAATACGTTCGCGGATACAGCCTTGAGATTGAGCGGAGTGACCGCGTCGCCCAGGAAGTGATACATGGCGATACGGCCCTGCATCGCCGCGACCGACGCCAGCGCGAACACACCGGTGCAGTCGCCCGCCGCGTACACGCCCGGCACGCTGGTCCGCGACACCTTGTCCGTCCAGATGTGGCCCGACTCCTTGAGCCTGACCCCGGCCTCCTCCAGACCCATCCCGCCGGTATTCGGAATGGAGCCGACCGCCATGAGGCAGTGCGTACCCGAAATCACCCGGCCGTCCGCCAGCGTGACCTCCACGCGCTCCCCCACCCGCTTCGCGGACTGGGCACGGGAACGCGCCATCACGTTCATCCCGCGCCGGCGGAACACGTCCTCCAGCACCGCGGCGGCGTCCGGGTCCTCCCCCGGCAGCACCCGGTCGCGGCTGGAGACCAGCGTCACCTTCGAGCCGAGCGCCTGGTACGCGCCGGCGAACTCCGCGCCCGTCACACCGGAGCCGACCACGATGAGCTCCTCGGGGAGCTCCTCCAGGTCGTAGACCTGCGTCCAGTTGAGTATCCGCTCGCCGTCCGGCAGCGCGTCCGGGATCTCACGCGGGTGCGCGCCCGTCGCGATCAGCACGGAGTCCGCCGTCAGCGTCTCCTCCGAGCCGTCCGCGGCCCGTACGGTCACCGTCCGCGAGCCGTCCGGGGCCTGGTCCGGCTCCAGCCGGCCGCGGCCGCGCATCACGCGCGCGCCCGCACGCGTGACGGACGCCGTGATGTCGTGCGACTGGGCCAGCGCCAGGCGCTTCACCCGCCGGTTCACCTTGCCCAGGTCCACCCCGACGACGCGGGCCACCTGTTCCAGCGGCGGCGTGTCGTCGGCGACGATGATCCCCAGCTCCTCGTACGAGGAGTCGAAGGTCGTCATCACCTCAGCCGTCGCGATGAGAGTCTTCGAAGGCACGCAGTCGGTCAGCACCGACGCTCCGCCCAGACCGTCGCAATCGACGACGGTCACCTCCGCGCCGAGCTGCGCGCCCACCAGCGCCGCTTCGTAGCCGCCGGGTCCGCCACCAATGATCACGATCCGAGTCACATACTCCATTGTCCCGCACCCGTCACGAGGTCTCCGCCCGGGGCCCTCCGTCCGGACTCTCACCCGAGCGTGCCACCACAAATGCCGTCCCGCCTCACTCCCGTACCCTCAGAACCATGTCGCTCTACGCCGCGTACGCCGGCAACCTCGACGCGCGGCTGATGTCCCGCCGCGCACCGCACTCGCCGCTCCGCGGCACAGGCTGGCTGACCGACTGGCGGCTGACCTTCGGCGGCGAGCAGATGGGCTGGGAGGGGGCGCTGGCCACCATCGTCGAAGCGCCCCGGTCCCAGGTCTTCGTCGCGCTGTACGACATCGCCCCGATGGACGAGGAGTCCATGGACCGCTGGGAGGGCGTCGGCCTCGACATCTACCGGCGGATGCGGGTGCGCGTGCACACGCTGGACGGCGAGGAGGCCGCCTGGCTGTACGTGCTCAACGGGTACGAGGGCGGGCTGCCCTCCGCCCGCTACCTCGGCGAGCTCGCCGACGCCGCCGAGTCCGCGGGCGCGCCCCACGACTATGTGATGGAGCTGCGCAAACGGCCCTGCTGAGGTGCGCGTACGGCCGTAAACTCGGCGCACGACGGGCCGGCAGGGACCGGAAGGGGAGGGCACTATGCCCACGTACCAGGTGTATTTCACCGAACAGGCCGGGGTGGCCCGCGACCGCCTCGACGACCAGCAGCGCGCCGCCTTCGACAAGGGCATCTCGCTGCTCGCCCGCGACCCGTTCCCCGCGCTCTCCCGCCCGATAAGCGCGACCGGCGACGACAGGACCATTCGGCTGACGCAGAACATCCTGGTCGAGTACTCGGTCAGCATGGGGCGGCTGCTGGTCTTCATCGTCGAGGTCTTCAACGACAAGGACATCTTCGTGCGGGACGCGGACTGAGCCCGTCCGCAGCCACGCCGGGAGCCGCCCCGCCTGACGCCCGACGGCGGGATTTCCGTCCATACCCGTGTTTCCGCCCGTAGCCGTGCAGCCCCAGCGGCACCTCTGCCACCTGCGACATCTACGCGCGTAGGGGATTTCCGGATACCCTCGTCCGCGTGAACGCATCAGTTACTCCGGAGATCCAGGGCGACCCCTACGCCGCCGCCGACGCCGCCGCCGCCCGCCTGCGCGAGCTCACCGGCGCCGAGACCCACGACGTGGCCCTGGTCATGGGCTCCGGCTGGGTGCCCGCGACCGACGCGCTCGGCACCGCCGAGCACGAGTTCCCGGTCACCGAGGTGCCCGGCTTCCCGCCGCCCGCCGTCGCGGGCCACGCCGGCACGATCCGCTCGTACCGGATCAAGGACAAGCGGGCCCTCGTCTTCCTCGGCCGCACGCACTACTACGAGGGCCGCGGCGTCGCCGCCGTCGCGCACGGCGTACGGACCGCCGTCGCCGCCGGCTGCAAGACCATCGTCCTCACCAACGGCTGCGGCGGGCTCCGCGAGGGCATGCGCCCCGGCCAGCCGGTGCTGATCAGCGACCACCTCAACCTCACGGCCACCTCCCCCATCGTGGGCGCCAACTTCGTCGACCTGACGGACCTCTACTCGCCGCGGCTGCGCGCCCTCTGCCAGGAGGTCGACCCCAGCCTTGAGGAAGGCGTGTACGCGCAGTTCCCCGGCCCGCACTACGAGACTCCGGCCGAGATCACCATGGCCCGCACGATCGGAGCGGACCTGGTCGGCATGTCCACCACACTCGAAGCGATCGCCGCGCGCGAGGCCGGGGCCGAGGTGCTCGGCATCTCGCTGGTCACCAACCTGGCGGCGGGCATGACGGGCGAACCCCTCAACCACGAGGAGGTCCTCCAGGCCGGCCGCGACTCGGCGGCCCGGATGGGCAGCCTGCTGGCTCAGGTGCTGGACCGGCTGTAGCGGGGTGCGGGTGCCGGTGCCCTGCGGGGTGCCAGTGCCCTGCGGGGTGCGGCCGGTGGTGGGTGCGGGGCCGGGCCCTACGGGGTGGGGTCCTCCACCGCATATTTACGGGCCGCAAACCCGGAAACGCCATCTCCCCCGGCA
>NZ_JBFAIV010000076.1:0-9609 GCF_040654875.1 Streptomyces sp. NPDC050610 | reverse complement strand
CGACCGGCAGATACGGCTCGACGAATCCCCACTCCCCATCCGTCAGCTGCGCACGCGTCATACACACCGGACTACCGCATCCGCCCCCGGAACGAGGGCGAATCCAGCAAACCGATCACGACTCAATACAGGCCCTAGAGTGGAGCGACCGAACGGATCGACGAACCCACGCCGAGCGGACGAACCAGCGAGGACCGCCCCCATGCCCCGACAGGCCGACCACGACCAGCGGCGTCACCAGATCGCCGAGGCCGTCTGGCGGCTGGCCGCCCGGCGCGGGCTGGAGGACGTCACGCTGCGGCAGGTGGCGGCGGAGGCCGGGGTGTCGGTGCGGCTGATCCAGTACTACTTCGGCAGCCGGGACGCGCTGCTGCTCACGGCGCTGGAGATCCTCAACAGCGACGCCGAGGTACGCGGCCGGGCGCGCGTCGAGGCGCTCGGCGACGCGAACACCCCGCGCGGAGCCGTGCGCGGAGTCCTGATGGAGATGCTGCCGCTGGACGAGGAGCGGCGGACCCGGCACCTCGTGTACGTGGCGTACTTCGTCCGCTTCCTGTGGGACGAGAACCTCGCGGCCATCGCCGCCGACGCGCCCCCCGAACTCGAAAGGCTCCTCGCCGATCTGATCGCCTGGGGGCAGCGGGAGGGACAGGTGCCGGCCGGCCTGGACCCCCTGCCCGAAGCCGAGATCCTGCTGGCGACCGCCGACGGGCTACAGACCGGGGTGCTCCTCGGCCAGCGCACCCCCGAGCAGGCCCTCGCCCTCCTCGACCGCCAGCTCGACCGGCTGTTCACCGCCGGAGCCGAGTCGGTGAAGCCGCTCACCGCCCCTGACGCGGACGTACGGGCGTAAGAGCGCCCAGGCACCGGCAAAGCCCGGACACGGAAAAACGCCCGAGGGCGGCACCCCCGCGATGGGGGTGCCGCCCTCGGTCCGTACAGCTATGGGCAGCTGATCCTCAAGAGGATCAGAAGTCCATGTCACCGCCCGGCATGCCGCCGCCGGCCGGGGCAGCGCCCGCCTTCTCCGGCTTGTCGGCGATGACGGCCTCGGTGGTGAGGAAGAGCGCCGCGATGGAGGCGGCGTTCTGCAGCGCGGAGCGCGTGACCTTGGCCGGGTCGATGATGCCCGCGGCGACCAGGTCGATGTACTCGCCGGTCGCGGCGTTGAGGCCGTGACCCGGGGTCAGGTTGCGCACCTTCTCCACGACGACGCCGCCCTCAAGGCCGGCGTTGACCGAGATCTGCTTCAGCGGGGCCTCAAGGGCCAGCTTCACAGCGGCGGCACCGGTGGCCTCGTCGCCCTCAAGGTCGAGCTTCTCGAAGACCGAGACGGTCTGGAGCAGGGCCACGCCACCGCCGGCGACGATGCCCTCCTCGACGGCCGCCTTCGCGTTGCGAACGGCGTCCTCGATGCGGTGCTTGCGCTCCTTGAGCTCGACCTCGGTCGCGGCACCGGCCTTGATGACCGCAACACCGCCGGCGAGCTTCGCCAGGCGCTCCTGCAGCTTCTCGCGGTCGTAGTCGCTGTCCGAGTTCTCGATCTCGGCGCGGATCTGGTTGACGCGACCCTGGACCTGGTCGCTCTCACCGGCACCGTCGACGATGGTCGTCTCGTCCTTGGTGATGACGACCTTGCGGGCGCGGCCGAGCAGGTCGAGACCGGCGTTCTCCAGCTTGAGGCCGACCTCTTCGGAGATGACCGTGCCGCCGGTGAGGATGCCGATGTCGCCGAGCATGGCCTTGCGACGGTCACCGAAGCCCGGAGCCTTGACGGCGACGGACTTGAAGGTGCCGCGGATCTTGTTGACGACGAGCGTGGACAGCGCCTCGCCCTCGACGTCCTCCGCGATGATCAGCAGCGGCTTGCCCGACTGCATGACCTTCTCCAGCAGCGGAAGGAGGTCCTTCACGTTGCCGATCTTGGAGTTGACGATCAGGATGTACGGGTCGTCGAGCGACGCCTCCATACGCTCCATGTCGGTGGCGAAGTAGGCGGAGATGTAGCCCTTGTCGAAGCGCATGCCTTCGGTGAGCTCAAGCTCCAGGCCGAAGGTCTGCGACTCCTCGACCGTGATGACGCCTTCCTTGCCGACCTTGTCCATGGCCTCGGCGATCAGCTCGCCGATCTGGGTGTCGGCGGCGGAGATGGAGGCGGTCGAAGCGATCTGCTCCTTGGTCTCCACGTCCTTGGCCTGCTCCAGCAGGGCGGCGGAGACGGCCTCGACGGCCTTCTCGATGCCGCGCTTGAGGGCCATCGGGTTGGCGCCGGCGGCTACGTTGCGCAGGCCCTCGCGGACCAGCGCCTGCGCCAGGACGGTCGCGGTCGTCGTGCCGTCACCGGCGACGTCGTCCGTCTTCTTCGCGACCTCCTTGACCAGCTCGGCGCCGATCTTCTCGTACGGGTCCTCGAGCTCGATCTCCTTGGCGATGGAAACACCATCGTTGGTGATCGTGGGGGCGCCCCACTTCTTCTCGAGGACGACGTTGCGACCCTTGGGGCCCAGGGTCACCTTGACGGCGTCGGCGAGCTGGTTCATGCCGCGCTCGAGGCCGCGCCGTGCCTCCTCGTCGAACGCGATGATCTTGGCCATGTGAAGTGGTCCTCCCGGACAGAAGGGGTTCCCCCGGCTCCCTGCAAGGAGCTTGGGGGCGGATTTCTCCGGACCGTGTGGCGCCCGCGACGGACGGCCTGCAGCCTTGTGGTTCCTTGCCCCACCCGGCGTACGGGCCTCACCGACCCGGTCCTTTTTCTGTCACTCTCACTGGGAGAGTGCTAAGCCCAATGATTAGCACTCGCCCCCCTTGAGTGCAAGCGGCTTCACAGACCCGGCGCGCACTCATGAGGCGGGTGGGGCGCGGGGAGAGAAGCGGGACGGGCGACGTTCCAGGACGCGGGACGGGCGAAGTCCCGGCAGGCGGAACAAGGGACGCCCCCGCAGGCGGAACAGGCGACACCCCGACAGGCGGGACGCCCCCCGGTCCCATCCGCGCCGACCCCCGGTCCGGCCCGGGGCGCACGAAGGGCCCGCACCTCGGAAGGTACGGGCCCCACATGTGAGTGAGCCGGTGGTCGATCGCGCCGAGATCAGACGGCGAGCTTGACCATGTCCGCCTGCGGCCCCTTCTGGCCCTGCGAGATCTCGAACTCGACTCGCTGACCCTCCTCGAGGGTGCGGTAGCCGTCCATCTGAATCGCGCTGTAGTGGACGAATACATCCGCACCACCGTCGACCGCGATGAAGCCGTACCCCTTCTCCGCGTTGAACCATTTGACGGTGCCCTGAGCCATGCCTAACTCCCCTATTACTGGCCCTTGCGCAGGACCGCACTTCGCGGACCCGGGTCAGACCTCACCCCCTGACAGGTGGGGGTGTGCGCCGGAACGCGTCGACCGCGGCTGAATGTATCTGCACGGATGCCGTCTGCAACAGGTCAATCGGACGAGAATTCCGGCGGTGGCCGACCGACGCTATGCGGAGGATTCCCAGCATTCCGGGGCAAGTCGGGCCGGGCATAGCGCAACATACCCGACAATTCGCGCACAGTCTTTGCACGTAACTTGACGGGTTCTCATATGCGTTCGGCACTCACGCCGGAGGGGGATCGTCCTCAACTGTATCGCCATTCAACAGACGGAATCGCCCCGTCCGTTTCCGGCCGGGGCGATTCGGAGGTGATTCAGAGGTGATTCGGGGGCGATCCGGAGGTGATCCGAGGGCGATTCGGAAGCGATTCGAGGAAGATCGAGAACGATCGGGGACGACCGCGGACGATCAGGGGTGCTCCGGGAGGACGACGCGGGAAGCGTCGGGTGTTCCGGAAGGAGGACCGGGGAAGCCTCGGAGGTGTTCCGGAAAGAGGGCCCGGGAAGCCTCGGGGCAGGAGTCAGCAGCCGCCCGCGACCGCCGGGATGATCGAGATGCCCGCGCCGTCCGGCGTCGCCGCCTGGAGGCCCCCTTCGAAGCGCACGTCGTCGTCGTTGACGTACACGTTCACGAAGCGGCGCAGCTTCCCGGCGTCGTCCAGTACGCGCGCGGCGATGCCCGGGTGGTTCCGCTCCAGGGAGTCGATGACCTCGGCGACGGTGGCGCCCTCGGCCGGCACCTCGGCCTTGCCGCCGGTGTACGTGCGGAGAATGGTAGGAATTCGGACGTTGACGCTCATGACGGTTCCCTTCGGTGGTGGACGGGGTGGGCCTGGGGCGGGGTCAGCCGGCCAGGCCGGCGGCGCGGAAGGCGTCCAGGCTGGGGCGGATCGTCGCGGTGGGCCCGGTGGTCGGCGCCACCGCGTCCAGCGTCTTGAGGCCGTCGCCGGTGTTCAGGACGACCGTGGTCAGGGCCGGGTCGAGCAGCCCGTTCTCGATCAGCTTCTTGGTGACGCCGACCGTCACGCCGCCCGCGGTCTCCGCGAAGACGCCCTCCGTACGGGCCAGCAGCTTGATCGCCTCCACCACCCGCTCGTCGTCGACGTCCTCGACCGCGCCGCCGGTGCGCCGGGCGATGTCGAGCACGTACGGGCCGTCCGCCGGGTTGCCGATGGCGAGCGACTTGGCGATGGTGTCCGGCTTCTGCGGCCGTACGACGTCGTGGCCCGCCTTGAAGGCCGTGGAGACGGGCGAGCACCCCTCGGCCTGGGCGCCGAAGATCTTGTACGGGCGGTCCTCGACCAGCCCGAGCCGGATCAGCTCCTTGAGCCCCTTGTCGATCTTCGTGAGCTGGGAGCCGGACGCGACCGGGATGACGATCTGGTCCGGGATCCGCCAGCCGAGCTGCTCGCAGATCTCGTACGCGAGCGTCTTGGAGCCCTCGCCGTAGTACGGGCGCAGGTTGACGTTGACGAAGCCCCAGCCCTCGCCCGCCGGGTCGCCGATGAGCTCGGAGCAGAACCGGTTGACGTCGTCGTAGTTGCCCTCGATGCCGACGAGGTCGCCGCCGTAGACCGCGGCCATGACGACCTTGCCCTGCTCCAGGTCGTGCGGGATGAACACGCAGGACTTGAAGCCGGCACGGGACGCCGCGGCGCCGACCGCGCCCGCGAGGTTGCCGGTCGAGGAACAGGAGAGGGTGGTGAAGCCGAAGGCGCGGGCGGCCTCGACGGCGATGGCGACGACGCGGTCCTTGAAGGAGTGCGTCGGGTTGCCCGAGTCGTCCTTGACGTACAGGCCGCCGGTGACGCCCAGCTCGCGGGCGAGGCGGTCGGCCTTGACCAGCTTGGTGAAGCCGGGGTTCAGACTCGGCTTGCCGGCCACGTCGGCCGGGACCGGGAGCAGCGGCGCGTACCGCCAGATGTTGTCGGGGCCGGCCTCGATCCGCCGGCGCAGGTCCTCCGGGTCGCCCGTCGGCAGCTCGTACGCCACCTCAAGGGGGCCGAAACAGGCCTCGCAGGCGAAGATCGGGCCGAGGGCGAAGCGCTCGCCGCATTCGCGGCAGGAGAGCGCCACGGCGGGACCGAGGTCTACGGGAGTGGCGGAAGTGGTCGTTTCTGCGGCTTGCACAGCCATGGAGGCGAGGCCCTTTCTCCTCATCTTCCCCGCGGCGCATCTCGCCGCGAGCCGGAATTGGCACCTTCCCCACCGGGAGCCTCGCGAATAGTTCGACGAGACCGGCGGGAGGGTTGCCGGGGCTTCAACGGGCCGTTCCCTCTGCCCCTCTGGATGAGCGGTATGGCACTGGGCGGGGCCCAGGCGTTTGTCGGCGCGCGACCCCGACATGCGTCGGACATCCGCGTTGTTCAAGACTGTAACCGAAGCCCCGGACGGTTGAGACAGCCGTCCGAACCGCGAGATGCATCACATAAGGAGACGTTCGACGTGCTGGAAGAGGTCGAGCACTGGCTGAAGCAGCGCTCTTGGTCCGCCGCCGACCGCCCGCTCGACCAGCTGCTCGCCGCGAAACGCGCCGCCGGTTCGCGCGGCACGGTGAGCGTGGTGCTGCCCGCCCTCGACGAGGAGGCGACGGTCGGCGAGATCGTCGCCGCCATCCGCCGCGAGCTGATGGCCGGGCCCGTGCCGCTGGTGGACGAGCTGGTGGTGCTGGACTCCGGCTCCACCGACCGTACGGCCGCCGTCGCGGCGGCGGCCGGGGCGCGGGTCGTGCACCGGGACTCGGTGCTGCCGCGGCTGCCCGCGCTGCCGGGCAAGGGCGAGGTGCTGTGGCGGTCGCTGCTGGCGACCAGCGGCGAGATCGTCTGCTTCGTCGACGCCGACCTGCGGGAGTTCTCCGCGGACTTCGTCTCCGGCATCGTCGGCCCCCTGCTGACCGACCCGGACGTGCACTTCGTCAAGGCGATGTACGACCGTCCGCTCGGCGACGCGGCCGGGCAGGGCGGCCGGGTCACGGAACTGGTGGCCCGCCCGCTGCTCAACCTGCACTGGCCGCTGCTGGCGGGCTTCGTGCAGCCGCTCGGCGGCGAGTACGCGGCGCGGCGCTCGCTGCTGGAGCGGCTGCCGTTCCCCGTCGGCTACGGGGTGGAGCTGGGCCTCCTCGTCGACGCCCTGCACACGGTGGGCCTGGACGCGCTCGCGCAGGTCGACGTGGGCGTGCGCAAACACCGCCACCAGGACGGCCAGGCACTGGGCCGGATGGCCGCCGCCATCTACCGCACCGCTCAACTCCGCCTGGCACGCGGGCATTTGGTGCGCCCCGCGCTGACGCAGTTCGACCGGGGAGAGGACGGATTCGTGGCGCGTACGCACGCGGTGGACACCGAGGAACGACCGCCGATGGCGGAGATACCGGAGTACGTGGAACGCCGGGCGGCGTAGCTCCCTGCCGGGGCTCCGCCCCGGACCCCGGTCCTCAAACGCCGGACGGGCTGAATTGGCACTCCTCCGGATGGTGTGCGGGCGTTTGAGCCCGAGCGGCAGCGGCTAGGCTCGCGGCATGGCCTCCCAGCACGGCGCCCAGGTCCTTGTCGCGTCCAACCGCGGCCCGGTCTCCTACGCGCGGGGCGACGACGGGTCGCTCACCGCCAAGCGCGGCGGCGGCGGCCTGGTCTCCGGGCTGTCGGCCATCGGACCGGAGGCGGACGCCGTCTGGGTGTGCGCCGCGCTCGGGGACGGCGACCGGGAGGCCGTACGGCGCGCCGAGGGCGGCCATCTGCCGGCCGGCGACTCGGGCGGGCAGCGCGTCCGGATGCTGGACATCGCGCCCGACGTCTTCGCCGCCGCGTACAACGGCGTCGCCAACTCCGTGCTGTGGTTCGTCCACCACCTGCTGTACGAGACGCCGCTGGAGCCCGTCTTCGACGCGGGCTTCCGGGAGCAGTGGGAGGCGTACGAGGCGTACAACGCGGCCTTCGCGGACGCGCTGGCCGCCGAGGCCGCGCCGGGCGCCGCCGTGCTGGTGCAGGACTACCACCTCACGCTGGTCCCCGGCATGCTCCGCGAGCGCCGCCCCGACCTGCGCGTCGGCCACTTCTCGCACACCCCGTGGGCCCCGCCGGACTACTACCGGCTGCTGCCCGACGACGTCGCGGCCGAGGTGCTGCGCGGGGTGCTGGGCGCGGACCGCGCGGCGTTCCTCACCCGGCGCTGGGCGGACGCGTTCATCGCCTGCTGCCGGGACGTGCTCGGCGCGAGCGCCGCCGACGACGGCGGTTCCGTCACCTTCGAGGGCCGTACGACGCGCATCGGCGTGCACGGGCTCGGGGCCGACGCCGACTTCCTGCGGAAGCGCTCGCACGAGGCGGACGTCGAGGAGCGGATGGCGGCCCTGCGCGACCAGATCGGCGGCTCGGGCCGCAAGACCGTCGTCCGCGTCGACCGCACGGAGCTGTCCAAGAACATCGTGCGCGGCCTGCTCGCCTACCGGCTGCTGCTGGAGCGGCGCCCCGAGTGGCGCGGCGAGGTCGTGCACGTCGCCTTCGCCTATCCCTCGCGGCAGGACCTGGCCGTGTACCGCGACTACACGGCGCGCGTGCGGAGCGTCGCCGAGGAGATCAACGCGGAGTTCGGGCGCGAGGGCTGGCAGCCGGTCGCGCTGCACGTCAAGGACGATTTCGCGCGCTCCCTGGCCGCGTACCGGCTCGCGGACGTCGCCCTCGTCAACCCCATCCGGGACGGCATGAACCTCGTGGCGAAGGAGGTTCCGGTCGTCTCCGACGAGGGGTGCGCGCTGGTGCTGTCGCGGGAGGCGGGGGCGTACGAGGAGCTGGGCCAGGACGCGATCACCGTCAATCCGTACGACGTGGAGGCCACCGCCCGCGCGCTGCACGAGGCGCTGACGATGGCGCGCGACGAACGGGCCGAGCGCACGAAGCGGCTGGCCGCGGCGGCGACGGCGCTGCCGCCCGCGCAGTGGTTCATGGCCCAGCTGCGGGCGCTGGACGGCTAGAAACCGGTCGGCTTCCCGTCGGAGGGGGCCGGGCGCAGGATCGTATACAGCCGGGTCTACCGTGGTTCGGCGTGACAGCGACAGCGATTTTCGGGGCTTCCGCGTTCTTTGCGGCTTCTGGCCCGTCCGGGCCTCATGGGGTCACCACCGCATCGGGGCTGCCCGAGCCGACGATCGGGCGCATGGTCACGAGCTGGCAGCTCGACCCGTACGCGCTCGTGCTGGTCCTCGTCCTCGGCGGGCTCTACGCGTGGGGCGTGGCGCGGGTGGTGCGGCGCGGCGAGCGGTGGTCGGCGGGGCGCAGCGCGTCGTTCTGCCTGATCGGGCTCGGCGCGATCGTGGTGGCGACGATGTCGGGGCTGGCCGTCTACGACCATGTCCTGTTCTGGCCCGCCGCCGTGCAGAACATCGTCCTCGACCTGATCGGCCCGCTCGGCATCGCGCTGGGCGACCCGCTGTCGCTGGCGGCGCGGGCACTGCCGCCGGAGGGCCGCGCGGCGCGCCGGCTCCAGGGGGCGATCAGCGGCCGCGTGCTGCGGCTGCTGACGTTTCCGATGGTCAGCACGGCGCTGGTGTTCGCCTCCGAGATGCTGATCTATTTCACGCCGTACTTCGAGACGGCGCTGCGCCACGACGCGCTGCACGAGCTGATGTACCTGCAACTGCTGGTGGTCGGCACGCTGTTCGTGCTTCCGATGCTAACCCGCCAGGACCTGCTGCCGTCCTGGTGCGGCCACCCGATCCGGGCGGCGTTCATCTTCGTGGACGGGATCGTGGACGCGCTGCCCGGCCTCGTCGTGATGACCAGCGGCACGCTGGTCGCGGGCGGCTGGTACGCGGCCCAGGACCGCCCGTGGGGCCCGAGCCTGGAGCGGGACCAGTTCATCGGCGGCGGGGCGATGATGACGATCGCGGAGCTGGTCGGACTGCCGTTCATCATCGCGGTGTTCGTGGAGTGGGTACGGGCCGAACGGCTGAAGACGGCGGAACTGGACGCGCGGCTGGACCGCGAACTGGAACACCGCCCCGCCCCGGCCCCGGCCTCGCCCGTTCCCGCCGCGGTGCCCGAACCGCAGCTCACCCGCCCGTGGTGGGAGACGGACCAGGGCATCGTGGGCGAGCGCTTCCGCAACGGGGGCTGAGGCCGGCCTTCGGCCCGGAAACCGCGCTTCAGCGCGCTAGGGCCTGTATTGAGTCGTGATCGGTTTGCTGGATTCGCCGTCGTTCCGGGGGCGGATGCGGTAGTCCGGTGTGTATGACGCGTGCGCAGCTG
>NZ_JBFAIV010000075.1:0-10898 GCF_040654875.1 Streptomyces sp. NPDC050610 | reverse complement strand
TGCTACCGATCTCCACCCCAACCAGCACGAGCGCCCCTACGAGACATCACACCAGCCCTACTGACCAGCAAAGACCACGATGGCGGTTTCTCAGTGAAGTTGAGCCGGCTGCTAGACCAGCTCGCGTGGCAGCCCGGTGTTCCGGCTATTCGGCCTCGGTGGTGAGCAGCGCATGGATCTCTTCGGCAAGACGCTGCATATCCTCGCCGGCTGCGTGCACCGTGGTGGTTTCGAAGTGCCATTCCTCGGCGGGCCGCCGGTCGTGGATACCCCAGGTCAAATGAACGTGGCCGCCAGATCGGTGTTCCGCCGAAAGGGTCAGGTCGTATTCGAGGGAGTGCCAGGTTCGTGTTCCCTCCCAGCCGCGGAAGTCCTCCGCCAGAGAGGAGAGGAAGGAGTCGACGCCGTCGCCGTCCCAGGTCCGTACCGAAGTCTCGATGCTTACCCATCGGCTACGGGCCCGGACGATGAAGTCGAGGGTCGGCTCATCTCCGTAGGGCCGCGTGGGTTCGGAAAAGAGCAGGTGGACTGCTTGCTCCCCCGGGACTCCCACGCGAACGGTCAGTCCGTCAGAAGTGTCATCGACGATCATCCAGCCAGGTTAGGAGACCCGCGCGACCAACCGTGCTGCGGTCCAACTTCGTTGGCAATCGGTCCAGGTTCGATGTCAGAGGACAGTAGGGGCGATGAGGACCGCCGCGCGTCCGCGTGCCGACCACCCGCCCGGACCCTCGTTGGTACCCCTCGTAGGGGCGATGAGGACGCGGCGGTCGGCATGGCGGGCCGGAGGTGGACGCGGGTTGGTACCCCTCCGGGCCGCGACCAAGTGCCTGTGTCAGAACCGCTGATCTGTGACGTTTAGTGATGTCGTGTTGGCGCCCTGGCTCGTGCGCTGAGGTAGGTGTGAGTCAGTCGGCCCAGGTCACCACAGCCATCTCTCGCTCGCTAGCAGCGCTATAGAAGCTCTGGAGGAGAGCGAAGTGGTTGGCGAGGTACTCGCGTGGTTCTCCGGTGAACCCTGAGAATCCGCCAGCTTCGCGGTATGCGGGGAGAGTCTCAAGCAGAGGAGCGATACCCATGACGGCAAGGTCGCGGGCTACTTGACTCACTGCTGCCGGGGTGAGGAGGGCGGGAGGGGCATCGAAGCCGTCGTAGACCTCGGGATGATCGAGGAAGGAGACGCTGCCGTCAGGATCCCCGTTGATGGCCTGCTCAAGGACGGGGATCTGGCTCGCATCGGGCTGCATCCGCCGGTAGAACCACAGGAGTTCCCAGATCGCCCAGTCCAGATCCAGGGTGTCGTCTTCAGGCGGATCCCATTGGGGGTCCCCATCTGGTGAAACTGTGGCCGCCTCGCGGCACCGTTCGAGGTACTGCGGGGACACACGGGCTAGCTGCTGGGTCAAGGCCATGAGCAGGAGTATTACGGGCTCGGTCTGGAACAGGGCATCGATTTTCGTCTCGGTTTCGGGCCTGACTCACAAGCTGCGGCCATTCGTAGACGTGTTGTCGTACCGGACGATGTGGGCGGCCAACCAGTTGGTGGTCGCCTGCTGCGGTTGCGTCGGCCGCGGCCTGCCCGGCCCTGGCGGCGGCCTGCTCGCGCAGCTGCTCCAGCCGCGCCGCGAGCAGGTACTGCGCGGTGCGCCCCCTCGCCGCATCGGCGGCCTTCGTCGCCGCCGCGATTGCGTCCGCGCCGTGCGGGTTGTGCTGGTACCAGCGGCGCTTCTGCTCGGCCCTATACGCGCGCCGCGCCTCCGTTTCGGCCTCCTCAGTCCGGCCCAGCATCGCCAGCGCGGTCCGCCGGTACTCCGGAACCACCTGGCCCGCAGGTACTCGGTACGGGCCTCGGCGATCTCGCGCTCCACCGCCGCCCGGACATGGGCGGTGACAGCGGCGATGTCGCCCTGGTCGGTCAGGTCGGCAGACCAGGCGGCCGCGATCAATCCGGCCTCCACGGTCAGGGCCTCGGTCCGGCACCGGAAACCGCACACCTTGCACACGAGTGCGGGCCGGGTCGCAATGCCCTGTCCGCACTTGCCTCAAGGAAGCTTATACTGCCCCCATATTTTGACCTATCTCCTTAGAGAGTTGGCATTTCATGATTGAACTCGCCCTGCCGGATATTTCGGAGGCTGGTCGCTGGATAGCTTTCCTTACGGGCGCCGGCTGGCTGGCCCTGGGAGTGGCTCTCGGTGTTTCCAACACCTTGTCCTACAGGAGGCAGGTGACCGTTTCTGCTCGCTGCAAAAGCGTGGAAAAATTGTCGAAGCAGGAATATTCGCACTTGCTTCGACGCAAGCCTGTCGCGGGAGAAGATGGGTATGTCCTGCTCAGCGCCAAGCAAACCAAACGCCTCAGAGTCGGGGAAGAGGTACGGATAACCTACGATCCGCGGTCGGCTCATCTCGTGTTTGTGGGAGATGAGTATCCAAGATTCACGCACGGGAAGGCGATAATTTTCTGTACAGCACTTGGAATGATTCCGATAATGTTTGCAGTCCTGGCCTAAGGACATCCAAATCTGAGTTGCGATATCGCGCCATCTGACGATCAAGGATGGACGGCTCCACCGGGGCGAACAGAGGCAGCACCCCAAGGAGCCCGACTAGGCCGAACATCTCGCCACGGCGGTCAGGATCGCCGACTCGTCCTTGTCGACCTCCTTCAACCCCTGCGTCGCATCGAGCACCACTGCCCAGTGATGCTTCTGGCCCGCGTCGATGCCGACCAGACCCGATCTTGCCTCTCTCGTCGCTCCTACCAGCGACGCCCGCCACCGAGTGGAGGAAGAGGTACTCCCACTGCACGGAACAGCCGCGAGCGTCTGCCCGTTCAGGACCGGGCGAGGGAGGGCGACCGCCGGTTGTCGTGCCCCTGGATCGGCAGGAGGGCGCTGGAGTGTCTTATGGGCCGGCCCGCGTACCCTCGGCTCCATGCCCCGCAAGCCGAAGAAGCCCCGCCGGCTGGTCGCCGCCGGACGCGTGTACCTGTGGACGCTGCGTCACAACCACCACGGGCTCGACGGCGGGGGCACGGGCTGCCGAGAAACCCTCACGCTGTACCCGCAGCCGGTCGGCACCGGCGGCCCGCTGCGCATCGTCTTCGCCGAAGGTCCGGGCCACTACATCCCGGGCGGGTTTCTCTCGGGCTCCGGGGACGTGGGGGATGTCCGGAGCGGCTGCGTGAACCTGCACGAACCGGGTGTCGTCCGGGCCCTGCTCGATGCGGCGTCAGCGCGTGGGTGGCAACCGGCGAAGCGGTGGGTGGCGGAGGTCGATGGCTGGCCACTGCTGGAAGCGGCGACCGCACGAGGCGTAGAGCTTCGTGGCGGCCAGGGCGGCGTCCTGTTGGTACCCCTCATAGGGGCGATGAGGACGGGGCCTTCGCCACCTGCTCGACCGCCGCCCACTCCGCACCGCTGGTACCTATCGAAGGCGCGATGAGACCGACGGACGGCGTCGTACCGGGCTACCAGTTCAGGCAGGATCGCACCCAGCCCCCGAGCCAGTGCCGAACCGTTCCGCGAACGCCGGCCCAAACTCCTCGACGTACCGCTGCGCCGCGCCGAGGAAGCGCTGCCGCACGAACTCCATGGTGAGAACCCTGCTCGCATACGCAGCAGCATCGAGGGGCTGTTGCTGCGCAGACCGCCGAAGCTGCTCATACGCCTCGTCACTGAGCACGACGCGAATCTCCTGAGCCATAAGCCCACGGTAGAGGACCAGGGATATCGCAGGCATGAAAAGATCCGCCCACCGAATGATGGACGGATCGGCTTGCCCTGCCGACGTTATGTTATGTCGATATTTCCCACGGGCCGACCGTACTGATCTGTATATACCCGGGTCCAGGGATTCTCAAGGCTCCCCGAATGAATCCGGAATCCAGCAGCTCTGTGACCTTTTCCCCGGTCCATGAAATGTGGACAACATCTACTCCCTGATCTGCGGTTCGCCGATCGAATGAATACCCGATGGAATGAATCCCCGCAGGGCACTGCAGTACATCTGCGGCTTCGCCTTTGATGGTGCCTGACAGTGTTCGCGCCGTGTTGGCCGGCAATGCGCGCAGGCGCCAGCGAGAGATTCCACCTCCACTCTCCGCGCCGGCCTTCCGTTCGACATGGACGTGGGTGTATTTCGGCTCAAGTAGAAATCGGTATGGCTTCCTCCCCCGCGTCGGTACCGCCAGAGGGCCTCGCACTTCACGTTCTGGCGTTTTGGTGACCCCGGATGCAAAGAATGAGCTGGTCCACCCCAGGGAGCGTATTTCCACAAGCGTTGGCTGCCCGGGGATGTGATTGATCTCCACCTCACGGCTTCGCCATCCCTGATAGGGAATTTTCCCTTTCATCCGATTTCCTCCCCTATTTTGAGCTTTCAACGCCCCATGTTAAAGGCCCGAGCCAGCTCTGGCGTGGGAGGTTCCGGTTGCGGCGCCCCTGCACCGCGGCGCGGTGCTGTCCTGGACGAGCTGGTGTACCGAGCGCGGCTACGACGGGCCGACGGTGCCGGCCTGGACGAAGCGGATGCCGCCGCCGGACTCCGACACCCCGGCCCGCTCGAAGCTGGCGGTCGACCGGCTCATCGCCCGCCGCGACGTCCACCTGCGGGAGAAGACCCTGTGGCGGATGCTCTACGAGACCTGCGCGCGCTCTGAGGAGATCCTGGACGTCAACATCGAGGAGCTGGACCTGGCCGGCCGCCGGGCCCCGGTGAAGACGAAGGGCGCCCCGCGCGGCGTCGAGGCGCCCGCGCGCGGGAGGACTTCGCGCTGGAGACCGTGTATTGGGACGCCGGCACCGCCCGGCTCCTGCCCCGGCTGATCAAGGGCCGCCCCCGCGGGCCGGTGTTCGTCACCCACCGCCGCCCCCGCCCCGGCAAGGTCCTCAGCGCCCGCGACGTCTGCCCCGACACGGGGCTGGCGCGGCTGTCGTACGGTCAGGCCCGCGCTCTGCTGGACGAGCACACCGCCGTACGCGGGCCAGGGACCGGCTGGGACCTGCATGAGTACCGCCATTCGGGGCTGACCGAGCTCGGTGTGCAGGGCGCCTCCCTGCTGATGCTGATGGCGAAGTCGCGGCACAAGAAGCCGGAGAACGTCCGCCAGTACTTCAAGCCGTCCCACGAGGCGATCTCGGAGCTGACCAGCCTCCTCGCGCCCGACGACGCCCGGCGCTGAGTCACCGACCTGGGCCGAATGGGCGGCCCGGCCCGGCGGCCCGCCTCCTGGTGGGGACGGGGGCGTTGATCCGGTTGTGGAACTGGGAATCGCGGAGTCGTCCGTCACGATCAAGACCCTGTCGGTGAACGGCAAGCGGATGCCGAAGGGGGTCTACAGTCAGCTGCCGCAGCGCTCCTTGCTGTCCGAGCGCGACTGCGAGGTGGTGGGCCGCCCCTGGGGCCGTGTCGTGGACCCGAAGTGCTGCCACGACGCCCGGCGCAAGCCGCACTGGCACGTCCTGCACGAGCACGACGGCGAGCTGTTCGTCTGGGTGGCACTGAAGCGGCGGGAGGACGCGCCCTGGAACCTCCAGGACGGCGGCTACCAGCCGCGCTCGAAGGTGGGCACGGAGTTCTTGGACGCGTGCCTGCTGGAAACCCATCTGGGAGCCGCCGACTTCTTCCAGGGCAAGGTCTTCAGCTACGTGCCGGAAGGCGAGCTGGTGACGCGGATCGAAGGCGTCAAGGTCTATCTGACCTGCTCGAAAGAGGCCAACCGGCTCCGGTCCGCCCGCGAGCGGTGGCCGGGCCACCCCGGCGTCAAGGAAGCGGAGAAGGATCTGCGGGCCGTGTACGAGAAGCGGGGCAAGGGCGCCCGCGAGCTGTATCCGGAGCTGGTCGCGGACGTGAAGCTGGTGAAGTAGGCCCGGACCAACTACGCGGCGGCGCTGGAGATGGTGGCCGGGCTGCCTCAGCTCTTCCTCGGCGCCTGAGCGCTCACCGCGGCCGGCGCGGTGCGGGCGGCGGATCGCCGCACTCCCGCGCCATGGCCTCGGCTCTGGCCCGTACGTTCTCGGCGCGGTCCTCGGCGTCCTGAGCGAGGTAGCGGGAGGACTCGTCACCGACGGCGTCGACGAGCCGGTGCAGCAGCGCCGCCCGGCGCTCCAGGCAGTCCAGGCGGCTGTCCGTCGTGGAGCGGCGGGAGTTGTAGTGCTCGGCGTCGCTCAGCAGCCCCACCACTTCCGTGACCAGCAGCCGGTCCGTGCCCGGCTCGGCGGTCGTCATGACGACTTTCCGGCGAGCGCGGCCAGGCGCTCCATCTCGTCGATGCCGTCGTTGCAGCACTTCCCGCACACCAGCCGTCGCCGCTTGGGCTGCTCGGGCAGCCTCACGTCAAACGGCGCCCGGCCCTCGGCCTGGTCGCGCAGGTCGTAGTCGCACTCCGCACAGACCAGCCGGGCGGCGCGGGCCTGCTTCTTCGACCAGGAGGGCCACTCCGCCGACAGGGCCAGCTTGGCGATGACCATCCCGTCGGCCCGGGGCTGGAACACGGTCAAGTCCCAGCGCGGGGCGTCCTCGGGGATGTCGGCGATCACCTGCTCCAGCGACGGCATCCACGGCACCAGGTGGCCCAGGTCCTTGCGCAGGATGCGGACCTCCTCGCCCTCGCGCATCGCCTTGCTGTAGGAGGCGGCGAGCAGGAAGCGGAAAGCGGTCACGACGGTGTGCGGGACCTGGAGCAGGTCCAGGTCGGCGCTGAGCTCGGCAGCGGCGGCCTTCCACTCGCCGCAGTTGACCTCCCGCCACATCGCCAGCCCGTCGGCGTTCAGCCTCCCGGAGGCGTTGATGGTGCCGACGATCCGCCGCTGCGCGGCCCGGACCTCCGGGGCGACCGCTGTCGTCATCTCCCACTCCCTGCTTCATAGCGCCGTCCGTGCTGGTCAACGAGCAAGTGCCCGGGAAGACC
Organism: Streptomyces sp. NPDC050610; assembly: GCF_040654875.1. Lineage (NCBI taxonomy): Bacteria > Bacillati > Actinomycetota > Actinomycetes > Kitasatosporales > Streptomycetaceae > Streptomyces > Streptomyces sp. NPDC050610. The sequence continues at coordinate 3,986 of NZ_JBFAIV010000075.1, read as the reverse complement.
CGGTGGCAGCCAGGGCCGGCTCTGCCCATGCTGGAAGAGGAGGCGATCGGCATGGGGAAGAACAGTGGCAGAGGCACCGGCAGCCGGCGGGCGTCCATGACGCCGCAGGCGGCCTCGCGGGTGCAGTCCGCCAGTGCGAAGAACCCGGGCAGCCGGACGGCGCAGACCGGATTCCCAGCCCGCGCGCAGTCCGCCGCGGCGAAGGGCTCGCGCGCCGCCGGAAACTGACCCCCGCCCCGCGGCCCCGGCGGCAGTGCGAGCGAGACTCACTCGTCGTCGGCGGCGTGCTTGTCGCAAAGGGGCCGCAGCCCGCCGGGCAGGTCGGGGAGCTGGAAGGAGTACCGGCCCAGCACGTTGACGTGGTGACGCACGAACGGCGAGAGCCGGGCCACGTCCTCGTCGCGGACCTCGAAGCCGTCCGTACGCAACTGGTTCACGGCGGCGTCCATGTAGCGGGTGTTGAACAGCACCAGCGCGTTCAGGACCAGGCCCAGCGCGCCGATCTGGTCCTCCATCCCGTCCTGGTAGCGCTGGTAAAGCTGCCCGGCCCGGCCATGGAAGATCTTCCGGGCCAGGGCGTGGCGGCCTTCCTGAGCTTGTTCTTTTTCTTCCGGCCTCGAACGGTGTCTCGAACTGGGTCGCTCACCTGGAGGTTCGCCGGACGCGGGGGCGGCCTTCGTCTGATCATGTGCTCCGACCAAGGTGCACGTGACCACAACGAAGGCCGTGAGGTGAGTCTGCTGCCTGATGCTGTCCGGAGGGAAGCGTTCTCGGAAGCGTCACGCTTCCCTACGTTGTTCTGCGGGACGTGGTGAGCCCTACGAGTGTCTGACCTCTCGGCGCGACGAACTGTTCGAGTTGGTGGATGCGGTGCTGTGTGCGGACGGCGCGGTGAAGTCCCCGGTGGACTTGACGCTGCTGCCCGAGCATCGGCGTGGGCACGGAGCGATGTAGCCACAGCCACGAACCAATGCAGCGGCACAGCTGACCTGCTGATAGGCGGTTCGAGGCAGATACGGCAGAAGGGATAGTCTTCCTCTGTTTGTTCGAGAACTGACAAAGGACTTCAAAAGCCGTGAAGGTGACCCGTAAGAGCGTCACGGCGGCCATCAGCGCCGCTCTGGTCATGGGCCTGGCGGCCTGTGGCGGCCACGACACGACGGCGTCGGACGTCAAGAGCGGCTCTTCCGCCCGTCCCGGCGGCGCAGTGGCGGACGAGCGTGCCGCCGCGCCCGCCGTGCTGAAGGCCGCCTTGGCGAAGATGGCTCGGCAGAACTCGTACCGGACCGTCGAGACCGCCAAGACCGGCGGTGAGCCGGAGTCCCGTACCGAGATGGCCTTCCGGAACGAGCCCGAGGCGACCGAGATCAAGTCGGCGGAGGTCCACCTGCTGTCCGTGGGCGGCACATCGTATATGGCCACCAAGGACGTTCCGGGCAAGTCCTGGTTCACCATGGACGAGCCGGACTCCGGGGCGAAGAAGCAGGCGACCGCCTCGCCGTCGACGCCGCCCAAGGAGAACGCCGGGCGACGCGTCGGCGGCTCCGTGAAGAAGTGGGTCGGTGCCCTGCTGGCCGCCTCCAAGGACCTCAAGCACGTCGGCCGCGAAACGACGGGCGGCCGGGCCACCGACCACTATCACGGCACGGTCGTTCTCGCCGACCTGAAGAACTACGAGGGTCCGGCCATGACGAAGGACTACCGCGACCTGTACCTCCTGCAAAGCGGCAAAGCCGGCAGGAAGAAGCCCGAGATCGACGTCTGGGTCGACGAGAACGGGTTCATCGCCAAGGAAGAGGAGAAGGGCAGGACGGCCAAGGGCGACGAGCGGATCACCGAAACGTTCTCGGACTACGGCGCCGACCCGAAGATCAAGGCGCCGGACCCGAAGGACGTCGCCACGTGGTCGCAATACGTGGCAGCGAGCGGCAAGAGATACCGCACGCACGGCTGACTGAGCGACCGCGGCCAGGCCCCCTGCCGCTGCGGCCGAGGCAGGCCGGCACGGCACGTAGACCGCTCCGCGGCCCAGGTCGGGGCGCCGGTGTGAACTGCACCGTCGTCGAGGGGCAGCCGACGGCGAGCTTGCGCAGGGCACTGCGCTCGGCAGTCATCGCCGGCCCACGCCAAACGACCACAACGCAGGGCGAGTAGCCCAAGTAGCCCGGAACGTCCCGCTCCCCCACCCCTCCCAGTCCAGGAGCACCGGGCCGTCGAGCGACGCCCAACAGCGCCCCGGGTGCGGTCATGCGCTGAGGTCGAGGATCTCGGTGACGAGGCGGGCGTGCCGATGGGCGGCGAGTCGTCGGCGCAAGTTTGCGAGGGCACTGGTGCCGCGTGCGGACTCGGTCCCACCCAGGTGCTGGACGGCTCGCTCGGCGGCTTCCACGGCTGCATCGAGGTTGCCGAGGGCGAGATGGGCCTCGGCCTGCCGGGCCTCGTAGATGCCCGCGCCGCGGGCTTCCGTGGTGGTGTCGTAGGGGTCGTCGCGCCGCAGAGCGGCTTCGAAGTGCTCCCGGCGGCCCGGCTCACCGAGCCGGCAATCCCTAGTCTGCTCGTGCGGATGCAGCCGGGCCTGACGCTTCAGGAAACACTCGACCGCCTCAACGCCGGCTTTGATCCCGATGCCGACCTGCCGCTGCTCCGGCTCACCGGCGCGCAGCGCAACGAGTGGGAGCGGATCCTGGGCCGGGTCTCGCGGGACGTCGGGCTTGTCGAGTCCGAGGAGTACCTGTACAGCCTCACGCTTGAGACGGTGGGCCCGCCGGGACGTGTGCAACTCGACTACTGCGGGGACACAGCCCACATCGAGGTCGCCTACCGATACTCGGGGCCGGCGGCGTCGAAAGTGATGGAGTTGGCCTATCGCATCGCTCGCATCGTGGAGAATGAAAGCGGCCTGACCGGCCACGACTTCGAGGTGGGCCAGCCCACCCGCACCGGTGAGCCTACCAAAGCCGCCGTCCGGCTGAGCAGCATCACCGACTGGGCACAACACCACCTGGGTTAGGCATCATGCGGCGGCAGGCCGTCCCCGGCACGGACTTGCGGGCGCTGGCAGGCACAGTGCCGGCCACGGACTTCGCGTACAGGTGGTCGGCACTGCCGCGTCCCACCCTGTGGGTCAGTTGATCGGCAGGCGAGCACGGGAGAGCCTGACCGGCGATACCCACGGGTTCGACTTCGGCTCCAGTGTCCGGTGGTGCTGTGCAGTGAGGAGGACTCAGTCCATGACCTTGCAACCACGATGCCGGTGCGCCCGCCGACGTAGCCGCGGATGCGGTCCCAGGCACCTCCAGTGGGAGCCATCGTCGTGTCCGCGAGCCAGCCCGGGCCCTCGCTGACGCTGGCTAGGAGAGCTCGACGGCAGCCAGCACGGGGCCGGCGAACGCCAGCGCGTACTGCAACCCGACGGCCGTCCGCCGCGCTGCGAGGCTCACCACATCCCCGGGCAGGCACAGAGCGAGCAGCCCCACGACAGCAGACAGCCCCATGGCCCCCTGGGCCGCGCCCGTCAAGGGTCCGCTCGTGCCGTCTCCGCTGTACGCCTGGTGGAGCCCAACGATGAGGAACGCCCCGTAGGCGAAGGCGAGCAGCAGGAGGCCGAGGCCGGCGAAGACACGTATTGCTGACGTGGACGGCGCGAACGGGTCGGTTGCTGCGGGCGCGGTGGGGTGCGGCTCCGGTGCGGTCATGACTACATCCTGGAGCGCCCGTGCCGCCCGGGCATGGTGGCGCCTACTCAGGTCTGCGGAGCGCATGTACTCAGACGTTCTCCGCATGCGCGGCGCCCGATTCCGCTTTGGACGCGGCCTCCCACTCGCTGTTGATCGAGTACGTCAAGCATCCTTTCGACTGGGCCCGACCCAACGCGGCCGCCCCTGGGCCGACCACATCGTTGCCCAGCGCGTCGTACGCACCCAGCCCCGCCACGCCTTCGACGCCCTGGCGAATCTCGTCGATGTGCTGGATCACTGGGACAACAT
>NZ_JBFAIV010000074.1:0-11196 GCF_040654875.1 Streptomyces sp. NPDC050610 | reverse complement strand
GTACAGTGCGGTCAGCAGGGCGTCCAGGTTGTTCGTCACACAACGATCTTGGACGCCCTGTCTGCGTTCCCGGACACACCGTCAGCATTCGGAATGACTCGTCTAGTATCGACGCAGAGGGAAGGTCATACGTCAGGCAGCCGATCCCGGATTGACAAGGTCGCCTCACCGATCGTCGGGCGGCCCCTGGCCTCGTCCGGTGGCCCCAGCACCACGCACTCGTCGACGGTTCGGCAGTAGCGCCTGTGCCCGGTTGCCTGGGTGTGACGGCGCATCCATTCCTCGACCCAATCGGGGCTCCCGGTACGGATCATCTCTCCGCAGTTGTTTTCCTCTCCTGCTACGCACTCGGCGCTGTACTCCGTGCGTGTGGTCGGATCCTGCTCGACCGTCCACGTCATGTACCGGAAGGCTCGACTCACTTCCGCCTCCTCATGATCTGTTCGGCTTCGGGGCCGAGGAGCCGCTGGAGAAGCCGGCTCTCGTCCGGCTTTCCCGCGGCGGTTTCGATGTCCTTGATCCGCAACGCGATCCGCATCAACGCCGCGTCGTAGTACCCCGGTTCGGCGCACCGGGCCCGCACGGCCTTGTGCACCCGCCGCCGACTGGGCCACACGGCGCGCACCGGGCGGGAGAACTGTCCGTACAGCGACCACCATCGCCGGGCCCGGCGGAGCCGACCCTGCACGAGAGGCCGCCTCACCGTCCGCCCCCGTTCCGCGGGTCGCTGACGTCGCGCGCGGTCAGCTTGACGTCCGTATCCGCCCTGCCCCGCCCCTGGCGATGCTCAGGGCATCGGCACGGCGGGAAGGCGAGCGAGCCGGGCGGGAGGTTCGGGCCGTCCGACGACTCGCCGAGGGCGCCGCTTGAGGCCGATGGCTTGGGAGCGATGAGTATCCCGTTGACGCCCCGTTCGGCCATCAGCCGGGACAGCTCTGCCCGCGCTCGGCTCCTCATGAGAACAGCCACTTCAGCCGGCCCAGTTCGGTCCTCACGCGCGCCAGAACGTGGCGGTCGGTGCGGCACTCGCTCTCAGCCGGCCACCACACCGGAGCTATGTGCCACGCACCTCCCGCGCGCAAGATCGCGTCAACAACGACGACTTCATAACCCGTGGGGGTACGCCCATCCCTGCAGGTGGGATGGTCTTCTCCGGTCATCACCGCTCCTCTCCGTAGCGAGGCCACTACCAGGGGGCCTCAGCGTGGACTAGAGTCGGCAGCCCTTCAAGTAAGCAAAAGCGAAGGGAGTTTTGGGCGCGTCATGGTCAACCAGAAAGAGTTGAACCCCGAGGGAAGCCTGCGGGAAGCGTACGGGGCACGGCTTCGCAGGCTGCGGGAAGCGCGTGGGTGGAAGCAGGAAGACCTGGCCGAGCAGGCGGGGTGCTCCAGCCAGCACATTTCAGCGGTCGAAACTGGTCGCAAACCGCCAACCCTACGGTTCTCGCGTCAAGTCGACGTTGCACTCGGAACCGCCGAATCCGCCGAAGCGTTCGAGCGTGAATGGCATGACATCCGGCATGGCTCGATGCTGGAAGGCTTCTCGGCATACGTGGAACAAGAGGGGCGTGCGGTAGAGATCAGGGTGTTCGATACCGGAGTCATCCCAGGTCTCCTGCAAACGCCGGAGTACGCAAAAGTGTTGGCAGACAGCGCAGCGAATCGAAGGGCAATCACGCCCCAGCAAGCAAACGAACGAGTCTCGTTCCTTATGGAACGCCAACAGGCTCTAGTGCGGAGCCGCCCGCCCATGCTGTTCGTGGTGATGGATGAAAGTTGCATCCGGCGCCCTATCGGCGGTCAAGCTGTCATGGAAGCTCAACTGGACCGGCTAATCACGCTTGCCGCCTCACCGACCACTGTATTGCAAGTAGCGCCATTCTCCATCGGGGAACGTCGCACGCTGAACCTGCCCGTCAACGTGCTGACGATGGCCGACCGGTCGGTCATGGCTTATGCCGAGTCGCAAGCTCAAGGACACTTGGACCGTGAGCCCACGTCAGTTCTATCCATGCTGACGGCCTACCATCAGCTACAGGGCGAAGTGTTGTCCCAGCCAGCATCCGTGGACATGATCAACCAGGTACGAAAGGGCAGCCCGTGAGCGCCAAAACCCCAGCTCCGCACTGGTTCAAATCCTCCTACAGCGATAACGGCGGAACCTGCGTCGAGATCGCCGCCAACCTCGCCGACACACACCGCGTCGTCCCCGTCCGCGACAGCACGGACCCTTACGGCCCCATACTCTCGTTCAACCCTGACGCGTGGGCATCGTTCGTCGCCTTCGCCAGGGCCGCCGAGGTCTGACCCGAGAGCAACACAAAACAGCCCCCGCCGGAGTGATCCGACGGGGGCTCGCTGCGCTTAGGGCATGGTTGATGAGACGGTTGCTCTGCCTCAGGTCCCCCGATGGCCAGTACGGGGAACTCGGAGAGTGCATGATACGGGGCCTCGCGCGGTCAGTCCGTGGGTCGGAAAGGCCCGCTAGTTGTCCTACATGCTTCCGCGCGTGGTCGAATTCGAGGACCTCGTTCGGGAATTAGAAGGGCGCCTTCAGCGTGGTGACGCTATGGGGGAAGCTATTTCGAGATCTCAAGCATACAAATTGGTGGAACTCGATTGTGGTCACGTCCCGCTGGTTGGGGCACGGAACACCCGCTGACATACCGACTTGGGATCCGGTTCCACTCGAAACTTCACCGCAGATCATCCTCGCGGTCTCAACTCCGCTTTCTCCGTGACGACTTACCGGAGCGGTCAACACCGCAGCGCGCTGGGGAGCGCCGTTTTGGCTGCCCGAGTGACCCGCCGGCCGATGCAAGGTCGGAAGGCTTGTTGTTGTGTTCAAACTGCCGGAGTCGGCACCGTGGTAGTCGCCGTCGTTCTTGGCACCCTCGTTCTCCTGGTCCGCTGTGTGTCGCCTCAGGAGTCGCAGCACCGTCGCTATACGCCGACAGGCCGGCTTCCCTGGTAACTCCTGCACTCCCTCAGATCTACTCGCACCGTGTTCGCCGTGAGATCGGGATGCTTCGCCACGTGCCCCTGTGCTGCCCATCCGCGGACCGTCTCCGGGGCGACGACGCCCAGAGCCTCCGCGGCCTGCCGTGGGAGACGAGGACGGGCTTCTCCGGGGCGTCCGCATGCCTCTGTACCCTCGTCCGTCGACTCGCTCTCGGCTCTCCAACGGGCAGCTGTGTGGCGAAGTGAGGGGGAGGCGCATGCCGACCAGAGCGGCCCCGACCGCGAGGCAGCGACGCCTGGCGCAGAGCTGCGGAAGATGCGAGAGCGCGCCGGGATGAACGTGGCTTACGCCGCCGAGCAGTTGGGCGTGAACTGGACGCGGATCAGCAACATGGAAGCATGTCGATTTGGCGTGAGCGAGGAACGTGTTCGCACTCTCGCTGCCATCTACTCATGTGGCGACCAGGCGTACGTCGATCAGCTCGTGGTCATGGCTGTGGAACGCGGTCACGGGTGGTGGGAGGACTACCGGGGGAAACTGGCCGCCAACGCCCTGGACCTGGCAGAACTCGAATACCACGCGGTCGGGCTGCGCTCGGTGCAGATCATGCACATTCCCGGGCTTCTCCAGACCGAGGACTATGCGAAGGCCGTGCTCTCCACCGCCGAGCCCGAACACACCCCGGTCCAGCTCCGGGCCAGGCTGTCGCACCGGCTGAAGCGTCGGGACGTGCTGGACCGGGAAGACCCGCCGCAAGGTGGCCCGGCGGCAGTTGGAGTATGTCCTTGAAGCGTCGGAGCGGGACAATGTGACCGTGCGCGTCATTCCGTTCTCCGCGGGCGGGTTTCCGAACGCGGGAAGTTCCACCACGTACGTCTCCGGGCCGGTGCCACAGTTGGACACGGTGCAGCTCGACGCGCTGACCCCCGAGGGCACGCGTGAATTCGTGCACGCCATCGCACGCCGACTCTGAAGGCATGGGGATGTCCGAAATACAGTGGCAGAAGTCCTCCTACTCGACGGACGCCGAGGGGAACTGTGTGGAGCTTGCCGCGCAGGCTGTAGGCACCGTTCTCCTCCGTGAAAGCGACGCCCCCGGCGTCCCCGTCACCACCACCCCCGCCCACCTGCGAACCCTTCTCCGGCACGTAAAAGCCGGAAGGCTCGGTGGTGCGCCGAGGCCGTGACCAGGCCCGCGCACAGCGGGCCTCGGCATGCGGGACAATGAACGGCATGAGTCTGTTCCGCGACGACGGCATTGTGCTGCGCACCCAGAAGCTCGGGGAAGCGGACCGGATCATCACGCTGCTGACGCGCGGGCACGGGCGGGTGCGGGCCGTGGCGCGGGGGGTGCGGCGGACGAAGTCGAAGTTCGGGGCGCGGCTGGAGCCGTTTTCCCATGTTGACGTGCAGTTCTTCGCGCGGGGCGGGGAGCTGCTCGGGCGGGGGCTGCCGCTGTGTACGCAGAGCGAGACCATCGCTCCGTACGGTGGGCCGATCGTCACCGACTACGCCCGCTACACCGCCGGCACGGCCATGCTGGAGACCGCCGAGCGGTTCACCGATCATGAGGGCGAGCCGGCGGTGCAGCAGTATCTGCTGCTCGTCGGGGGGCTGCGGACCCTGGCCTCGGGGGAGCATGAGCCGCATCTGATCCTCGACGCGTTTCTGCTGCGCTCGCTGGCCGTGAACGGTTACGCGCCCAGTTTCGAGGCGTGTGCGAAGTGTGGAATGCCCGGTCCCAACCGGTTCTTCTCGGTCGCCGCGGGGGGTGTGATCTGCGGAGAGTGCCGGGTGCCCGGAAGCGTCGTACCCTCCTCTGAGTCGATCGCGCTGCTCGGCGCGCTGCTGACGGGGGACTGGGGGACGGCCGACGCCTGCGAGGCGCGGCATGCCAGGGAGGGCAGTGGGCTGGTGGCGGCGTATCTGCACTGGCACCTGGAGCGGGGTCTGCGTTCGCTCCGGTACGTCGAGAAGTAGCAGCAGCAGCTACCGAACCTAGGAGAAGTGGCACGCATGGCACGACGCGGGATTCTGGGCCGTTCCCGACGCGAATACCTGACGCCGGAACCGCACCCCTCCGGGGCCCGGCCGCCGAAGATCCCCGGCGAGCTGGTGCCGAACCACGTGGCGGTCGTCATGGACGGCAACGGCCGCTGGGCCAAGGAGCGCGGGCTGCCGCGCACGGAGGGCCACAAGGTCGGCGAGGGCGTCGTCCTCGACGTGCTCAAGGGCTGCCTGGAGATGGGCGTCAAGAACCTCTCCCTGTACGCCTTCTCCACCGAGAACTGGAAGCGCTCGCCCGAAGAGGTGCGTTTCCTGATGAACTTCAACCGCGATGTCATCCGCCGCCGCCGCGACGAGATGGACGAGATGGGCATCCGGGTGCGCTGGACCGGGCGGATGCCGAAGCTGTGGAAGTCCGTCGTCCAGGAGCTCCAGGTCGCGCAGGAGCAGACCAAGGACAACGACGCCATGACGATGTACTTCTGCGTCAACTACGGCGGCCGGGCGGAGATCGCGGACGCGGCGGCGGCGATGGCCGCGGACGTCAAGGCGGGGCGGCTCGACCCGTCGAAGGTCAATGAGAAGACCTTCGCCAAGTACATGTACTACCCGGACATGCCGGATGTGGACCTCTTCGTACGCCCCTCCGGCGAGCAGCGCACCTCGAACTACCTCATCTGGCAGAGCGCCTACGCCGAGATGGTCTTCCAGGACGTGCTCTGGCCCGACTTCGACCGCCGGGACCTGTGGCGCGCCTGCCTTGAGTACGCGCAGCGCGACCGCCGGTTCGGCGCCGCGGAGGCCGAAAGCGCCGGCAACGCGGCGAATTCGGCCTCGGCGGGCTGACCCCGGCGCCGGGTGCGAACGGTCCTGCGGCTACTGCTTCGAGCAGTCGTCGCAGGTGCCGAAGATCTCGACGGTGTGGGCGACGTCCACGAAACCGTGCTCGGTCGCGATCGAGTCCGCCCACTTCTCGACGGCGGGGCCCTCGACCTCGACCGCCTTGCCGCAGACCCGGCACACCAGGTGGTGATGGTGGCCGCTGGAGCAGCGGCGGTAGACCGCCTCGCCCTCGCTGGTGCGCAGCACGTCGACCTCGCCGGCGTCGGCGAGGGACTGGAGGGTGCGGTAGACGGTGGTCAGGCCGACCGAGTCGCCGCGGTGTTTGAGCATGTCGTGGAGTTCTTGCGCGCTGCGGAACTCGTCCACCTGATCGAGCGCCGCCGAGACGGCGGCTCGCTGCCTGGTGGATCGGCCGCGTACCGGTGGACCAGCGGTCACCACAGTTGCCTCCTCCTGCTCGCCTGCATGCCCGTCGTCACGAGTGACCCGGCCAATTGTGCCAGGTGCGGCAGCGCCCCGGGGGATATCCCCAGGGCGCTGGACGGGGTTCGGGGGGCGGGAGCGCTCCCCTTCTCCCGTAATGGGCGGCGGGCGGGCTCGACCCGTACGGGGGTCGGCGGCGTGTGGACTGGGCCCGTACGGGGTCGGCGGTGTGGACTGGACCCGTACGGGGTCCGGTGCCGGCTTACGGACGTATGCGGTCCGTACGGGGTCCGGCGGCGGTGTACGGGCGTACGCGGCCCGTACGGCGTCCGACGGCGCCCCCGGCTAGACCCGTACGTCGTCCGTCGCCGTACGCGCCCCCGGCACCTCCAGCGTGCACCGCTCCTCGACCGCCGCGGTGCTCTTCGCCCGTTTCCTCGCCAGCGGCGCGGCGAGCGCGGTGAACGCGACGAACAGCACGATCGCGATCAGCACGATGGTCGCGCCGGCCGGCACGTCCGCGTAGTACGAGGTGGCGGTGCCGCCGAGGGAGACCAGGACGCCGAGGGAGACGGCCATCGCGAAGGTGGTCGCGAAGCTGCGCGCGATCTGCTGCGCGGCGGCGACCGGGATCACCATCAGGGCGCTGACCAGCAGCAGGCCGACGGCGCGCATCGCGACGGTGACGGTGACGGCGGCGGTGACGGCGATCAGCAGGTTCAGCAGCCGCACCGGCAGCCCGGTGACGCGGGCGAACTCCTCGTCCTGGCAGACCGCGAACAGCTGCCGCCGCAGCCCGAGCGTGACCAGGACGACGAAGGCGGCCAGGACGCACATCGTGGTGATGTCGGAGGGCGAGACCGTGACGATCGAGCCGAAGAGGTACGTCATGAGGTTGGCGTTGGAGCCGTTGGCGGAGAGGCTCATCAGCATCACGCCGCCCGCCATGCCCCCGTAGAAGAGCATCGCGAGCGCGAGGTCGCCGCGGGTCCTGCCGAACCAGCGGATCAGCTCCATCGCGACCGCGCCCGCCACCGAGACGGCGGTGGCCACCCACACCGGGCTGGTGTTGAGCAGGAAGCCGAGGCCGACGCCGGTCAGGGCGACGTGGCCGATGCCGTCGCCCATCAGCGCCTGGCGGCGCTGCACGAGGTAGATGCCGATGGCGGGGGCGGTGACGCCGACCAGGAGGGCGGCGAGCAGCGCGCGCTGCATGAAGGCGAGGTCGAGGATTTCCATCAGGTCAGCAGCCCTGTCCGGATCGGTTCGGCAGCCGGGTCGGCGTGCGGGTGTACGTGGTCGTGGCCGGGGAGCGCGTGCTGGCCGACCGCCTCGGGCGGCGGGCCGTCGTGCACGACGCAGCCGTCGCGGAGCACGACGGCGCGGTCGATCAGCGGCTCCAGCGGGCCGAGTTCGTGCAGGACGAGCAGGACGGTGGTGCCCGCGGCGACCTGGTCGCGCACGGCGTCCGCGAGGACGGCCTGGCTCGCGAGGTCGACGCCGGCCATCGGCTCGTCCATGATCAGCAGCTCGGGCTCGGCGGCCAGCGCGCGGGCTATCAGCACCCGCTGGTGCTGCCCGCCGGAGAGCGCCGCCACCGGGTCCTTGATCCGGTCGGCCATGCCGACCAGCTCCAGGGCCCGTACGACGGCCTCCCGGTCGGCCCGGCGCGGCCGGCCCAGCCTGGTGCGGGCCAGCCGGCCGGCCGAGACGACCTCCTTCACGGTCGCGGGCACCCCGCTCGCGGCGGTGGTGCGCTGCGGTACGTACCCGAGCCGCGCCCAGTCCTTGAAGGCGCGCTGCGGCGTGCCGAAGAGCTCCAGCTCCCCGGCGGAGAGCGGGACCTGGCCCACGACGGACCGTACGGCGGTGGACTTGCCGGAGCCGTTGGCGCCGAGCAGGGCCACCACCTCACCGCGCCGCACCGTCAGGTCGACGCCGCGCAGCACGGGGCGCGAGCCCAGCGAGGCGGTGGCCCCGCGCAGCGAGATGACCGGTTCGGGCGGTTGCGGTTCCATGGTTTCCTCCGTCGCGTGGGCCTGGCTCACTTGGTGCCGAGCGCCTTCTGCAGGGCCTTGAGGTTGGACGTCATGACCTCGAAGTAGTCGTGGCCCTTGGACTTGTCCGTGATGCCTTCGAGCGGGTCGAGCACGTCGGTCTTCAGCTTCAGGTCGCCGGCCAGCGTCTTGGCGGTGGCGGGGCTGGCGAGGGTCTCGAAGAAGACGGTGCTCACGTCGTGGTCCTTGGCGAGTTTATGCAGGTCCTTGACGCGGGCGGCGCTGGGCTCGGCCTCGGGGTCGATGCCGCCGATGGCCTCCTCGACGAGTCCGTACCGCTCGGCGAGGTAGCCGAAGGCGGCGTGGGTGGTGATGAAGGTGTCGGAGGCACGGTTCTTCAGGCCGTCGCGGTACGACGTGTCGAGGGCGCCGAGCTTCTTGACCAGGGCGTCGGTGTTCTTCTGGAAGTCGGCCTTGTGGTCGGGGTCGGCCTCGGCGAGGGTCTTGTTCACGCCCTTGGCGACCTCGGCGTACTTCACGGGGTCGAGCCAGATGTGCGGGTCGGCGGCGGCGCTGCCGCCGTGGTCGTGGCCGCCGTGCCCGTGCTCGTCCTCTTCGCCTCCGCCGTGGGCGGTGCCGTTGTCCTTGGTGGTGTGGTGGTGCCCGTCGACCTCGGTGCCGTGCTCTTCGAGGTGGGTGAGGGAGGCGGCGTCGGCCACGTGCTTCACGCCGGACTGCTTGACGGCGTCGTCCACGGAGGGCTGGAGGCCCTTCAGGTAGACGATCGCGCCGGACTCGCCGAGGGCGGCGGTCTGCTTCGGGGTGAGCTCCAGATCGTGCGGCTCGACGCCCGGCTTGGTCAGGTCCGTGACGTTGACGTGGTCCCCGCCGATCTGCTGGGCGAGGAATTCCATCGGGTAGAACGACGCCGTGACGTTCAGTTTGCCGTCCTTGGTCTTGGCCGCGGTGTCCGAGGACGAGCAGGCGGAGAGCGCGAGGAGGCCGGCCGCGGCGACGGCGGCGACGGTGACGGTGGGTATTCGGGTGAAGCCGGTGCGGCGTACGTTCATGACACTCATTTTCAACAAAATTGGAAATGATTGTCAACAGCGCGGGGTGTGAGCCAGGTCGCGCCAGAGGGCTGCGGAACCGATTTGATTAGGGGGGTGGAGCCGCCGGTAACCTGAAGCATTCGCTGTTCGTCTCCTGATCGTCACCCCCTCAACGAGGCGCTACGCGCCGCCCCATCCGATATCCGTCGTCGCAATGAAGAGAGCACCGTGGCCGCCGACAAGATCGACACCATCGTCAGCCTGAGCAAGCGCCGTGGCTTCGTGTACCCGTGCAGTGAGATCTACGGCGGTCAGCGCGCCGCCTGGGATTACGGACCCCTCGGCGTCGAGCTCAAGGAGAACATCAAGCGCCAGTGGTGGCGCTCCATGGTCACCTCGCGCGATGACGTCGTCGGTCTCGACTCGTCGGTGATCCTGGCGCGCGAGGTCTGGGAGGCCTCGGGCCACGTCGCCACGTTCACCGACCCGCTCACCGAGTGCACCTCCTGCCACAAGCGGTTCCGTGCGGACCACTTGGAAGAGGCATACGAGGCCAAGCACGGCAAGTCGCCCGCCAACGGGCTGGCCGACATCAACTGCCCGCACTGCGGCAACAAGGGCAGCTTCACCGAGCCCAAGCAGTTCTCCGGCCTGCTGGCCACCCACCTCGGCCCGACCCAGGACTCCGGCGCCGTCACCTACCTGCGCCCCGAGACCGCCCAGGGCATCTTCACCAACTTCGCCCAGGTGCAGCAGACTTCGCGCAAGAAGCCGCCGTTCGGCATCGCCCAGACCGGCAAGTCGTTCCGCAACGAGATCACGCCGGGCAACTTCATCTTCCGCACCCGCGAGTTCGAGCAGATGGAGATGGAGTTCTTCGTCAAGCCCGGTGAGGACGAGCAGTGGCACGAGTACTGGATGGAGCAGCGCTGGAACTGGTACACCGGCCTCGGCATGCGCGAGGAGAACATGCGGTGGTACGAGCACGCCGCCGAGAAGCTCTCCCACTACTCCAAGCGCACCGTTGACATCGAGTACCGCTTCAACTTCGGCGGCACCGAGTACTCCGAGCTCGAAGGCGTCGCCAACCGCACCGACTTCGACCTCAAGGCGCACTCCAAGGGCTCCGGCCAGGACCTGTCGTTCTTCGACCAGGAGGCCGGCGAGCGCTGGTTCCCGTACGTCATCGAGCCGGCGGCCGGCCTCAACCGCGCCATGCTCGCCTTCATGCTCGACGCGTACAACGAGGACGAGGCCCCCAACGCCAAGGGCGTCATGGAGAAGCGCACCGTGATGCGGCTCGACCCGCGCCTCGCGCCGGTCAAGGTCGCCGTCCTGCCGCTGTCGCGCAACCCGCAGCTCTCCCCGAAGGCCAAGGGTCTGGCGACCGACCTGCGCCGCAACTGGAACATCGAGTTCGACGACGCCGGGGCCATTGGGCGGCGTTACCGCCGCCAGGACGAGATCGGGACGCCGTTCTGCGTGACGGTCGACTTCGACACGCTCGACGACAATGCGGTGACGGTGCGGGAGCGCGACACCATGAAGCAGGAGCGGGTGTCGCTCGACCAGATCGAGGGGTACCTGGGGAGCCGGCTGCTCGGCTGCTAGTTCGCAGCCTGCCGGTGTAGCAGGCTGCTGCCCCTGCTGCCGGCCTGCGCCGGCCCCTTGCCCTCAATCGCCGGGCGGGCTGGGAGGGGGCTGCGGTGCGTGTGACGTGCTGGTCTTCGCCCTCAATCGCCGGGCGGGCTTGATGTGACGTGGCTCGGGCCGGTGGCTGTGGCCTTGGCCGCTCTGCCCTCAATCGCCGGGGGGGGGGGGGGGGGGGCCCCCCCCCGGCCGGGGGGGGGGGGGGGGGGGGGGGGTGTTTTTATCGAGGCGCGGGTGTTGTTACACCCCCACTGCGGGTGTTT
>NZ_JBFAIV010000073.1:0-11877 GCF_040654875.1 Streptomyces sp. NPDC050610 | reverse complement strand
ACGGAACAGAACGCCGAAACTCTCCCTCACCCCGACCGAAACCATGCCTGACCAGCGAAAACCAAACGACCACGTCCGGTTGAGATACAGCTTCTAAGGCCAAGCTCCAACTGTCCCCCACGTCGCGCTGAGCCCGCCGTCGAACCCCGACGCGTTCGTCTCACGCCGGGGCTCGACGTCTCCCGAACAGCAGACACGGTAGAGCCCGCCCAGAATGGTTCAGGCGGGCGGCTGGTTCCTGGATACGGTGGCCTCGTAGAACTTGTACATCGCCGTCCGTTCCTTGACAGCCTTCTGCCAGGTCCCGTCTGTGACCAGATAGGAGTTCATGTCGAGAGAGGCCGCTCCTCCCTCTCCCACGGCAGCCGCGATACGCCGCACCGCGCCCTCGCGTAGGTCCCCCGCGGCGAAAATGGCTTCCACGCCTGTCGTCGTGAGCGAACCCAGCTTGCCGTCGACTCCTCCGGTGATCACCACACCGGCCTTCCGGTAGCGGCGCTGTTCCACATCCTCGTCGGATACGATCCGTAGTCCGATGCTCTGAAGCCACTGAGGGGCGCCGCATGATCACGCGTTGGGGTGAGAGGTAGCACAGCGGGGCAGGCCGGCTCCAGGAACCGGCGGCCCGCCACCTGTTACGACGTGGGGACTGGCCTGCGTCGGCTGCGCGGCGGCCCCGCTGATGGCGTGGCGCCGGGGAGGCGGCCGCTACGCCGACCCGGACTTCGTACGCTCAGCGTGATTCCCATGGCTTCTCATCATCAGCAAGGCGTCGCCTACGGCTCCCCGCGCCGACATGAACGTCTCCACGCTGGTCTTCGGCAGAGGGATGTTCATCTGTGCCGGGGTGGTCACCCTGTACCTCCTCGCCCGTGCCCTGTGGTCCACCGATGACGAAACCGACGAGGAAAACCGGGCGTCCTAAGCTCCGCGAGCCGGAGGTCGGTACCCAGCCTCTGTTCAGTCCACCGCCCGGCGTTCGTCGTCCAGGTGGACCATGGCGTAGGCGTGCTCTTCCGGATGACGGGCCAGGCGTGCCACCACCCACGCGGTCCGGGCGTCCATCCCCTCACCGAAGTCGACAGCCAGACGCCACGCCTGCCACGTCGTGCGCGGGGCGAGCACCCACCGTACGAGCGGGAAGCGGACGCGGCCGGGACCGGTCATTCGTCCCGATCCGCCCTGGGAGTCCTCGACGGCGGGATCGGGGCTGTTCAGGTCGGCCACGGTCACGAGCCTGGCGACGGCTACACCGCCGCGACCGCCACCCGGCCGGAGATCACCGCAACGGGCGGCAACACGTCATCGGCGTTGACGCTCGAGAGACCAGCGACCCAAAACCGAGGGGCCCACCAGAACTGATCGCGCGACCGATGGTGGACGAGCCCACCTCGTAGATCACTCCGAGTGCCGCGTAAGTGAGTCCGGTCCGCAGGTGCACCAACGTCGCCAGCAGCCGGTCCACGAACTCACGCTTCGGCCCGGCCCCGCCCCGGGGCCCCTCACGTCGGCCCTCACAGACAGCTAAGAGAATGTCTCACGTGGCACTTCGAGGTACGGCATGATGTTGCACCGTGAGGGTTGATCTGTCGCGTCGGCTGGTGCCGGACGAACTGTGGGAGCTGGTAGCTCCGTTGATGCCGAGGTTCACGTCCCGTCCGCAGGGCGGGGGTACTGCCCCGGTGGACGAGCGAGCGGTGTTCACGGCCGTGGTGTACGTGCTGACGAGCGGGTGCGCGTGGCGGTATCTGCCGGAGTCGTTGAGGGTCTCGCCGGCCACCGCGCACCGTCGGTTCACCGCGAAGACCGAGGCCGGGCTGTGGCGCAGGCTGCACCGGGCGGTGCTGGACGAGCTCGGTGCCAGGGGCGAGCCGGACTGGACGTCCGCGATCGTCGATGCCGCCTCGGTACGGGCGAAAAGGGGGGCTCGCTGACCGGGCCGAATCCGGTCGATCGCGGCAAGAAGGGCAGCAAACTGCACGTGCTGTCCGAGGCCCCAAGGTCTGCCGCTGGCCGTCGCGGTGTCCGGCGCGAACGTGCACGACAGCCAGGCGTTCAAGCCGTTGATTCCCGGCAGTCCCGCCGTCCGCTCCCGGCGCGGACCACGCCGGAGGAAGCCGGTGAAGGTCCGCGCGGACAAGGCGTACTACTCCGCGGAGCACCTTCGCCGGCTCCGCAGCCGAAACCTCATCGCGCGGACGCCCGTCCCGGTATCGAGTCCAACGAGCGGCTCGGCCGGCACCGCTGGAAGATCGAGCGGTCGATCTCCTGGCTCTTCGGCTACCGCCGCCTCACCGTCCGGTACGAACGAAAAGGCAGCCACTTCCTTGCCTTCCTCGGCCTTGCCGCAGCCCTGACCTGCTACAAGAGACTCGCGAAGCTCACCACGCGAGACACCTTCTAAAGCGGAGAATCTTTCCAGATCGGCAGGACAAAAGGGGGATTCGGCCGCTGGCTCAAGTCCATCGGTCCCTGTGCTGCGACACGAGGCCGGGGCGCGTGTTCCGGATAGTTCATGGGCTCGGAACCCTCGCCGCTGTTGATGGCGGCTGTCGTCCAATTGGACACCGCCAAGTGGTCGACCGCTGCGGCGAGCAAATACGTCGAGGCATCCCACTCCACGGCTTCGCTATAACTGGGCGATGCCGCCCATCTGATGCCTCCGTTGGGGGCGGGCGCGAACCTCGCGATGCTGGAAGACGCCGAACTCCCGAGTCCATCGCCACCGGCACCCTAGATCTGGACGAGGCCATCCGCGCCTTCGAGGAACAGATGTGGGCACAGGCCGGCAGGTGGGCGAAGATCACGACAGCCGGTCTGGAACGCCTTGTGAGCCCGGATCCCGCCGAAGCCCTCGCCCTCTTCGGCCAAGTCCAGTCATCCTGACCGCCAAGAGTGAGAGCACCAGCATTAACAGCTCGCCACGGCTTCACGGGACAGTACGGCACCACCGTGGTCCCTTCCGGCAAAGCCACCGTTAGACGAACCTGGTATAGCGACGCAAACACGCAGGTCAACAGCCTGTCGAACCCGCAAACTCAAGGTAATCCAGGGCGCGGTTGGACGACGAGTCCTTCTTGGCCTTGCAGTAGTGGACCTGCTTGTGCTGCCACCGCTGGGACCTGTCCGGCGGATCTTGCCGGACAGGCCCCAGGTTCCGAGGAGGTCTCAGCGCTTGAGCGTGAAGGTGAAGTCGCCGGAGAGCTTGCCGCTCAGCCGGATTGCCGAAACGAGTTTCCCCTCCGTGATCAGTCTCTCGACCTCGGCCCGCGAAAGACCGCAACCTTCAGCGATCAGCCGCACCGGCCGGACAGGTATCCGTGCCGCAAAGCGGACCGAGACGTCGATCACCTCGCGGTCCAGGTGATCCGATCCTCCGGTGTCGAGGCGCCAGGCGTTGTCCCAGTCGAGGGCGATGCGATTACGGCGCCGCACGACCGGATCCTGGAGCAACTCAGCTACCAGACCAGGGTCGTTGTCATGCATCTGGTCCAGCAGCCCAGGTCGTACGGAGCGAACGTTCATCCGCTCCAAGACCGTGAGCTTTGTCGTGTCCCCGCAAGCGGTACAGAGCACGAGGAGCCAGGCGTCGAGGAGCTTGTGGTTTGCGTTGACGCGAAATTTACCGTTTGCCCGGAAGCGCTCGGACGCGCACGCGTGGCAACGGCGGAGAACTATGGGCAGGCAGGTGGGCATGACCACCCAGCTATTGAGCACAGAAGTACACCGGTTTCAGTGAGAAGTCCGCAGCGAAAAGGAGCACGGCGCACATGCGCGACGCGCGACACATCAGCTCTCGGGAGGTCTCACAGGGTGTACAACGGCACTTCCTTGCCTAGAAGATCACTGAAGATGTTCGGTTGTTCTGGCCCTGGATCATGAGGTCCGGGGCCAGTCTGGTGGTATGCGGGGCGAGTGGGCCGGGGAGCCGGTCGGGCCTGATGTGTGGGAAACCTGCCGGGAGTTGATCCCGGCGGGCAGTGTGTTCGCGTTCCTGGCCGGGCACCGTGAAGTGCTGTTCCCGCCCGCGATGTTCGCCGACATGTATCCCTCGTCCAACGGACGGCCGTCCATGCCGCCGCAGGTGCTGGCGGCCGCCGTGGTGCTGCAGACCCTGACCGGGACGACGGACTTCGAGGCGGTCCAGGAACTGCGCTGCGACCTGCGGTGGAAGGCCGCCTGCGGGCTGGGCCTGCTGGACACCGCCTTCGACCCGTCACTGCTGACCTACTTCCGGCGCCGCCTGCGGCACTCCGACGATCCGGACCGGATCTTCACCCGGGTCAAGGAGATCGTCGCGGCCACCGGTGTCCTGAAGGGCAGGCACCGCCGCGCACTGGATTCCACCGTGCTCGATGACGCGGTGGCCACCCAGGACACCGTCACCCAACTGGTCGCCGCGATCCGCGCGGTGGCCCGCGAAGTCCCCGGCGCCCACGCGGTGATCGCCGCCCACTGCACCGCCCACGACTACACCGCCCCGGGCAAACCAAAGATCGTCTGGAACGACGAGGCCGCCCGCGCCGGCCTCGTCGACGCACTGGTCACCGATGCCCTGCTCCTGCTGGGCCACCTGCCCGAACAGGAACTCGGGGCAAAGGCTGCAAGCGCCCTCGCACTGCTGGCCCTGGTCGCGGGCCAGGACGTGGAGCCGGCCGACGACTCCGACGGATCAAACGGCCGGTGGCGCATCGCCAGGCGCACCGCGAAGGACCGCACCGTCTCCACCGCCGATCCCGACGCGCGGCACATCCACAAGAACCGCACCCGCCACCAGGACGGCTACAAAGCCCACGTCGCCTTCGAACCCGAGACCGGGCTGTTCACCGACGTCGCCCTGACCAGCGGCAGCGGGACCGCCAGCCACGAGGCGACCACCGCCGAAGACCTCCTCGCCGGCGAGCCGGGCCCGCTGACGGTACTGGGCGACTCCGCCTACGGAACAGGCCGGCTGCGCGAAACACTTCGCGCGCAAGGACACACCCTGGTCATCAAACCGCCGGTCACCCGTGTCGCCGTCCCCGGCGGTTTCACGATCGACGACTTCACCCTCGACACCACGGCCGGCACGGCCACCTGCCCGGCCGGGCACACCGTCCGCCTCGGCAGCCCGCGCGCCGACGGCGGGCGCATCGCCCAGTTCAAGAACGTGTGCGCCACCTGTCCGCTCCGGACCCGGTGCACCACCTCCAGGACCGGACGCACCCTCAACATCCACCCCCAGCACACCCTGCTGGCCGCCGCCCGCCGGCAGGCCGCCACCGACACGGCCTGGCAGACCGAGTACCGCAGGTGGCGGCCCCCGGTAGAACGCGCGATCGCCTGGCTGGTCGCGGGCGGCAACCGCAGAGTGCCCCACCGAGGCGTCATCAAGGGCGACCGCTGGCTCCACCACCGCGCCGCAGCCCTCAACCTCCGCCGACTGATCAACCTCAGACTCGACCACCACCACGGCACCTGGACGATCAACACGGCCACCACATAACCAACGGGGCCCCCGGCCCACGACCGGACAGCCCCACCACAACATCTTCAGTGATCTTCTAGCCCCGCTCCCCCACCGTTCCCGAACGACTGGACCTCGCCGCACGACGAGTCCACCGGAGATGGCACTCACGGACCCGATGCCCGCGCAGACCCAGGCCGACACCATCGCCGCCCACCTGACGGCCGCCGCGTACCGACGTCCTGGTACGCGTCCTGCCGCTCCCCCCTCGCCGGCATGGTCACTTCCGCCGCTCGATAGAGCCAGCGGACCGGAGTCCGAGGAGGTTCGCATCAGGTCGTGCGCGGGGCTGGTTGCCCCGCCCTGGCTGACCTCCCGGGGTGGCAGTGCACTCCGGCGGCCCGCAGTTCAGCGTCCAGGCCTAAGGTGGTGCCCTATGTGGCGATTCCGGGTATTAGTGCCCAACACAGGGCAAAGGATGTGGAGTTGGATTGTTCCGCAGGGATTGTGAGAACTCGCGAGGCCGTCTTTCCTCCCGCCGTCGAGGGTGCGGCCGCAGGGCGGCGAGATCCAGAGCATATCTGACGAGACGCTGTTTGCGGCGATCGTCTACGTGCTGGTCAGCGGGTGTGTCTGGCGGGCTTTGCCGCCGTGTTTCGGGGTGTCGAAGTCGACGGTGCATCGCCGTTTCCTGATCTGGTCGAGAGCCGGCGTCTGGGACCGCCTCCACGAAGCGGTGCTGCACCGTCTCGAGGACGCCGGCCTCATCGATGTCTCCCATGTCGTGCTGGACTCCGCGCACATGCGGGCAGAAAGGGGGCGGACACACGGGTCCGAGCCCCGTGGACCGGGGCAAGCCGGGTTCCACGATGCACGTCCTGCCGGACGCGAACGAACTGCCCCTGGCCGTCGGCCTCTCCGCCTCCAACGTCCACGACAGCCTCGCACTGAAGCCCATGGCCCAGGACCGCCACACGAGACACGACCCCTACCGCGGCCGGTACTCCAAGCCCACGCGGCCGCACGCGGACAAAGCCTACGACGTGCCTCATCTGCGAAAATGGTTATGGGGCAAGCACATCGGCGTCCGCATCGCACGGAAAGGCATCGAGTCCAGCGAACGACTGGGACGCCGCAGGTGGGTGATCGAGCGCACGATGTCGTGGTCGACCGCGGACATACGCGACCGCCTGCGGGTGGCCGGGCCGCACGCGACGCGGCTGACCGCGTGCGGCCGCGCCTGGGACGCCCTCGACCTCGCCCCGCTGGCGCGGCCTCGCCGCCCTCGACCTGCTCGGTCTCCCCCGGACACCGGGTTACCCGGTGATTCGCCGACTACTGGCGGTACGAGCTCGTCGTCCAGGTCCCCGCCGGCATCGGGAGCCGGTGTCGCGACGTCCAGGGCGTGTGCGTCCTGGACGAAGGATCGTGGCTGCTGCGATCAACCCCGGGCGCCCACCCCGGATCGCCCTCCGCCGCCTGGCTCAGCCGCCCACTGCCCGCGGCTTCCACGACCGCGCGGGACCGCGCGCACGCCGCCGGCATGGGCCCACGGGCGCGGTCTCCGCGAGCGGGGTGCCGCAAGGCGCCGGGCCCCCTGCGGGCGTGCAGCGGTGTCTCGCTGTCAGTGGCTGCGGCGACAATCCAGGTATGACTTCACCCCAATACCTCAATGACCTCCTCACCGACTTAGGTCTTGACGTAGCGGCCACATTCACGGTTGTCCACGGCGCCGACGAGGACGCAGTGATCCGGCTCTTCGGCGGTGACCCCGAGCAAGCCCTCCCCATGAGTCTGGAGGAACTGCGCGAGCACTGCGACGGGGACGGCATCCTGGTCTCCCGGTCGGGGCCGGCGGTCGTCGTCGTGGAGTGCAACGGCTACCAGGGGTCCCGCGAGGAGGTTCTGCGTCCGCTCTCCCGCCTCGGCCGCACCGCCAGTGCCTTCTGGAACGTCAACGCGGTGTCCCAACTGAGCCTGGCCGAGGACGGGCTGGTCTCGTCCGCCCTCGACATGGTCGTGCCCGAAAACCCGTACGGGGCTCGCCCCGATGCCTGGGAGCCTCTGCTGGAGGGCCTGTCTCTGGGAGTCGTCGCCGGCTGGGGCTCGGGGCTCACGGCTGTCGAGCGCGCGACAGGTACGAGGTTCGACGACGCGTGGGTACACGGCCCCCACCGCGCCGTGGCCATCACTCCGGTGCCGGAATATCTGCTGTGGCAGGGGATCGTCGACTCGCCGCTGCTCCAGCGAGAGCCCTTCTTGAGTTACCTGGCGAACCTGGGGCCGACGCTACTGGGACCCATGCGCTGCCACGCCCTGGACCTGGTCCTGGCACACGCCGACTTGCGCGAACACCCCTTGGTCGCCGCGGCCCTCGCAGCGGACGGGATGCCGGCTGCCGCGAGAGAGCGGCTGCGGAGCGAACTCGCTGCCGCACACGAGACGGCTCTCTCCCAGTCGCATGCCCTGCGAGCCGGCGAGGCCGATGACTTCGAACCCGAGTGGGAGCGCCCCTCCCACCTCGTCTTCCGGCAAGCCGTCGTCTTCAGTGTTCTCGCCCGGTGCGTCGTAGCATCCCCGCCCGCAACGGAGGACTGCCTTCCGGACATCCCGAGCTCCCTGATCACGGCGATGACGGGAGACGGCGAGCGGGTCAAGGAATTCGGGCTGGTCTGCCGTCTGCACAATGCGGCACGGCACGGAGTGAGATAGCGCATGTACGCGGACCTGTGGGTTGTCGTCGCTGACACCGACCGGGATCAGTGGGAGTACGCCCCGCTGGAGGCCGTGGGGCCGCTCCGGTTCGGCATGAGCCCGGACGAGGCCGTAGCGCGGATGGCGGCACTGGGGTTCACCGGCACCCTGGACGAGATGCACCCGTGGAACCACCAGCGCAGGCAGTACAGGACGGAGTTCCAGAAGTCGCAGGGACCCGAGCCGTATCAGACGGACGTGACCGGCTACTACGTGGAGGGGATCGGCCTGACCTGCGTCGTTGCCGATGGGTTGTCGGGCCCCCAGGTCTCGTTCGAGGGGATGCGGCTGGTAGGCCGCATCCCCTCGCAGCTCATGAACGAGCTCGGCGCGTACCTGGAAGAACGCGACCTGGGCTTCACGTTCACGCCCCAGGGCGACATCACCAACGCGGAGCTCGGGTTCATGCCGGGCGTCCAGCGAGCCGGGGACATCCTGGTGACCCGGGCCATCTTCGGCAAACCCGATGAAGGCATAGCAAACACCCTGGACGACATCATCCCGGGCGAAGTATGGGGGCACCACTGAGCGAATAAGGTGCCGCGCTGCCGGCTCCGTGCGGCTCCGAAGGCCGGGCTTCCACCACATCCGCACGGAGTCCCCGCAGCCCGCCTGTTGTGAGAGCCGCTGCCCCGGGACCAGCCAACGAATCGACTCCATTCCTCGCCCACAGCACACGGACGGGCCCCGGAGGAGAGATCGCTGTTGCTCTCATCCCGTGGTCCGCCACATTTGATCGAGACTTGCCGGTGGGGCACAGCACGTCAAGGATTCAGGCAAAAGCGAGACCGCACTGAGCAGTCGCTTCGTAGATTGGTCCGATGGACCTTTTCGACAAACTGACCGGCACCAGACGACCCAGCCACGGCGTCGTACCGCGTTCTCCTGCGGAAATCCGGACGGAACTGCTCGGGCTCAATCGCCCGGATACGCCCTACCTCGTGCGCTATGGCGCCCCGGAGGGCACCGACCTGGTGGCAGAGTGGCGGATTCTGGAACCTGCCTGGCATACCTTCTTCGCCCGGACGCAGGTAGGCCTGGCCCTTCAGGTACAGATGCGCTTGGTTGCGGCGAACCATGAAGTCCGTGCCCTTGACCGGCAATGGGAGGTCGCATGGGCAGGAAGCACACCCAGGCTGACGCTGTCCGCTGACTCCTCCCGCGGGCAAGTGGCCACGACTTCCCGGCGCTGGACGATCGGGCGCGGGAGCGACGGCGGTCTCGAGGCAACGGAGGCATTCCGCTTCGACAACTCAGTACTGAAGAAGGCTCTGCAGGACGCGGCTCTCGGGGCGGGATGGACCTGGCGCGGAGTAGCGACCGGCAAACTATGACCGGCACGCAGAACGACCATCGTCACCGAGGTGGCCAACAGGCGGCCGCCGTCGTGTGCGCACCAGTCCTTTGTATCGGCAGAGACGGTGTCCCCTGCAGGTCGTGTCGCTGCACACCAGGGCTGAGTCTCTGCTGCATGTCGCATCACGACGGGCCATCATGTTCCTTTTCTGGCTGCCTCGTGCAGTGAATTTCACGTCTCGTCGGGGGCCTGGCATAGGAGTGCGGCTGAAGCGCAAGAGTCTGGGAGATCCACGCCGGCGAGCCGGTTTTCGAGCATCACCTCGCCCACTTTTTCGCCGAACGCCTGGCGCCGCCGTCCTGGACAACCGAAATCGCCGTCTACGTCCACGGCTGGCAGAGCTCGGCGGCCCACGCGGCCGACCGGTTGCGGGACCTAGCCGAACACGCCTTCCCCCAGTCCTCGCCAACCGCGAGGGCCAGTGGTCGCACCTGGTGGGACGCTCCTTCGGCTGCCGCTTCCTGTGCGAGGCGGTGCAGTGGGCAGCGGAGGCCTCACTTGGCGACACTCTGAGCTGGAACGTGGCCGAGGACCTGCCGTCCCGGCCCTTCACGGCCGACAGCATGCTGCTTTCCCAGATGACGACGCCCCGCGATGCCTTCGGCTCCCTCTTCCCGTCTCTTCTGCCAGGCTGCGATGGCACGGGCGATGGGGGCACGACGGGCCACCGGCTTCTGGCACCCGCGTGCCGAACGCGAGCGGGGCATCGGCCACCGTGGGGTGGTCCCAGTCCCGCTGGTGCCATCCCGGATCCGGCTGCGGCGGCCCGCCGAGCGGACGTTCGACAGCCTCAACCCTCGGTTCATCAGCGTCGACGCCTCCCACTTCTACGCGCGGGGCCAGCGGCTGAACCCGGCGGGCGCGCACTCGGACCATCTGCGGCCCGAGTCCGCGCACCCACTGCTGTCGCTGGCGGACTGGTCGCGCTAATTCCGTTGAAACAGCGCTTACGGACGATCGTCAGTCCGTCCGCAAGCGGGAGGAGAACGGATTTGTTGCGGTCGTCGGTCGGAACAGGCGCGTTTAACTCGCGGATCTCGAGTCAAAAAGCTCACCTCCGCGCGCCCCTGCAACGCATCTTCGGGCACGAGACGTGCCTTACATATCTTCTAAAACTTCAAGCTGCCGGCCAGCAAAAGTACTTGACAGGTGCAGACAATACCGTCACCACTCCCCCCGGTTCGCCGTGCACCGGCCTCACACGGCTCCGCTCGACGCACCGTCAGGGTGCGCTGCCGGCGGAGCAGCAAGGCCCTGGGGGCTGGGCACGAGATCGGGGCGCAGACGCCGCACGGCGGCATGGGGGTGGCGGGACGCGCGTTCGCCGTATCGCGTCCAACGGGCTACCCCGCGGGCCAGTGCGGGTTCGGCATGCCGTCATCGCCCATGTGCGCCCGCTGCCAGATCTCCTTCCAGCCGTACAGGACCTGCGGCACGAGCCCGTGCCGCTGCCCGCACGGACATGGCACCGGCGCCCACGCGCACCCCGGGCACAACTCGACCCAGCCGTGCCCAGTCGAGTGCGGCTCCAACGGTCTCTCGTCCCCGCAGGCCGGGCAGCCGGGGAGATCAGCGCCGTCCAGAAGCGCGTTCTGCCGCCGGACATAATCGGGCAGTCGCAGCGACGGGTGGCGCAACGGGTCTTCGTACCAGGCGCGGTCCGGTCCGTCCCACCTGCTCCGCAGCCACCACGGCCGAGGGTTCGCCACAGCCCTCCGTCCAGCCCGCTTCTCCGCCCGGCGCTGCCTGGCGTACTCCTCCGCCCGCGCAAGCCACAGCACCCGCGCCTCATGCAGTTCCTCCACCGCTCGTACTAGCGCGTCCGGGTCCGCCTCCAGTCGCCGGGGTATCCGGGCGCTGAGTGTGAGGTGGTGGTAGGTCGCCCGGAAGCCGTATGGCGCGAAGAGGGTGATGCAGGTCCGCAGCGCGTTGTGCCGGCGGTGAAAGGGGAGCCGGGCGTCGTGCACGCGTGCTCGGTGGGTCAGGAAGCTGGCCATTGTGCGGGCTCCAGGTCCAGTGCGCGGCCGGGGGCGCGGAGGCATCCGCGCGAATTGGGCTTGCCTATCGTGCGGCTGCCGGCGGGATCACGAGTGACGATCGAATTCTGCTCAGCCATCGATGGCAGACCGCGCTCGTCACCGGTTCGAAGAGTTCGGGGGTGGAGATCTCGAAGAGGAACCGGGTCAGCAGGTCCTCGTGGCCGTCTTCGATGTCCAGGCCGTTGGCGAAATGCACCGTCTGGGCCCAGGCCGTGAGCTCGTCGAGTCCCACCTGCCCGTCGGCGGCCTTCTCCAGTACGGCCGCGATCGCGGTGCGGTCC
>NZ_JBFAIV010000072.1:0-12438 GCF_040654875.1 Streptomyces sp. NPDC050610 | reverse complement strand
CGCGTCAACGATCACGCTCCCGATCAGCACGAGCACCCCACCTGAACATCACACCAGCCCCACTGACCAGCAAAGACCACGATGGCGGTCTCTCACTGCGTCGGGTCCGGCTCGCTGCCCGACCTGGTGGACCTCGCCGGAAGCCCGGACCAGGTAGTGACCACCGTCGACGCCACGGCCGCCGAGTACGGAGTTCACCTGACCCGTTCGGCGGGTCCCGGCGCGGACCCGCAGGCCCTCGAAGGACTCACCACGGCCGCGGCCCTCGCCGAACAGGGCCACTTCACCGTGCCCATCGCGGGCGCCTTCACCCTGGAGAACGCCGCCGAAGCTCATCGCTTGAGCGAGACCGGCCACGCCAAGGGGAAGATCATGCTCACCCACTGACTGGAGGGTGTCGGAGAAGTCCCGGTCAGGGTGGGGTTCTCACGCGGTGGAGGAGGAGCATGCTGGTGGCCAGGCAGATCGCGTTCTCCTGTCCGGCGGCGAGGTATCCGTAGTCCTTCAAGAGTCGTCGGCAGCGTCCCAGTCAGGTGAAACTCCGCTCGATCACCCAGCGGCGCGGAACCCGTCCCGCACGGCCTTTGATGCCGCTTCATGCAGTCACACCGGCTCGCGCGCGCTGCCCCCTCTTTCGCGCTACCGCTTCCCGCGCTGCGCCGGGAACTGTCCTACGAGTCGGTCAGCCCTTGGAAGCGCGCCTCGTTAGGTCGACCTCGCCGCACACGGCAGAACGACACCGCGCCCGCGCTGCTCGACCCGTCACCGCGCCGCCGGTATCCCTCCGAAGGGGCCGAGGGCCGCCCCACGTCATCCCATCCGGTTGCTGGGCATCCCGGCCATCGTTGGGACGCCCGCCGGAAAGGACGTGCTGCAGCCGATCGCGGGTGAAGGGCCAGTAGCTCCTCGGCCAGAGGCCGTCAAGGGGTCCGGAGGCTGTCAAAAGATCTGGCAGCACGACGGACTTCTCGTTCCGTTCCCGCCGGGCCCGGGACAGGTCAGCGGGTGCGTACATAGTGGCGACGTGCTTTTTCGCGGTTGCCGCAGACAGCCATCGAACACCAGCGGGCGCGGTTGGCGCGGCTGCGGTCGAGCAGGAACAGCCGGCACTCGCTGTTGGCGCAGGGGCGGAGTCGGCCGGGCAACTGCTTCTCGGTGGCGGCCCAGGCGAGGACCGTCTCAACGGCCAGCCGGGCGTGCGGTGGAGCCTTGACCGCCCACCGAAGGCCGTCCGAAGTGATCTCCGGGGTCTGGTAGGCCCCTTCGAGCAGCGGGCCCAACGGGGCGGCAGAGCTTTCTCCGCATACGATGCCCTGCAGGACGTCCCGCGTCTCGCGCAGCAGCGCGAATTCCGCGAGGCTGCCGTCACCGCCGTGCTCCTGCGCCCAGCGCCTGCCTTCGGCCGGGTCGTCGAGAGCGTCCTGTTCCTCGCCGTTGACCAGTGGCCTGCTGTTGAGCAGGTCCAGTAGCGCGGCCATCGGATGCCACTCCCCTTCTAACCGTACCGAATCATTTGACAGGTTAGATCACCTCATACTTGCATGACGAACGGGCTAACCGGATCAGACGCGCAAAGAAGTTAGGCATGCGCTCGGTGCACCACCGGACCGCCATCGTCGACGCCCCCGTGATCGTCCTGCCGCATGGTTACCCGACCAGCTCGTTCATGTTCCGCAAACACGGCTTCCCCGGGCGGGTGCCCGGATAGGCATGGCCGGGGCCGGAAACGGTGAGCCACCGCGCCCGGCCGCCGGCGGTGTGCGGCAGGCCTCCCACCGCGAGAACACCACAGCTCAAAAGATCAGCGAAAGGCGATCAGCTTCTATGAACGGTGCCGAGACTGTCCTGCGCACCCTGCTCAACAACGACGTGGACGTCTGCTTCGCCAATCCCGGCACGTCCGAGATGCAGTTCGTCGCGGCGCTCGACCACCACCCGGCCATGCGCGGTGTGCTGTGCCTGTTCGAAGCGGTGGCGACCGGGGCCGCCGACGGCTACGCCCGCATGACCGGTCGGCCGGCCGCGCCCCTCCTCCGCCTCGGCCCCGGCCCGGCCAACGGTCTGGCGAACATCCACAACGCCCGCCGAGCGCACACCCCCGTGGTCAACGTCGTCGGCGACCACGCCCGCTCGCACAAGGAGCTCGACTCGCCTCTGGAATCCGACATCGACGCCGCGACCGTCTCCAGTTGGGTGCGTCGGCCCAAGGCCTCGGTGGATATCGGTCCCGACACCGCGGCGCCGTGGCGGCGGCGATGAGCGCCGGGGTGCCCGATGCCCCGGACAGGTCACGCACCGGCACCTCCGGCGCGATCTCGACACTCATCATGGCGGCCGACCTGTCCTGGGAAGAGAGGACCCCGCCCGCGCCGCGCCTTGCGGAACCGCCGCTGCGGTCCGTGACCCGCGCCGACGTGGAAACCACAGCGGCACTGGTCGCCGGACCCGAGCCCGTCGCGCTGCTGATCGACGGCGCCGGGCTGAGCGAGCGCGGCCTACAAGCCGCCGCCCGGATACAGAAAGCCACCGGAACCGCCGCCTTGTGCCCCACCTGCCCTGCACGGTTGCGGCGCGGCGCGGGCGTACCGGCGATCCAGCCCCTGGGCTACCGGGCCGAAGCCGTCGACCAGCAACTGGCAGGCATAGAACAGAACACCTCATCCTGGTCGGAGTACGCGAACCAGTGGCGTCGTTCGCCTACCCGGGGCCGTCCGGGCATCCTCACCCCACCGGGAACGACCGTGCACCACTTCGTCCCCGACGCGGGCTCCGATGTCGTCAACGCGCTGACCGAACTGGCAGACACCGTCGCACCGGACACCCACACAGTGCTGCCGGCCCAAGACGCTCCGACTCCCCACGGGAACGAGCCGCTGCGCACAGAGAACTGGGCACACGTCATCGGCGCCCTGCTTCCACGGGAAGCGATCATCGTCGACGAGTCCATAACCGAGGGGATGAACACCCTTGTCCCAGCGACCGCCAACTCCGCACCGCACGACGTACTCGGCCCGACCGGCCTCGCCATCGGGCAGGGCATCCCCGTGGCTGCCGGCGCGGCCATCGCATGTCCCGAACGGCCCGTCGTCTGCCTGCAAGCCGACGGCAGCAGCCTCTACACCATCTCCGGCCTGTGGACCCAGGCCTGCGAGAAGCTCAACGTGACCACCGTCATACTCAACAACCGCTCCTACGCCGTCCTCCGCGCCGAACTGGACCGCGTCGGCGGCAGCCAGGCAGGTCCGTCCGCCAACGCCCTCTTCAACCTCAGCCAGCCCGACATCGACTTCACCGCTGTGGCCACCGGCATGGGCATCCCCGCCGCACGGGCAACGAGCACAACGAACTGGCCCAACAGTTCACCACCGCGCTGGCCACACCCGGCCCCCACCTCATCGAAGCGATCCTCCAGCCGACCTGAAGCGGACCAGCCCGCCGATGCACCTGTTGCTCGTGCTCGTAGCGGAGGACCTCGCGCACTCGCGCAGATGCCCGCCGCTGGGCGGGTCCAGGTCGCGGAGCCGGTCGTATGCCCTCCACGCCGCCGTACCCAGGCCGCGCCGGCTCCCGCCGGCCAGCCAGTACACCGGCCCCCTGAACGACCGGCCACCCGCGGTGCGCACGCCACCCGGCACACCGCCTGTCCGTCGCGGTCGCCAGAGACCCCAGGGACGGCGGGCACCTCGAATTCCCCGAGCGGGAGGCGTACGCCGCCGAAGCCGCAGCCCGGCCGTGCCGGCCACCGACGCGGTACCCGCGGCCCGCGCCACCAGGCCGCCGGCCGCGCAGGTCGGCCCGGCGGCGGCCTCCGCGACCGGGACATGCAGCCGCTTGTCCCCGGCCTTCCGCGCCTCCGATCCCGAGGCCGGGCGCCGCGACGGGGCGCGGCCGCCGGGAGCGATGCGATGCGGGGCCCGATGATCCTGACCGTGTGCGCGGACCGCGCCGGAAGACTGTGGCGAATCGCGCAGGTGTGCGCGCGCTGCCCCGCCGCCCCCAATAGCATGCGTGGAGGAAGGCTCTGGCCAGGACGGGGTTGGGTGGATACCTGGCCAGAGCCGGCTCGGGGTGAGGCGCCGCGACCGGGCGGACCCGTTTCTGCGGGTCGGTCACTCACTGGGCCCGGAATCGGCGCTCGCGTCGCATGTCCGCGGATCGCGTCAGGGAGTGGGGTGCCGCCGGTAGCGGGCGATGCCCATGGCGGCGGTGATGGTGACGAGTGCGTTGATGATGGTGAGGGTCCACAGCCCGGCGCGGTAACTGTCCAGTCCGGAACCCCCGGTGAGAGTGAGGGCGCTGGCGGTGATGGCGATCACCAGGCCGGCGCCGATTTGGGAGCTGGTGTTGAACAGGCCTGATGCCAGGCCCTGTTCGCTCTCGCCTGCTTGTCCGACGGCGGCGATGCTCAGGGCGGGGTACGCGCCGGCGAAGCCGATGCCGCCGAGGAGCTGCTGGGCGAGCAGCAGCAGGATGGGGCTGAGGTGGCCGATCAGCAGGGCCCAGCCGAGGTAGCCGACGGTGAGCAGCAGCAGCCCTGCGGTGGCCACCGGCCAAGCACCGTACCGCGTGACCGTGGCGGCGCCGCCGCGTGCGGCGGTAGCGGTGAGCACGCCGCCGAGGAGGAAGGCCAGGCCCGCCTGGAGCGGCGACCAGCCGAGCGTGTTCTGGTAGTAGAGGGTCAGGACGAACTGGAACCCGACGTAGGCGCCGAAGAAGAGCATGCAGATGTTCGCGCGGGACAGCTGCGGCCGCGTGAAGATCACAAGAGGCACCAGCGGCGCCTTGTGCGCCCGCTCGATCAGGACGAACAGCACCAGCAGGACGATCGCCGCGGCGAGGGTGGTGATCGTCACCGGGGTGGTCCACCCATCGGTGGAGGCGTGGCTGACCCCGTATGCCAGGGCCACCACGCCGCCGGTCACGGCCACAGCGCCCAGGACGTCCACCCGGCCGCGCTCGCCCTGGCGGGGGCGGTCGGCGGGGACGGTGGCGACGGCGAGGGCGATGACGAGGAGGCCCGTCAGGGCGGGCAGGAAGAGGACGAGCCGCCAGTTGATGTCCGCCAGCAGCCCGCCGAAGACCAGGCCGAGGGAGTAGCCGGCGGAGGCGATGGCGAGGAACACGCCGAGCGCGCGGTTGCGCTCGTGTTCGCCTCGGAAGACGTCGAGCAGGATCGCCAAGGCGACCGGGGCCGTAAAGCCGGCGCTCACGCCCTTGAGGAGGCGCGCGATGACCAGAACGGTTCCGTTGTCGGTGAGCCCGCCGGTAATGCTGGCGATCACGAACACGGCCAACCAGCCCAGCAGCAGCTTCTTACGGCCGAACAGGTCGGCCAGCCGTCCCCCCAGCAGCAGGAACCCTCCGAAAGCCAGCGAGTAGGCGCTGACCACCCGCTGGAGCGCCCCGGCGGACATGCCGAGGTCGTGCTGGATCACGGGCAGGGCCGGGCCCATGCTGGCGATGTCCATCGCGTCCAGGAACTGCACTGCGCACACGACAGCAAGCAGTAATCCCGTGCGGGTGGCTCGGGGTGCGTCGAGGAGTGGCGGCCCCTCCTTGAGCGACTCCGCGTCCGGTTTCTCGGTGCTCGGCACGTTGGTGGTCCTTCTTCCCCGTCGTTCAGTGGCTGCGCGCCACCGCTGACGGCCAGTTCAGCACCCTGCCGTACAGGGGGTCCCGCCGGTTTGCGACAGCACCGTAGGTTGGTGTCGTTTTCTGGCGAGCGTGCACCGGCCCGACGGGCAAGACTTGCACCGTGTTTGACGACGTGGATCAGTGTGTAAGGGCGGCGCAGTCCAGGGACCCCCGCTTCGACGGCTGGCTTTTCGTCGCGGTCGCCACCACGAGGATCTACTGCCGGCCGAGTTGCCCGGCGGGTGTGCCGCCGAAGGTCGAGAACATGCGTTTCTACCCGAGCGCGGCCGCGGCCCAGCAGGCGGGCTACCGGGCGTGCAAACGATGTCGGCCGGACGCCAGTCCCGGCTCCCCCGAGTGGGACCACCGAGAGGACCTGGTGGCCCGGGCGATGCGGCTGATCGGCGACGGGCTGGTCGACCGCGGCGGCGTGCCGAGCCTGGCCGCCGCGGTGGGTTACAGCGTCCGTCAGCTGGAGCGCCAGCTCTTCGCCGAGCTGGGTGCGGGGCCACTGGCGCTGGCACGCGCCCAGCGCGCGCAGACCGCCAGGCTGCTCATCGAGACCAGCACGCTGTCGATGATCGAGGTGGCGCACGCCGCCGGGTTCGCCAGCCTGCGGACGTTCAACCAGACCGTACGGCAGGTCTTCGCACTGACCCCCACCGAGCTGCGGCAGCGGGCCGCACGAGCCCGGCCGCAGGCGACGCACGGCACGGTGTCGCTGCGGCTGCCGTTCCGGGCGCCGCTGTATCCGGACAGCCTCTTCGGCCCGCTCGCGGCGATGGCGGTGTCCGGGGTGGAGGAGTGGCGAGCGGGGGCTTACCGGCGTACGTTGCGGCTCCCCCATGGACACGGCATCGTGTCCCTGCGCCCGCTGCCCGACCACATCGGCGCGCAGTTGGTCCTCACTGACATGCGGGACCTGTCGAGCGCGATCAGCCGGTGTCGCCGACTGCTCGATCTGGACGCCGACCCGGTCGCCATCGGCGATTTGCTACGCCGCGACCCATGGCTGACCGAGGCTGTCGACAAGCACCCGGGGCGACGTGTGCCCCGTACCGTTGATCCGGCCGAGTTCGCGGTGCGCGCGGTCCTGGGGCAACGGGTCTCCGCCGCGGCCTCCCGCGCTCACACCGCGCGGCTCGTCGCCAGGCACGGCGAGCCCATCATCGACTCGGTCGGAGAACTGACTCGTCTGTTCCCCGACCCGGTGGCGCTGACCGACCTCGGACCCGAGGAACTGCCCCTGCCGCGCGCCCGTCGCACCGCCCTCACCTCGTTGGTCACCATGTTGGCCGGCGGTGGCATCGACGTAGGGGTGGGCAGCGACTGGCGCCGGGCCCGCGCCGCGCTTGCCGCACTCCCCGGGCTCGACCCCTGGACGGTGGAGACGATCGCCATGCGAGCCCTCGGTGACCCGAATGCCTTCGCTCCCACCGACGTCAGGGTCCTTCGCGGGGCCCGCGTCATGGGGCTGCCCGACACGACGGTCGGCCTGAGCGCGCACGCTCGCGCCTGGGAGCCCTGGCGCGCGTATGCCGTGCAGTATCTGTGGGCCTCTGCCGACCGCCAAAACCGTCTGGTTATGGATGTGTGTTGGGGAGCCGTTTCACGATGAGTGCGGGAGTCGCGTTCACTGCGAGTTCGTGATGTCGGTTTGTTCCGATGTCGGTCGGGTGCTTGCGGTGGGGTTTCGAGGCGTGCTTCTGCCGCTGGGCGGCCCCATCGGCAGTTCGCGGTCGAGGTCTGGGCGGCACTCTGCGGTCCGCCGGGGTTGTCGCCACGGTCGTGGCACAACCTGAGGGTGCGGGGGTGTAGCTGGTGCTGGCCCGCACCGGATCGGCTGAATCGACCGGTCCGAACAGCACGATGTCGACGGCGTCGGGGCCCGCGAAGGCGGACGGGGCGATGGCCAGCGTCCCGGACAGGGCGAGCAGCAGCCCGCCGAGCAGGGCCGCGAGGCGGCGTAGGGCATGGCTGCGCTGTGGCCGGGTTCTGTTCGCTGGTGTGGTGTCGGTACGCACAGGGACTCCTGCAGGTGAGGACCATCCCGGCGGCCTGGAACGGCCTGGGCGAGAAGAGGGCGGCTCCCCGCCCTCGATACCGGGGTGCGGGTATCGGGCGGGCAGCCCCGGAGCACCGGCCCGGCCGGCAACGGCCGATGGTGAACAGCCGAGAGATCTGGCGTATGTCACCGCGGGCGGGTCCGGGCCCGGTGATCCCCAGATCACGCACCCCGGAAGGGGCGGCCTGGGTGGAGTGCGGTGTGCCGGGCCCACCGGCCCGCACCGTGCCACCCCACACCAGGGACAAAAGGGCCACCCGTACACCAAACAACCGGGGCCCGGAAAAGGCTGTATCGGCAGGCCCGCCCTGTCGACATTCGCCCACGGATAAGCGCGGGACCGACAACGGCGAGTGACATCAAAAGTCATCGCGATTGAACAAGCCGAGACGCACTCGGCGACTCCCCGACACACCGCGAAACGACTCCCGCTCAGACCTCCACAGCCACCGCCGCCTCG
Source organism: Streptomyces sp. NPDC050610 (assembly GCF_040654875.1). NCBI lineage: Bacteria > Bacillati > Actinomycetota > Actinomycetes > Kitasatosporales > Streptomycetaceae > Streptomyces > Streptomyces sp. NPDC050610. The sequence goes on along the minus strand of NZ_JBFAIV010000072.1, from coordinate 4,279 downwards.
ATGGCTTTGGGGGCGTTGATGAGCAGTGCACCGACCTGTGCGCGGCCGACCAGGACTGCTGCCGACCAGCCGGCAGCCACGTTGCAGCCGTGCACGACTGCCTGCGGGACGGCGGGTGGCTGCCGTGGAGGCTGCGGCTGGAGAGGGCGGCGATGGTGTTGAACAGGACGAAGGCCAAACGCGGAGCCCATCTGCCGGCAGGTGCTGACGATCCCGCTGGCCGCGCCGGCGTCGCCGGGGGCGGCTCCCGTGGTGGCGGCGCGTGTCGGCCCGCGGCTACGAATTGCCGAACCATCCGGGCACGTCGAGCAGGAATGGCCCTGCCGGTATCACACTCCGCAGGTCGACTTCCAGCGCGCGGAGGCGTTCTTCGCCAAGGGTCTGAGCCCAACCGGCCCGGAGGCGGTCGAAGATGCGTGCCGACAAAGCCAGGCAGTCTGTGCCGCGATCGGTGAGTTGTACGATCTTGCGCCGTGCGTCGCGCGGATCCGTGCCGCGTTCTACGTAGCCAAGGCGCTCAAGCGTGTCGACCGTCTTGCCGGCTGCCTGTTTGGAGACTCCAAGCCGGCGGCCAAGATCCGCGGCGGTTGTGCCGTCCGGGCCGATTGCCTGGAAGACGTAGCCGTGCATCGGCCGGACGTCGGGGTGTCCTTGGCGTGCGAGCTCGTCGTGGAGGTCGTCGATGAGAACGCGGAAGGCAAGGAACAGCCTCAGCGGCAGCTCAAAGCCAGGGGAGTCACTTGACATGATCGACAACCAGGTTCACCATTTCGACAACCATGTTGTCGAGTTTAAGGGATTCCGCGATGCCTGTCATCCGCCATGCCGAGAGCCGCCGGTCCGAGACCCCCAACGCCGTCCTGACCACACTTGCCTCGCCGACACTGGGGGGCGCTGGACAGGCTCTGTGGCGCGTCGATATGCGACCTGGCGCCACGGGCCCCTCCACACATTCGATGCCGAGCAGGTGTGGACGATAGTGGACGGCAGCGCGACCGTTGAGCTCAAGGGTGAGAAGCTCATCGTGGTGCCGGGCGACACGGTCGTCATGCCCGCCGCAGCGCCGCGGCGCGTGTACGCGGCCCCGGAGGCGGGCTTCGCCGCCATTGTGGCTGCCACCCCGGGCGCGTGCGCTTCTGCTCCTGACGGCACCGGCAAGACAGTGCCGGCCTGGACCGTTTAGGTAGAACGACTGGACCGCCCAGTCAGAGGACCGAAGTTCGACATGCCGAGGTCTGCCGTCCACGGCCGTCCATCAGCTCCCGATGCGCAGAGGACATCCCATGAAACGAGGACATGCCGAGATCCTCAGCACTCACCAGCCGGGGCAGCAGCGGATCACCAACTCGGTGCGGTCGACAGACCAGGCGGCCCACCGGGCGATCGGCGTGGCCGCCACCCTGGTCACCACCTGGCTCACCCCGCGCACGGGGCGCCGCCGGTGACCGGATCCGTCCGCACCCGGCCGAGGTGCGACGTTGCGAACTGTGCTGGTGCCCGCTACCGGAGCCCGGCAAAACCGGTCACTGCCATGCAACCGTGCTCCTGGAGATCGCCAGTACCGCCCAACCGGATACCGACGAGGTCAGGGCCTGACCTGGCCCGACCGCATCAGCCGTCTCACGGCGCACCAGACCTGATCCGAACAACACGGGGGTCTCGGGTGCCTGCGCGGTGAAACCTTGGCGGTGACGAGCACGGCTACGGCATTCCTTCTCCGACGGGGCCTGCCCGGACTGCCGAAAGGCGAGCCGGCCGAGGTGACTTCGACGTCGCCCGGTCGCACGGAGAGACGGCAGAGGACAAGGCCTACTCGCTGCGCCCGGTGCGGCGGCCTCGTCGCGAGAGCGCGGTGCTGACCGTCACACCGAGCATGAGGCACCCGGCCAGTACCCCGCGGTTGACCGCGCCACCGCCCCAGGAGATCCCCAGCCACAACGGCACCAGCGCCACCAGGAGACCCCAGGTCAGAGCGAGCCCGACGCTGGCCAACCACCACCGAGTCCATCCCATGCCCACCGCCTACCCGCAGCGGCGGCTGCCATCCGGCGACTGGTGGGCATGACCACGCTCCCGTAGCCCGGCTGAGACCGCAGTTCCCGACAACGTGAGGCTCCTATGACGACCGCCGCTCCTCGTTCCCCACTGACCGCGGAGGTCTGCCTCGCCGCTTTGGACGAAGCTCTGCGCCCCCGGCACCGCAACGTCAACGACCGGTTCCAGGTGGGAGCGATCGACGCGATCGATACAGCCCGGCGGTTGGCCGCCACGGCGGCCGCCGAACACGAGAGCCCTCACCGGCGCCTGGCTGCCCTGGATGCGGTCCTGCGCCCCTGGGCGGCAGAGGGCCCCTGGGAGATCGACACCTCCGAGGCCGCCGCCGGGTACGAGGGGGTGCGCCGGGAGGTCCGCCACATCCTGAACGGCGACCAGAAGGCCGTCCGCCGCGTGTTGACCGGTGCCCGGGACCGCGCGGAGGAGACGCTCCGGGCGGCTGGTCCGGCTCGCTCGTCGCTACCGGCGGAACCGGATGACGACGAGTTCCGTGAGGCCCTGCGCGAGTTGCTCTCGAGCGCCGCCCGCGGAGTCCTCACCGGGGATGAAGGGGCGCTGCTCCGCGCGCACGTCGCGGATCTGATGCGCGACCGCGACCAACTCGCCGCCGCGGTCTCCGCGCTGTTCCGCAAAGCCGTCCCTCCTCCCAAGGGCTGACTCTGTGGCCCCGCCGCCTGAATACACAGCACCGTCACCGTCTACCGATCCACCAATGACCTGAAAGCGGCCGAACATCCCTCGGAGCAGGAACGGCAGTCCGCCTGGGCGCTGACGGCTGTGTGCGTCGCGGCAGATGGCCGCTCACCCCCACTTCGGAGGACCTGTCGGCGCCGTTGGACCGTGTCCGCGCCGTCGCGAGCTGCACCGCGGGCATGCCGCTGGACGCCGTCGGCCGCACCGCCGCCCTGGAACGCCTCGACGAAGAGACGGCGGAGTACGAGCGGCTGGGGCGCCCCGGCCCAACATGATCGCCTGACCACCAACCGCCCAGACCGGCGATCCCCGTCCATCAGTCCAGCGGAGGCCGGGGGCCGGCGAGCAGCCGTTGGGCCTCGGCGACGATCGCCTGCTTGCGCTCGACCGTTTCCGAGTCGTTGTACGCATCGACCATGTCGACCAGCGGCTGGAGCGAGGGGGCCGGGCCAGTGCGCCCCACCCTTCGTACGTGATCACGTCGCCGCCGGCCCCGGGGGCCAGGTTCCCGTTCACGATCAGTTGGAGCCACCAGTAGTGCCGCGAGCCCCGCATCGATCAACTGGTGCGGGTAGTGCCGGCGGCCGATCAGCCGCTCCAGCGCCAGCATCCGCAGATGCTCGACTGCCTCCTGCGGACTTTCGGCGCAGGGGCGGTATCGAAGAGCACGCCCTCGACCGGTTGAGCGAGCCGCCCGGCCAGGTCCTCGGGGTGGCCGTTGCGCCAGTCGGGCCAGTGCCGTGACCCAAGCGGGAGCCCGGCGGCGAGGAAGACCCTGTGGTCCGCTGAAAACATGAAGCCGAACCGCGCCTCGATGGCGTCGAGTTCCTGCTCGCTGAGACCCGGCCCGATCTCGGCTCGGAGCATGCGCTGAAGGTCCCGGGCGGCTCCCGGGGCCAGTGGCGGGGGCAACTGCACAGTCCTGTTCGCCCCCTCCGCTGCTGGGGGTTCAGAGGCTACTTTGCCCGGTGATGCGCAGGGCGACCGCGATGTGGCTGAATCCGGGGATGGGCGACCCGGCGGCCTTCTCGTAGCGCACGGCGTCAGCGATCCCGAGTCTCTCGCCAGTGGAGAGGGTTCGGTTCACCGTCCACAGGAGCGTGCGCAGGTCCTCGTTCTGGACGCTGAGGAGCGTGGCGGAAGACTCCAGCGGTGCACCGGTGGCAATCCTCCAGGCGGCTACTGCGGCCCAGAAGCCGGTCAGGGTGTCCCAGCAGATCGTGCTTCGGGGGCCCAGCAGCAGGCGCATCTCGTCGGGAGACCGAAACGCGTCGAGGCCGTGGGATACGACGTTCTGGAGGTTCTCCAGGAGTGTGACAACGAACTCGTACTCGGCCTCGTCCTCCAGCAGTTCCTCGACGACCGCCAGAATCTCAGCGGTCGCGCCGCAGTCCCTGTGGGCCGTCCGCAAGGCAACCTGTCGGCAGACGTCCGGCCCGTTGATGTCCTTCGCCGATCCTGGCTCCACACCCGCGAGGTCGAGGAGCCGTCGTGAGCGCCCGGCCTGCCGTCGGCGCCATGGCATTCGCAT
>NZ_JBFAIV010000071.1:0-12606 GCF_040654875.1 Streptomyces sp. NPDC050610 | reverse complement strand
ATCTGCAAAACCTTCGCTCAAGATACGAAGGAACGCCGCATCCGCCGCTGACGCCCTCTTGACCGGCCTGCGGATTCATTGCAAAAGTCCGGGGAGAGCGGGCGGCCAGCCCCGGCCACCCACCGCCCCGCTCGCCGGGGCACATCAACGGCCGCCCCACTTTGTACGGCGGGGGACGGCCGGGCCGTCCGCGCTGTGGGGGCGCGGGCGGCTCCACCTCTCACTCGCCTCGAAGGGACGACCGACCGTGAACGCCAGCCCTGCCAGCACCGACAGCTCCGTCCCCCCTGTCTGCGTTGATCCGGACCTGTACTGGATCGCCGTGCGAGGTCTGCTCGTCAACGAGGCGGGCGCGGTGCTGCTCGTACGCCAGCGGCTGCGCGCGGCGGGCGATGACCGCTGGTGCCGGCTGCCGGGCGGCCGGGTAGAGGACGAGCTGCCCGCGGACGCCGTGGTCCGGCACGTCCGCGAGCAGACCGGGCTGCCCCTCGACCCGAGGGCCGCCAGACTGCGCGCCGTGGACTGGACGCCCGCCGTCGGCAGCACCGCCGCCGGAGCGACCTTCATCTACGCCTTCACCGCCGCGATCCCCTCCGCCTTCACCGTCGTGCTGGCCGACAGCCTCGACCACGCTGTCTGGGCGTCGGCCACGGACCTGGCCCGCCTCTGCGCACCGTCCCACGCAGCGCAGGTCACGGCCGCGCTGGCGGCCGTACGTGACGACACCTGCATCAACCTGCGCGCCGACGGGCCCATATCCCCCTGACCGCCCGTCACGCCACCGCAGCAGTCCCTTCTGGAGCCCCCATGCACAGCACCAGCACCACCAGCCGCATCACCATCACCGTCGCCGACCCGGACACCGCCATCCCCCTCGCGCAGGTGACCGTGGCCGCCGACGACCCGGCCGTCGCCGGGCAGTGCCGCCGCTACGTCGCCCGCCGATGGCACGTGGACCCCGCCCCCCGCCCCCCAGCCGAGGACCAGGTTCCAGTGATCAGCGCCGCCGTGAACCCCGGCGAAGTGCACACCATCGAACAGGCCGTGGTCGATCATCAGCATGAGGAGCTTCGCTACGGAGGTGTCCGCGCGCTGCGCATGCACGACACCGACGGACGGGCCTACGCAGTGCAGATGACCCGCAGCCTGGCCTACCTCGCCGAGCCGGACCGCCGGCACCTGGCCGTCGTCGCCATGCACCGCGACGCGCTCGGGCTGGCCACCGTCCGCCTGGCCCGGGATGCGATCCGCGCCCAGCTCCAGGCCGAGAAGTGGGCGCTGCTGCGCGGCGCCGCCGTCGTCCGCGACGGCAAGGCCCTGCTGATCGCCGGGGCCCCGGGCGTCGGCACGACCACCGCCGTCCTGCACCTGTGCTGCGCGGGCTGGCGCCTGATCAGCGACGGCCGCCTCTTCGCCCGTCCCGCCCCCGGCGGCGGCGTTCACCTGCTGCCCTGGCCCGCCCCGATCGCCGCCGGCCTGCCGACCCTCGACAGCCTCGGTCTCTACGAGCGCGCGCGTCAGGACTACATCGACGTCACCCAGCCCCATCCCGATCAGCCGTATGAGATCAACCGGGCGCTCCGCCAAGGGACTCGCGGCCCGGTGGTGGACTGGCAGGGTCTGGTGCGGCAGGCGATGGTCTTCCCCGCCCAGATCGGCCTGACCACCGCCGCCGGCGGCACGGCGGCCGCCGTCCTCCACCTGCACGCGTCGTCCGGCACGCCGGAACCGGCAGCGGAGACCGACGCCGTACTCGGCGACGCCCCCTTCACCGGCCCGGACCGCTACCCCGACCTGCTGGGACTGACGGCCGGCACCCCGCCGCAGGCCACCGCCGTCCGGGCCGCCCGCGACGCCCTGGCACCGCTCCCGCAGTGCTCGGTGCGTCTGGGGCACCACGACCCGCGGGAGACCGCCCGCGTCCTGGCCCAGACCGCCGACACTCTGATCCTCGGCCGGTCCGTCGCGGCGGGACCCCGGTAATGGCCGAGCCCCGCGTGCCCCGGTGGCTGAGGACGAGCGAATGCCCGCCGCCCGGCATCATCCCCGGCCGCGTCGAGATCTCCTGGATCGACCCCGCTCCCCTTGAAGTCCCCCTGGCCGGATCGACGTTCTGGTGCGAGAGGCGCCGCAAAGTCGCGCAGCCCGACGCTCGCCCCGCCTTCGGCGAGCAGCACTATGCGGACAACGCGTCCCGGGCCCTGGCATGGCTGCGCGCCGAACTCGGCGAAGCCACCCACGACTGGCCGCCCGCACAAGCAGCCTTGGTCCTGGTCTGGTTCCGCGACCACCAGTGCATCGAGGGCTACTACAACAGCCTCGGCCGTCTGTACCTGACCTTCGAGGTCAGCATCACCGCCCGCGGCTACACCACCACATGGGCGATCAGCCGCAGCCGCAGACCCCGCCACATGCGCCGGGCACCCGCACCGCCCCACATACCCGAAGGACAAGCCGCATGACGACGCTCCTGCGCGCCGCCGCCTACAACCTCCTCGACGGCGGCCAGGCCCGGCCGACCAGGGGCCTGGCCCCTCGGCTGCCCGACCAGCTCTCCCTGCTCCGGGCCCTGGACCTGGACGTCCTATGCCTCCAGGAAGGCAAGAACTGGCACCGCGACAAGCTCCGCACCGTGTACGCCGTCGCCGAGAAACTGCGCATGCAGCCTCTGTTCGCGCCCTCGGCCAGCCACGGCTGCCATCTCGCGATCCTCTACCGGTGGCCGCGCGTGCAGTGCCTCGCGTTCGAACCGGATATCGCGTGCGGAACCTTCCACCACACCGCCGCCCTCGCCCAGTTCACCGTCGAAGGCTGCGCCCAGCCGATCGACATGATCAACACGCACTTGTCTCCCTTCACCCCTGCCGTCCGGCGCGACGAGGTGGGCTGGCTCACCGAATACGCCAAGCCCGGCCGGTACACGATGCTGCACGGCGACCTCAACGCCGGCGAGCCGGTCGCGACAACGCCGGACCACCTGACCGCCTGCATCCCCGCCGACGAGCACTCCCGCCACCTCGTCCAGGGGCCGGACGGCGCCTGGACCGACGAAGTCGACTTGCGGGCCCTGCACGCCCTGCTCGGCGCGGGCTTCGTCGACCCTCCGGCCGCGCTCGGCCTGCCCACCCCCCGCACCGCGGGCTACTGGACAAACGCCATGACCGGCCAGACCGGCAAGCACCTGTGGGATCACCGCTCCGACTACACCCTCCTCTCCCCGTCCCTGGCCCCCGCCCTGCTCGCCAGCGAAGTCATCGACACCCCGGCCGCCCGCCTCCTGTCCGACCACCTCCCGGTCACCGTCACCCTCGACCTCGACCACGCCTGAAAGAAGCGCGCCCGATGCCCCGCCCCACCCTGCCCTCCACCCCCGCCGACCGCCGCATCCTCACCGCCCCGCAGTACGAGGTCCGGCCCGCACGCGCCGACGACCGCACAGCGGTCACCGAGCTCATCGACACCCGCCTCGACACCCTCGGCCGACCGACCGCCATCGACCTCAAGGTCAGCCGCTCCGCCCTCCTCAACTGCCTGTGGGAGGAAGTGGCCGACGAACCGCTGGTGTGGCTGCTGTGCGAGGACACCGAGATCGTGGGCGCCGCGGCCGTCCTGCCCGGCGCCCCGAGCTGGGCCTGGGGCCCGATCCAGCACGACGCGCCGCGCAGCCGCTACATCGCCGCCCTCTTCACCCACCCCACCCCCGACGTGGCCCTCGCCCGGCTCCTGACCCAGTTCCTCCTCGACCGCGCCGCGCGCCAGCCCGCCGAGGACGACCGCGTGCACTGGCTGCGCGCCACCACCTCCTCGAACCGGGTCATGCACTACGCCTGCGCCGAACTCGGCTTCTCCGTATCCGACGGCGTGCGGCGGGGCGGCCGCCACATCTACCTCCTCCAGCACGCCGTCCGCGAAGTACCCAATCTCGACCGGTACGTCTACGTCAGCGCGCCCCACGTCGCCTGATCCGCCGCCGGCATGCGATCAGCGAAGGACCCTCATGGACTCGCAGTCATCACCTTCGGCCGATCAGGTTGTCCCGTACATCACCACCCGGGTCGGGGAGGAGAGCGGGGCCCGCTCGATGCTCCGGATTGACCCGGTCGAGGGGCTGTACTACGCCGATGAAGGCCCGTTCGACCGGGACCCCAGCGGCGCGCTCTGGGCACGCCGCTCGCACAACCCCCGCGACAACGCAGGCCAGCCGACCGGCGTGCCGCTCTACAAGAAGGTTCACCCGTCCCGGCAGCGGGAGTGCATGTACGGCCTGCGCTGCCAGATCTGCTGCCGACAGTCCGCGAGCCGCACCCAGGACGGCTACCTGTTCCTGCTGGAGCTGCCCGACGGCGGTACGGAGGCAGGGTGGCCCGAAGGGGAGCTGACACCCCATCCGCCGCTCTGCCTCCCGCACTCCAAGGTCTCCGTCGGCCGGTGCCCGCCCCTGCGGCGGGGCCACATCGCGGTGCGCGTAAAGCTGCCCCGTCTCTACGGAATCTGGGGCCTGCCCCTCACCACGGGCCGGAACGGAAGGCCGGACGTCGCCCCCGACGACGGGCGTGCCATCGCCTACCGGGACCCCCGCATCCGCTGGTACCTCGCCGCCCAGCTCGTACGGCGCCTGTGCGGCGTCACCGTCATCGACCTGGAGACGGAGCTGTCCGCCGCGGAGCTGGGCCGGTGACCGCCCCGCCGCCGGCCGGCCTCCCGCGATTACGCACCGCTCCGAGCACGCGCCCGGCACCGGAACGGCCCTGGGCACGCGGCCCGCCGCACGAGCCCGCACCCGAACCCGATCACCAGCCCCCGAGAAACGAGGATCACCGCACGTGGGCAACAACAACAAGAAAGACACCGTCTCCGCGGCCAAGAACAAGATCAAGGCGGACCGCAGCAGCACCAAGAAGGACGCCAAGCGGAACCAGGGAGCCCTGGCCGACCGGGAAGTGCGCCTGCGCACCCCCAAGAACGACAACGGCAGGGCCCAGTGACCGCGGAAGAGAACGTCGCGCCGGACGAGGACCAGGGCCTGCCGTCCATCCCGCCCCGCAAACGGCTGACCGGCACGGCGAAGGAGGAATTCGACCGAGCCACAGCCGCCGACTACACGGTCAAGAAGGCCAGCATCCGGGACATCGCCTCGAAGACTGGCCGCTCGTTCGGGGCGGTCCACCGGTCCCTGACACGGCAGAAAGTCGTCTTCCGCCCGCGCGGCGGCGCGCACCGCTCAGCCACCGAGGGAGAGGCCCAGTGAACCGTCGCTCCACCTCCACGGTGCCGCCCGTGCCCGAGCACATCGCCATCGTCTCCAGCAACGTCGAAGGCAACGGACAAGGCGACGCACGCCTGCGGGCCGCCGCCCACCGCTCGTGGGACCGGGCCGGCGCGCATCTCGTCTTCCAGCAGGAGCTGCCCGACGGTGAGGCCGACGGCAAAAGGGTGATGTACGACGCCAACGTCCGGCTCACGATGCAGCACGTGCTCGGCCCGGAAAGCTACACCGCCCTCTTCTGGGACCCGGAAGTCTTCACCTGCCTGCGGGAATGGGACCACGGACGCCGCGCCTGGACGGCGCCGCCCGCCGCGGCCACCCTGCACCTGGCCGGCACCGGCCCCACCGCCCTGCCCCTCCTCGGAGCATCCGTCCACCTGAGCTACGACTCCTCCGCACAGCGGGAAATCGAAGCCGGATGGACGACCGGCTACGCCGACAAAACGCACATGATCACCGGCCGCCCGCACACCATGCCCGCGATCATCGGCATCGACCGGAACAGCTACCGCGCGGGCGATCCGAACACCCCCCGCCTGGAGGAGATCCCGAACCTCCCGCACCGCAGCCGGCCGGGACCCGACGGCACCCGGATCATGGACACCGTGCCCGACGAGACCCTGCACCTCGCGGGCCTGACCGACGCCGTCGGCCACCTGGCCGCCGACCGGGACGTCAGCAAACTGACGACCATGGCGGCCTCCGCCTCCCACGGCCCGGCCACCACCGTCGACGCCGTCTACGCCGACCACCGGCTCCTGCCCGCCCTCGTAGACGCCGAGACCATCGACATGCGCGGCATCAGCGACCACGACGCGGTCCTCACCCGCTGGCACTGGGCCACCCTCGCCGAACTCCTCAGCGACCTCCCCCTCTGGGCCACCCCCGAGTACGAGATGTCGCCCCTCTCCTTCGGCCACCGAGGCGAGTTCTTGCTGCCGCCCGCAGCCTGAGAGCTGCCGCTCGGCGCACCGGCGGCACCACCCCGGCGCATCGAGCGGCGACCAGCCGGCCGGTGCGAGGAGAAACGCTTCCCCGCCCGGCCCCGCTCGGAACGATCCTTGCTCGAACGGGAGAATCGGCCGGAGCACGCGTGCAGTTCCACGAGGCCATGGAAGTACACGGCCTCCACATGTCGGCGATTCAGGGCTCCCTCTTCGGGCGGTCAGGGCTCTAGGTTGGCCGTCTATAGTCCGCGAACCCACTGACGTCCAACTCTCGGTCCCCTTTCGTCTCGGGTGGGTGGATCAGCCCTGCGAAGACGCCATCCGCAGGAGTTGTTCGTGAGGCTGGCGAGGGCCGAGCCCGCCCATACCGCACCGTCGGCGGGCACGGCGGGCAGTACGGAGTAGGCCAGCATCTGCCGCGCGGATACGAGCTTGCCGGTCGTTCCAGATTGGCTTCTTACGGACGCGCCCGGAGTCCTCCTCGCGGATAGAGTCGCCCGCTGAGCGGTATCCAGCGTGACGTCGGCCGCTGCTCTGCGCGTTGCTCGGCCTGACCTCGCTCAGGCCAGGAGGAGATGTCATGGTGCACCGGTCGCCCTTCCTCACATCGTTGCAAAAGCTGAGGCCGAGACCACCGCGGAGCCGGCCTGACGCGCCACTGGCGACCGGAGGGCGCCTGATGAAGGTCCGCCGCAAGCAGCGCCGGAGGGCCGTCGTGCTGGGGGCCGTGCTCGTGCTGACGGGTTCGACCATCACGGCGGCCGCGGGCGGGGAACAGCCCGCGGCCAACCCTCCCGAGCCCGTGCCGCGCGACGTCCCGGGCGCGTCCGGGACGCAGCTCCCCAAGGGGCCGGCGCCCGGGGGTTTCGTCTCCTGGCCCGACCTGTTCGGTATGCAGCAGCGCCTCAACACCAAGGCCACGAAGATCCTCGCGGCCACACGTGCCGCGCACCAGGACAACCCGGTCGGCATCGTCGCCGCCCCGGAAAACCGCGAACTGCGCGTCTACTGGCACGGCACCGTGCCCGACAGCATGCGGCACCGGCTGCGCAGCCGTGCCGGCGAGGTGCCGGTGAAGGTTCTTCCCGCGCGGTTCAGCACGGCCTCACTGAGGACCGCGGTCGCCGCTCTCACCGCCTCGGGGGCTACGAGCATGGCCGCGCCCCAGCCCGATGGAAGCGGCGTCGTCGTGCGCTGGGCGCCCGGCGCACGGGAGCGCAGCCGCACCGCCGACGGGGTCCCGGTGTCCCTTGCGCCGGGGGCGAGTCCGCGCGGCTCCCAGGCCGTTCCCTTGACAGGCAGGTGCAACGACGGGGCCGGCCGCTGCCGCGAGGACGACATCCCGCCGTACTACGCGGGCGCCCGCATCTCGAACTGCAGCGTCGGCTGGCCCCTGCGCCTGGCCAACAACGTCGCCGCACTGCTCACCGCCGGCCACTGCGGCGCCGGCGGCTCCATCGCCTATGACGGCGGCGGCGATGTGATGGGCGGGTACGGCAACCACAGCGGCGGCTCGGACCACGCGACCATCGGGGCGACGGGGGCCGGCCGGATGTGGGACGGGACCTGGCAGAACTCCACCTTCACCAAGCCCATCGACAGATGGGGCGGCACGTTCACCGGCAACCACATCTGCACCTCCGGCTCACGCTCAGGAGCGCTGTGCGGGTTCACCATCAACTACGTCGACCCCGCCGATTCGTCGGGGATGCCGGGTGCCAACGCGTACGCGTCCGAAGCCACCGCCCAATACGGCCCCGGCCAGGGGGACAGCGGCGGGCCGGTCTTCAGCCTCACGGGGGACGGCTCGCGGGTGATCGCCCTGGGCACGGTGAGCGCCGGGTCCACCGACACCCGCGTGCCCTGCCGGGGAGAGAACTGGCCCGGCCGGAAGTGCTACTGGAACTTCAGCTTCAGCCGCGTCGACTACGCGCTCACCAACCTCTTCTCACCCGTCTACGGCGCCCGCGTCGTCACCGGCTGAGCTTGACTCTGTCGGCGATCTTGGATTTCCCCGGCGGGGCAGCATGATCAGCGGACATGCTCGGGCTGTTCCGTAAGGCCGATGCCGATGCCGAGGTGTCCGTTGTCGATCCGTCCCCGTTCCGGTGAGCAGGTTCTGTCTCTGACCGCGCAGGTCGCGCGGGCGAGCAACCCGGGCGGCACGACGGCGATATGGGTACGGGACCGCCTTGACGGGCTGTGGGGCGATGAGGATTTCGCCGACTGGTACCCGCGGTACGGGCGCCCGGGCGTCGGGCCGTGTGAGGTGCTCTTGTTCTCTCTCAGCGACCCAGCAGCTTCTGCTGCGTTTCCTGACAGTCAGCGGGTTCGGCGGCGGACTTCCTGCTGATTCGGGGCCTTGGCTGCCCTCCGTGCCGTGGCGGGTAGGGGGTGCCGGTGGCCGAAACCGCGGCGGCGTCGGCGGGGAGGTTGGCGAGGCGGCGTATTCGCCAGACCAGTACGTCGCTGACCGATTCCGCGCTGTCCAGTTCCCGTCGCCGGGTGGCTTCGGTGAGTAGTGCGGTGGGTTCGTGTCCGGCCCGTTGGGCGTCGGTGAGGGTGGTGGCGAGTGCGTACCAGCCGGGTTCGGCCAGTACTCGCTCCGCCAGGTGGGGCACCGCTTCTCGTACGGCGGCAGCCTGCTGTACGTGCAGGTGGCGCGTGAGCCGGCGGCCCCGCTGGTGGAGAGCGCCCAGCGAGGGGCCGGCCGCGTTCTGGTAGGCGGCGCGGAGGTGGTCGGCGGCTTGACTGGCGGCGGCGGCCTGCTGGGCGTGGTGGCGTTGGGCGTGCCAGTTGGCGGCGGCGAGGGCCAGGAAGAACAGCATGTCGATCACCATCGCCGTCGTCGCGCCGTCCTCTCCGCGCCCCAGCGCTGGGCCGCCGTGGACGAGATCGCGGGCGGCCCGGCGCAGGGCGCGAGTGTGGTGGTGTTCGGCGCGGATGTGGGAGCGGGAGGCTCGCTCGAAGGTGGCGGCGGCCTCGCGCAGTTCCTGGCGGGTGTGGGCGGCGGAGGTGGTGGCCAGCGCGTCGAGGACCTCACTCGCCGCCGCGAGCTGTCCGGCGACGTCGCCGTCCTCGCCCTGGTCGATGACGAGCACCGCCGACCAGGCCGCCTCAGCTGCGGCTCGTCGCGCCGAGGACGGGTTGAGCGAGGGTCGCATGCCCGTCCGGCCCTCGTGGCCTGCGCCCGATCGTGGCCCCAGGTCGGCCGTGGTGAAGCGTTGGCGGATACGAGGGAGGGAGAGGTCCGGGGCGAGTTTCGAGCCGGAGTAGAAGACGGGTTCGCTGTGCTGGTTGCGGTCCTCCGGCAGGGCGACGGTGTATCCGAGGAGGTCGCCCGAGGGGGCGGCGCGTCGGCGGATGAGCAGGCCCGCTCCGGCGAGGCGGTCGAAGAACTCCGCCTCGTTCTCGGCTCCGGCCACCGCACGGCGGACGGTCTCGCGCAGTTCCTCGCGCGCGGTGCGTTCGCGGTTCGTACGGTCGGCTTTGTGCCGCTCGGCTGTGGTGGGGCGGTGGGCGGCGGTGCCGTCGCCGGCGTTGAGGCGGGTCAGGCCCAGGTCGGTCTCGATGAGGCGGCATGCGGCCTGGGCGCGTTTGCCGGAGCGGTAGTCGTCCGGACGCCTGCCGTCTTCGCGGACCAGGGTGGCGATGATGTGGATGTGGTCGTCGGCGTGGCGGACGGCGGCCCAGCGGCACCCGGCGTCGCCGCCGCCGGGGTCGATGCCGGTGGCGGCGACCAGGCGGCGGGCGATGCCGGCCCATTCGTCGTCGGTGAGGGTGCGGTCGCCGGGGGCGGCGCGTACGGAGCAGTGCCAGACGTGCCGCCGGGGCCGCTGGTGCGGGGCAAGCGCCTGGACGGGTTGGTCGAGGAGGAGCTGGAGGTCTTTGAGAGTGGCGGCGGTGTCGCGTCCGGGGTCGGGGGAGAAGTCGTCGAAGGAGGCGACGAGGTGGGGGTCGGTGTGCTCTTCGTGTTTTCCGGGGCCGTAGAGGTAGGCGAGCAGGCCGATGGTGCGGCTACCCGGCGTGTTGATCTTGGGGATCACGGCCGGGGTGTCGTCCGCTGGCCGAGGAGGTGGGCGGCGGCCTGCTGGACACGGTCGGCAGAGTGTCGTACGGCGGTGATGGCGTCGGTGATCTGGGGTGCGTCGCCGCCGGAGTTGAGGACCTTGACCGCCTGGTTGAGATTGCTGCCGGCCCAGCCGAGCTGGCGGCGGGCGGCGAAGAGTTCGGTGATCACTTCACGCTCGTCGGCGACCTGGGCTGCGGTGCGCTCAAGGTCGCGGGCGGCGTTCAGCGCGGACCGCGCGAGGAATCCGGCGATGGACAGGCCGCACTGTGCGGCGCCGGCTTGGACGAGGGGAAACTCGTCGTCGTTGAAACGCGCGCTGAGCTGGTGCAGGCGCTTCTTCGCGCGGGTTTGACGAGGGCGCTGACGGGCGCGGCGGGCGGCTTCCGGGCGACTCGTCTTACGCGTACGGCTGGCTTCCTCGTCAGGCTTCGGTCCGCCCTCGGCCGATGCCTTCCGGACCGGTGCCCCCTGGCTCCGGTCCTCTCCCGCCGCTCCTGGGGCGGGGTCGGCGGAAGCTATGCTTCCGCCCCAACTTGCTCCGCCTGGGGCCGGGGTGGCGGTCGACTCCTGCGACGAGGTGAGTTCGGGCTGGTCCTTGGGGTCGTGCATGTGTACTCCGGTGAGCGCTGGTGGGGTGGGGCCCGCCCCTCTCGTGATGAGAGGCGGGCAGGGCGACAGAGGCTGCGGGTTCAGCCAGTACTTGCGGAGCCTTCGTCGAGTTCGGCCTGCAGAAGGTTCTTGGCTTCGTCCAAGCGGCTGCGGGAGATGCCGAACCCCTTGTCCCGGATCGCCTTTTCGATGTTGCGGCGCGAGACGCGCCCGGCCCGGCCGAGGGGAGCTGTGCGGCCGATGTTGATGGCCTGCTCCAGGGAAAGGCTCGGCTGGTTGCCTCCGGGCCTGCCGTGCTGGTTCACGGTGTCCGCCACGTGCTTGGCGGCCGGTTCGGCCACGGCGTTGGCGTCCGTAGAAGGTGGCGGTGTTGTGGCGCTGGCCTTGTTCCCCCGAGCTGGTGTGTGGCTGCTGCTGACGCTGTGGCCCTCATTGTTGTGGCGGTCGGGGGTGGTCGGGCGCCGGGCTACGAGCAGGTAGAAGTGGACGGCTCCGGCCAGGGCGAGGGGAGCGATGGCGGAGATGACGCCAACGGTGATGTCGTCGAGGGCGAGTCCTGTGTGGCGGGCCTGCTCGTTGAGGCGGATGGCGTGCAGGACGTTGGCCCAGATGCTGGTAGCGGTGGCGATGCCGACCAGCGCCGAGACGTAGAGGCGGGCGGACAGCGGCGCGGTCCGCAGGACGAGCAGGGCGCCGATCCCGATGGCGATGAACCCGTCGATGACGAGCGGGAAGGCGTAGGTGAGCACCGGGTGGATGTGGCTGGCGGCGGCCATCTGGCGCAGGGCGTCGTAGGAGAGCGCGAAGGCCGCCACGGCCAGCAGCGCCACACCCGTGCGGATCGCGGCAGCCAGCATCGCCGGGGAAGCGGAGAGTGTGGCGGGGGCGGTGTGCGGCGAAGGCAAGCGTGGTGCTCCAGGATGCAGGGGGCTGTTGTGGCCGTGGTCCGGGGGACCCGTCGCGACTCGTCGCATGGCTGGTCAGACCAGGTACGTGTGGGGCGGTGATGTCGGGTCGACTCGTCACCGGCCCTCGACTCGTCCCTGCGCTGACCTGCGCGGGGACGAGTCGCGACGGGTCGTGCCGGGTCAGGTTCCGGTTGTGGAATCCGGCTCGGGAAGCTCGGACTCGGGGCAGTAGCGCGCCCAGGAGTCGGCGAACTGCTGGCGGGTGAAGCCCTTGGCCTGGACGTTGCCGTGGAAGCGGCGGGTGGCCGAGCTGATGCCGTACTCCTTGAGCAGGATCTGCAGGCCGCGAGGGGTGAGGCCGTTGGCGGTGTGCTCCGGCCAGGGCGTCTCGTCGTCCTGGTTGAGGATGTCGAGGAGGCGGCTGGTGCGGAGTGCCGACGGGTTGCCTTCGGTGGTGAAGGCGCGGCGGATGTCGGCCAGGAGGCGAATGCCCAGGCTGCTGCTGTCCTGGTCCTGCTCGGCCTCGTACGCGGTCATGACCCGGCAGGCGGTACGGGCGAGGTCGGGCCACCGGCCGCCAGCGAGGTCGGCGACGGCCACCAGCGGCTGCCAGGTGTCCGCCGCGCGGTCCTGGACCGGCATGACCGGGGTCAGCTCCATCGCGTCGGCGTGGAGCGGGGCCAGCCAGGCGGCGAACCGGTCACGCAGGGCGTGGAGGGCCGGGGTGTCGCGGAAGGTGCGGAACTCCGCCACCTTCTCGCCCGGCCTGCGGCGGCGCATCCGGATGACGATGGACCGGTCCAT
>NZ_JBFAIV010000070.1:0-13215 GCF_040654875.1 Streptomyces sp. NPDC050610 | reverse complement strand
CGCGTCAACGATCACGCTCCCGATCAGCACGAGCACCCCACCTGAACATCACACCAGCCCCACTGACCAGCAAAGACCACGATGGCGGTCTCTCATTGTGCGGCCGCCGATCAGGAGTTGCGTTAGGACGTGGCCGCGGTAGTGGTGGAAGCCGGCGAGCAGCAGTCCGCTGCCAGTGCCCGCGTGACCCGCAATCCGCAGCCCGCCGACGAGAGCCTCGTCGCGGCGGTGGCCAGACTGCGCTGCCTGTACCCACCAGGGCTGACTCTGCCCGACCCGCCGTTGGAGATCGCCGGTGTCGACGAGGAACAGTTCGTTCTCCAGATCCCGGCCCGGGAGCAAGCTTCGGCTGGCACAGTCACAGCAGGCGACCACCAACTGGTGGTCGCCCACATCGTCCGGTACGACGAAGTCCGGCGCAGCGCCTGTCCGGCCGCGGGGTAGCTGGACCTCCGCCACCTCAGCCGAGGCGAGCATGAGCGGGAGCGAGGCACCCGGCGCCGACAGCGGCCAGGGCGCGGAGCCTTGTCAGAGGCGGGCTCTACAGTCAGCAGAGACCACCGAACCGTCTGCAGGAGGAACAAGCCCGGTGCACCCCGAGCCACACAAATTCAGCACCACGCCGGGACGAACTGCACAACCGGAGGTCCGCTGAAAAACCACCCGCACAAGTACCCAGCACACCAGCCACGACCTGCGGCTTTACCCTGGGGTTCTTCATCGCCCCTACGAGGGGTACCAACAGGGACAACCCCAGCAGCTCGGGCCGGTAGACCTGGTCCTCATCGCCCCTGCGAGGGGTACCAACGTGATGACGACGACCAGGCCGGGTCATCGCCCCTTCGAGGGATGCCAGCAGCGGCAGTTGAAGTTCAGATCTCCTCCCGGGCCTGCTGCGGGTAGCCGATCTCTGCGATATCCCGAGCCAGTTCTGCAAGGGTTGCTTCCGCGTTCAGTGATGTCACGAGTTTCTGGTTCAGCGGCCGCAGGTCATATACATCGCGGACTGCTTCCAGGTCCACGGGAACCTCGTAGTAGTCCTCGGCGAAGCGCTGGAACGCTTCGGGCGAACGGTCGATCAGGAGCTCGAACAGACCGGTTGCTCCGTCGGGGTCGGAGCAGTCGGTGGGGAAGTCGAGCGTGCCGTGCTGCCAGCGGTCGTCCGTCGCCTGCCACAGGCAGGCCGTTACGACGGGAACGTCGTCCTCGTCGGTGAACGCCGGCTCTTTGACGAAGCGGCTGAAGGCCTCCGGGACCTCGTCGACCACGCCCGGCCAGGGTTCGCCATCGTTGGCGTACGGGCTCATCGGTGCTTCGTGGCCGAAGCCGCGGACATAGGCCCCGGCCGCCGAGAAGACGATGGAGTACTCGTCCCCCGACCCGTTGCGCATCGAGGCCATCTCCTCGCCGTCGGCCCAGCCGGCGTCGAAGGAGTAGTACCTGCCCTCCCAGTCCGGACTCAGGACCGCATCAAGCATCGCCAATGAGCGGCACAGGTTCCGCAGGCCGACGATGGAAGGCAGTCGGCGAGCTACGTCATAGACCGTCACATGCTCATCCAACCGGATACCCCTGACACCCAGGGCCCCCGCCAGGTCAGTGGCCTTCAGCAGCGACTCCCAGGCCGGACCGCGGCGGGGACGGGCACGGTGGCGGGTGGGGAGACAGTTGCGGGACGGGGCATGCGAGTAACCCCATGGGGACAAGACGGGTTACTGACCTTTGCAGTGCGGTGTCGGTAGGGCAGGCGGTTCGCCTGCAGAGTTCCGTGCAGTAGCGGCCAGCTCTACGGCCGTCCGCAGGTCCCGCAACCGAGAGACGATCTGCGGCACGGGCCCCATGGCCGAGCCTCCCGGAGGGGGCTCATCTCGGCAGGTCGTACCAGGTCTGTGGGCGGGGCAGTGGTGCACTGTCATCAGCGGTAACTACGCCGGCGGCTGCGGCGTCGAAGTCGGCGGGCCAGACTGTACTGGCGTCGGCGACCGCTCCTGCCAGACTGGCACGTGAGGCTTCTGTTCCGGTGAGATCGGCACCGCGTAGGTCGGCCTGGTGCAGTCGTGCACCGCGAAGGAATGACCCTGCCAGCCAGATGCCGGTCAGATCTGCGCCTAGATCTGCGCTTTCGAGATTCACGTCTGAGAGGTCGCTGTAATGCAGGTCAGCTTTTTCGAGATCTGCAAAAGCCAGCCTTGTGCCCCGTAGGTCGGTCCGAGCCAGCCCCAACACGTACCGATTCGGTACCAGAGCTCGTCGGCCGAGGACTGTCATGGCCGCCTGACGGTCGGTGCGGCGGACGGACAAGGAATCCGCCGCGCGGTGCATAAGGGCAAGTTCGAGCTTGTGAGCCGGATCCCGTGCCACCGGCCTTGCTGAGGGTGGATCGGCAGGCCCGCTGCTCTGGACAAATGCGCAGAGCACCTCCGCGATTGTCACGCGGTCGTAGGGGGAGTCGTCGGCGATACGTTCCAGCGCGAAGATCGCTCCAAGTCGTACTCCTGGGCTCGGGCTGCCCAGTTGCTCCACAGCGGCCGCGAAACGCTGAGTGATCTGGCTTTGGTTGCTGACCTGTAATTGTCGCCAGCTGAAGAAGGCGCCGATCAGCAAGGCGATTCCAGCCAGGCCTTGCAGCAATGTGGTGCGGATGTCGTTAATAGCCTTGGCCAGACCCGATACAGGCGTGCCTGGAGCGTCCCAGCTCAGCAAGTATCTGGGGGCCACCACTGTCACGAAGGTGACCAGCAGCAGGCTGCTGCAGATCACGACCACAGTGATCGGCCGTGACAGGCCAGTAGGACGTTTACCTTGACGCTCTTGTTCGCGTAGGGGATGCCCGGGCAGGGCCCGCAGCCGTCTCCTATTCCTAGCCATCTCCCACCGCCTCTACATCGGCTACTGAACTTTGCCGCGCGGTGTCGCCAGATTGTGCCCTTTGACCTGCGTCGATCAGCAGGCGTAGGCCGACACCACGCCAGGACCATCAGTGGTTGCTTTCATCGGGATACGAGTATCCAAGCGCTCAAGGCTGCTCCACCCAGAGCAACACCAATGTGTAGCGCCATCCATAGTGCGTAAAGCCGGATCTTGACTGTCCGGGGAAACCTGGCGTCATGCCGTGCGTGGCCTTCAGACTTGATTCGTGCCAGCTCCAGAGACGGATGTAGGTCTGCGATGGCAACATAGAGCCGGCTCATCTGGGATCCGTGATGGCTATTCCTTTCCCGGTATTTCCAGCAGGTCAGAGAGCCATATACGCCCAGCAGGAGCATGGGCACACTTACACAGAGATCGTCGAAGTCTGGCCGTCCCCGTCGTGCGACGAAGCCAAGTCCTGCTGCGGCAACAATGATCACGATGTTGGTCAGTGCGGCACGTTGGATCTCCCCTTGGCGAACTTGTTCCCGCTGGTCCTTCCATAGCATCAGCAGGACATCTGTGGAGTCAGTCATCTGTTCCCCCTCCCTCTGCAGCAGGGGTAATGAACTCCAAGACGTCGAATTTCGCACCATGGTTCCTAATGATGATCTTTGCCTGGTTCCGGCTTACGGCCGCTGATCGACGCAGGTCAGAGTCGTAATCCGGCAACGTTTCATTTCCCTCAACATGTCTCGCCGAGCCAGCCCTGTCAGTGGGATCACCAAGACGATCACTGGCTACTGATCTCTTCGGTTGGTGTCGGCGAGGGATGGAGGAGCAGACCGGTTTCGGTGAGTCAGCCATCGATGAGTTCGGGTGGTGCTGGATATGGCTGAGGCCGTGGCGGAGCGTGCGTTCGAGGAGCTCGTCGTCGGTGAAGGCCACGTTCTCCAGCGGGCCGCTCCGCCGCCGCGACCTGGCCCGAGCCCGCGCCCTTCTCAGCCCAGCAAGGGAGACGGATGCCTGAGCCTCGGCTGCGACACCGGGGGCCAGATGAGCGGAAGCGAGGCGCCCGACTCAATGGCCTGGGCGCGGGGCTGTGTCAGAAGCGGGTTCTACAGTCAGCAGTGACCGTTCGAACCGCCCGGAGGAAGGAGCGAGTCCGGTGGCGCTCCGGCCCAGGATTTCAGCGCCACGCCGGGACGAACCGCACTACCGGAGGTCCGCTGAAAAACTGCCCGCCCGAGCACCCAGCACCCCAGCACCGACCTGCGGCTTTACCCTGGGGTCCTCATCGCCCCTTCGAGGGGTACCAACGTGCCGGGCCGGGCCGCACCCGTCGGCCGGCACTGGTCCTCATCGCCCCTTCGAGGGGTACCAACGCCGTGCAGGGGTCGCATGGCTTTATTGAACGGTAGTGGGGTCTGGCACAGATCTTGGGGAGTGGTCGCGGAGGGTGACGGTGGCGTTCGATTGAGGGCGCGGGTCCGTGGCCCGTCAGCGTTCTCGCATTCTGGTCCACCACCAGCCGAACACCGCCAACTCAATATTGTTGGGGTCGGGCAGGGTGCGGCGCTCGAATTCCTCGTCGATGTGTGTGATCAGTCGGCCCAAGTCCCGTTGCGCTCCGGGAGGAAGGTGCCGCATCGCCCACTCGAGGTCATCACGGGCATCTCCCACCCCGGGCGATTCGAACTCGGAGGCGTCCAGGTAGCGTCCCGGCTGGTTAAAAGCTCGCTCGAAACACGAGAGCGACTTGGCGACCGCGTTGGGCCACATCTCCTGGTCTTCGACCCGGCGGATCGCTGCACGAGTCTGCGCGGAGACACCGCGGACTCTCAGGACCGAACACTGCCATCGTGGCCGCCACCGCTCTGCGCGGACGGCCTTGGGACGCCTACGCGGCATCGCCCTTTCGGATCAACATGAGGCCATCCTGCCACGGGTGGGCGGCTGCTCGCGCAGTGTTACTGGAGCAGGATCATCTTGCGGAGGAGTTCAAATCCGGCTCGGCCGTAGAGCTGGCGCTTGATCTTCTTGATGCGGTTAACGGCGCCCTCGATGCTGCCGGAGTTCCAGTTGAGAGTGAGCCCAGCTATCACGGCGTCAAGGTCCCGCAGAAGGTGGAGCGCGAAGCCGGTGAGACCGGGGAGCTGGCTGTCATCGACTGCGTCGATCCAGGTGGGGAGTGTGGAGCCGAGGCGGTCGGTGAGTATCTCGCCGAAGTCGCGGACGTGTCCGGCGGCTGTGTCCAGTTCAGGGCAGCGTGCAAGGACATCCTTCAGGCTGGCCCGGTCTTCCTCGCTCAGCGCAGTGGGGTGTCGGGTGAGCCAGCCGGTCACCTGACGCACCGTCGGAGGTCGGGGTGGCGTGCCGACGGGAGTCCCGCGGAGGGTGGCGATGGGGGCGCGGACCATCTGGTAGGTGACTGGCGCGTTGTCGGCGACGAGCTCGCTGTGGAGCTGGGTGACGCTGGTGCATCCCGCGGCGAAGCGTCGCTCCAGGTAGAGCTTGTAGGGGTCCAGTCTGCTGGGGCGGGGCCGGTTTTCGCGGATGGTGTCCTGCCAGTTCGCGGCGTTCGCGTATCTGAGTGGTCGTTAAGTCCGACTTCTCTTCGTTCGTGATCACTCGATCGTGGTACTGGTCGCGGTCCGGGCTGCTTGATGGGCATGTCCATGTTGAGATGCGGGGCGTGATGAGAGAGCCGTATCTCAGCGATTTGTCGGAAGGGCAGTGGGCGCTGATCGAGCCGATGATCACGGCCTGGAAGCAGGGCCGGGTGGCGCGGTCGGCGACCGGGGATTCCGGGTCCTGTGACCTGAGGGAGGTCGTGAACGCGATCTTCTATCAGAACCGGACGGGTTGTCAGTGGAGGATGCTGCCGCATGACCTGCCGGCCTGGTCGGCGGTGTTCTACTACTTCAGCTTGTGGCGCGAGGACGGGCTTGACCAGCGGATTCAGGAGCTCCTGCGCTGCCAGGTCCGGGAGAAGGCCCGCCGATTAGAGGACCTGTCCCTCGTGATCATCGACACTCAGTCCGTCCGCGCCGCGGCGGGTGTCCCCAGGACCACGACGGGGCTGGACGCGAACAAGAAGGTCTCGGGGCGCAAGCGGGGACTGGCCGTCGACGTGCTGGGGCTGGTCATCGGCGTCATCGTCATGGCTGCCTCGGCGCACGACAACGCCGCCGGCATCGCCCTGCTCAACCAGGCCGCCGAGCGGTGCGGAATGCGCCTGGAGAAAGCCCTGGTCGACCAGGGCTTCAAGGAAGCGGTTGTCGTTCACGGCGTACTGCTGGACATCGGCGTCGAGGTCGTCCGCCGCAACCTCGCTGACCAGGGCAAAGGGTTCGTCCCGCAGCCCAAGCGGTGGGTGGTCGAGCAGACCAACGGCACGCTGATGCTCCACCGGCGTCTGACCCGTGAGTACGACCACCGGCCCGACACCTCCGCCTCGCGCGTCTACTGGGCCTCCACCGCCAACATGACTCGGCGCCTCACCACACCCACGCCGGCCTGGCGCGACGCCATCGAGCTGACCGCGTGAACATCACCGACCTCCTGGTGGACCTTCACCTCCGGGAGAACGAGGCCACGGCCCGGGCAGAGGAACTCCGCCGTCAGATCGCCCACTTCACCGCCGACCTCACCGAGACCGAGGCCCGCCTCGAGGACCTCGCCACCACCCGCAAGATCATCACCGAACTCGCACCCACCGGCACCGAACACGATCCGCCCGAGTCGAGCACCGCCTACCAGAGCATCGTCGACGCCTTCAACCAACACCCCGACCAGGCATTCCGAGCCCGCGAACTGCACGAACTCCTCGACATGCCCACCGACGAAGCATCCGCCAACATCACCCGCAGCCGCCTCGGACGACTCACCCGCCAAGGCTTCCTCACCCAACCCGGACGAGGCCGCTACCAGAAACGGACTTAACGCCCACTGAGAACGTCATGAGCCTGGTTCGGTCGGGGCCTCTTGGAACGGCGACGAGCGGTAGGCGGAGATCACTTCATGGTCGATGCGGGCGGGCCGGCGGACATGCCGGGCCGTTCGGCCGAGCGTGTCCCGGCCCCGTTGGCTCCGGCCCATGGGCACGCCACTGTCCGGCGGAGGCGACCCCGCGGCTCACGCAGCCGCCATGATCGGCGCTCGCTCCCGCAGTCCTGGAGCGAGCGCCAGGGTTACGGTGACGGAAGCGGCCGCCATGATCGTCATCGTCGTCGCGGGTGTGGTGAGTTCGGCGGTGGTGCCTGCGAGGAGGGCACCGATGCCCTGCAAGGTGAGCATGCCGGAGGAGTGCAGGCCGAGGGCCTGGCCGCTCAGTTCGTCGGGGGGCAGCCGCATCAGGCGTTCCTGGAGCAGGAGGCTCGCGGCGAAGCCGACGGAGGCCAGGGTGACGGCGGCCAGTGCGACGAAGAGTCCCGGTTCCAGGAAGAACAACAGGTAAGGGACAGCGAGTAGCAGCCGCATCGGGGCGCCGAGGCGTTCACGCCACCGCAGCGGGAGGAAACGTCCGGCGAGCGTGTCGCCGACGAGCATGCCGAGGGCGGCGCAGGCGAAGAGCAGCCCCGCGTACTCGGGGGCGTAGGAGAGGTACAGGGACTCGCAGCCCACGATGAGTCCGTTCGGCACCCACGGCGCCAGGTAGACATAGCGGCGGGGCGCGGACGACCACAGGCGGGCGTTGACGCGCCAGGTGGCGGCGGCCGACGGGCGGCCGGTGGCACGGGGCGGGCGGTCGGTGAGGCCGAGGCGGGTGGCGGCCGCGGCGGCCACATACAGCAGCGCGCCAGTGAGCAGCGCACCACGCGGTGACAGCAGGACGACGAGGACGCCGCCGAGGGCGTAGCCGCAGATCTGCAGGGTGCCGACGGCCATGTTGAGCACCGAGCGGCCGAGTAGATAGCCGTCCTTGGTGAGGATTTCGTTGAGCAGGCCGAAGCGGATCCCGCCGCCCACGGAGGTGATCAGGCCTTCGGCCGCCAGGACCACGAAGACGGCCCACACCGGCAGCGCCGGGACGGCCTGGACGCCGGCGGCCACCGCGAAAGCCAGGGTGAGGCCTGTCATGGCGGCGCGCGGAGGGAGCCGGTCGGCGGCCGACAGCAGCGTGGCCGCGCCGACAACCTGGACGAGGGCGGGCCCGAACATGGCGAGGGCGGAGAGCAGTGAGGACCCGGTGGCGGAGTGGACCAGAGTGCCCAGGGCCAGCCCGCTCACCGTGGAAGCGGCCACCGACAGTGCGCTGGTGGAGAAAAGTGGTGTGAACTCCGGGGTGCGGAACAGTTCTCGATAGGTGCGCATGACGGGGAGTGTCCGAGGGGCTGCTGCGGCGGCGTTAATGTTTCGCACGGAGGCGAAACGATGGGACTGTGGCTGCTCGATGCAGACACCCTGGCGCGCAGCCGTTTCGTGATCTCTCCCTTGGCCGAGACGGTTGCCGCCCTGGTCGACTTGGAGGAGGCCGTGGCCTCCCACCCGGTGCAGCAGAAATGGCTGACGGCCCACCTGTCGGCCTACCGCGAACAGCTGGCCCGGGACCCGATCGCGGCGGCCGTGGTGCGCGCCGGGTTCCGGTACAGCTGGACCGCCGACTTCCTCATCCCCGCGCCGGTGGGCGATGGCGTCCCGCACATCGACGAGGAACTGCACCGCGTCCGCAGCGCCCCGCCCGCGCCGACCTGACGACCGCATTGGGCGGCGGCTCTCTCCCCGACGCGCTGTGCCGCGACGACCTCCCCGAACGCTCGGCCGCCCTGCTGGAGTGGGTGTGGGCCCGGACGGTGCTTCCGGACTGGGAGCGACGCCGTCGAGTTTTGGAGGCCGACGTCGTCGCCCGCACCCGGCAGTTGAGCGACGGCGGTTGGGCCACGGCCCTCGCCGGCCTGAACCCCCGTACCCGCTGGCTGGGCGAGGGCCGGCTGCAGATCAACGCCCATGACAACCCGCCCCGCGACATCTCCGGCGCGCAGCTCCTGTTCGTCCCCGTCACCCCACGCCGCGGCTGGGTGACCTGGGACGAGCCCCACCGGTATGCCGTGGTGTATCCCTGCTCGGGCGTGCTGACCGGGGAGGAGGACCGCCCGGCCCCCAGGCGCTGCGTGCCCTGCTCGGTCCGGGAAGGGCCAGGACCCTCGCCCTCCTGGGCACACCGATGAGCACCACCCAGTTGGTGGCCTTGACCGGACTGGCACTGGGTTCGGTGGGACGACACGGTATCTCCCGGAGGCGGCCCAGGGCGTCTGCGAACCGCAAGGCCAACGACCGGCCACCGTACGTGTCTGCGAATCCGCGGCAGATTGCCGGTTCGACGCCTGCGGGCACCGAGCCCGGCAGCGTCGCGTGGCATGTCACATGCCCTTCGTCCGCCACGGCATCGGCGATCATGTCGCGGGTCTGCTCCGGCATCGTGGCCCGGAACGGGTTGCCCGGCCGGAAGATGCAGGTCGAGCACCGCTCGGACAGCAGCCGCACCTCGCCGGTCGCCTCATCGGCGACCGGGGCACAGCCGGCCGTGCCGTCCTCGGACAGGTCGTCGGTCTCGATCGGCATGGAGGCCATCATGCCCGAACTCGTCCCGCCTCCAGGGCCGGCGGAGGCGCCTGGGTTGGAGGTGGGTCCTCATCGCCCCTGAGCGGTAGTGAGCCCGCTCTCGGGGTGCGCTGAGCCAGGCGTTTCCGCTGTCACTCTCCCTTTGCTGTACGTCTTGCTGTACGGGCGGAGGATGTCGAAGTCGGTGACGATCCGGGTCCCGGAAGAGCTCCATGCCCAGTTGCAGGAGCGTGCCGAGGCCGAGGGCACCACGGTGACCGCGCTCATCACCGAGGCCGCACGCAACGCGGCCCGCGACCCCCGCCTCGACGGCGCCGCGGCGGTCTTCCGCGCGTTCGTCGCCGAGAACGCCGACGCGTTCGACGCGGCCTTCCCCGCCGACGCCCCCGCCCGCCCGGGCGAGGCGCGGGCCGCCTGAGGTGGAGCTGTTCATCGACATCCGCTGGCTGCTGGAGCGCCAGGCGGACGTACTGCCCAAAGAACCGGACGTCCACGACTTCTCGAACCTCGTCGCGGCCATCGCCCGCCACCGCGTCAACACCCCGCAGGTCGGCATCGCCGTCGACAACACCTGGCGCGCGGACGCCCTGATGCACGCCCTCATCCGGCTCCGGCCCCTCCCGGGGCGCAACGCCCTGTAGGGCGCCGCGGTCGCCGCGGCGTACAGGGCCGCCGCGGGGGAGGGGACCGATCCGCCGTACGGCGTGATGATCGACCTCGTCCGCGACATCGACGCCGGCCGCGCCGACGGGTACGACGCGGCCGACCGCATCCGCTCCTGGAGACTGTGAGGGACGCCGCAGGCCGGCAGCCCCGATCGGCTGGCCGCCGGGGTATCGCGAGGTTCGGGTAGCCGAGTTCCTTGCCAGCACGCACTGGCCGTCGGCGAGACCTCGTGCGCATGAAGCACGCGCGCACCGTGCCGACGGGCTGAACGGGTTGATCTGACCGTTACCAGCCGCCGGCGTCGCCGCCGTAGTGCGCCCGGAGTTCGCGTGCCTGGGCAGCAGCGAAGCGGGCGGCGCGGTGCTGCTCCGGGAGGGCGCGCTCGTCGGCGGCGACGCCTGCCAGGAGGTCGGACAGGTCCGCGAGCAGTGTCACCATCGCGTCGTCGATCACCGGTTCGCCGATACGGGTGAGGAAGGTGAGGTCGAATTCGGCGAGCTGGGCGATCTTCTGGGCCTCACCGCGGCGAAGGTCGGCACGGTGGGCCGCTACCAGCTCCGGGCCGACGACGGGATCGAGCGCGGCGCAGGCCGCCTCGGCGAGGCGGTCGCCGAGGTCGTAGGCATCCCGTGCGGGGACTCCGTGTTCGGCCAGGACGGTGCTGACGAGTCCGGCGATGGCGAAGGCACGGCGGGCCCGCGCGAGCAGCACCACCGGCGGGCTCGGACGGCCCGCTGTCTTCGCGGTCAGGGCGTCGGCCTCGTCGGCAAGCACCTGCGTGAGGCGGCGTTCGGTCGTCACGCTGCGACGGTAGCCGCGGCGGCCGACGCTGGTAAGTAAGAATCGGGGCACGGCATCGACGATGCGTAAGCGCCGCCGCAGAGGACTTCATCGAAGCCAGCCGGGCCGCGCCCTGCAGCGCCTGACAGTCAAGCAGGCCGGCCTGGTCCGCTGTCGCCAGTTCCCCGAAGAACCCACCCCGCTGGTGACCGTGTGTGGTCGCCGCCCGAGGAGCGACGCCCCATGGCGAAGCGGACCAGGGACGGAGCGCGGCCCGGGGGCGTCGGATTGCTTCGCCGCGCAGCGAAAAGGTTCACATATGATGATTCGGTCATGAATTCTGAGATCACCCGCATACTCGACAGCCTCCCGGGCCACGTGAACGTCACCGACGTCTACGACGAAATCGAGCGTCGGGTAGCCGCCGGGGACCCCGACTTCGCCCACGACCTGGCCTTGGCCATCGTCGGTCTCGGGTTCACGGAGACCGAGCCTTGGCAATACGAGACGGTGTTCAGCTACGCACTGCGCACCCTGGCAATAACTCCGGGGAGGGCGAATATCGAGCGAACGGTTCGCCTTCCCGGTACCCGTTTTCCAAAAGCTGAGCGTCGGGCAGCACGCTTCTGGGCGTCCGTACTGGCCTCCGAGCAGCCCGTGGGGGACTTGCTCGCGGCGGTGTTCGCTCCCGGGAAGACGGCGGCGGCAGCCCCATATGAAATGCGTGCCTGCCTACTGCACGAGCTAGTGCTGCGTGGCGTCGACGTGAGCGGGCATCCGGAGACCCAGGCCTTCGCCGCGGCTCTGCGCAGCGGAAATCACCCGCTGGCGGCGCTGCCGACCCGGCTGCTGGAGAACGAGGAGAATGTGGGACTGCCACGCTACTCGGCCCGTGGTGCTTCGCACGGCCTTCCCTTCCACTCCGGAGCGGAACTGCCCCACCCGAGCGCGCGGACGCCCCCTGGCCCCAGCCGGGCATTCGGCCTCGCCGAGATCGGCGACCGGGCGCAAACCGAAGCCATAGCCACTGCGGCCAACGACTGGCAGGAGCACTCCAACGGGAAGGTCGAGGCACGGGTCTTCGCCAGTGACGTCCCACTCGACCGCGCCGATCTGCGCGGGGTGATCGATGCGCTGCCTCTGGAGTGCCTGGCAGGAGCGCGGCACGGGACAGTACGCATGAGCGCCTCGACAGCCGAGGGGGCGTGGCGAATGCTGTTCTCGGTCGCCTCCCGCGGAGGCGCATACAGCAGGAGCCGGTACGGCGCCTACGGGCGCCTGGCAGCCTGGCATTCGATGACAGGGCTTGTCGGAGCGCCGGTCGGCACGGAGTTCGAGCAGATCGATGCGAGCGCACGGACCTGCACGGGGTACGACCTGGGGACAGAAACGGACTGGTTCTACGACGTCGCGTGGGACTTCGGCATCCTCGCACTGCGCCCCGACCAGCACCACGTAGCTGTCCTGGCGGCTACGGACACCGACTGACCTCACCACATCCGCGAAATCTGCTGGCCACCTGGAGGTGCGGCGACGACGTCACGGAACTCGACTCCGGCGTGGCCCACTGGGTGATCCGCCGCCACGTGACAACCCGGCGCTTCGACCGGGCCCACCGCTACGTTGAAATGGGCTGACAGCGCGGGGCGGACGTCAGGGTTTCACAGACAGGCTCTTCAGGCGTTGCCGTACGACGAAGTCGTGCAGGGCCTCGTGTGCCGTGGCGGTGTCCGGCAGTTCCGTGGTGGCCTGGGCCTCGTCGAGCACCGCGTGCAGTCGCTGGACGTCCTGCGCGGCGCGTTCCGCTGGGATCTCGGTCGAGGCGGCGTGTTCGGCGGCGGCCTTGGCAGCGATGAGGTTCGGCAGGTAGTCGGGCGCGGTCACCTCGCCGAGCAGCGCCGGCAGGTGGGCTTGTATCTGGCGGCTGTGCATCAGGTGGATGCCGGTCAGGAGCGCCCTGAAGGTGTAGAGGAGGGGTTTGAGTTCGCCGTTCTTCTCGAAGAGTCTCCACTGGGTGTTCGCGAACCCCCGGTAGTGGTGGGCGTGGTGCGAGGTGAGCACGCCCGGTGCCAGGGCTGTCAGTTCGGCGTGCGCGTTGGTGGTGTGCACGACGAGCGGGGAGAGCAGCTGTTCCAGCACGTAGCCGTTGCGGCGCAGCATCAGCCGGACGAACTTCCGCAGGTCGTGGGTGACGAGGTCCATCTCGACGCCGTCGTGGACCCACATCCGCGACCGGGTCTCCTCCGGATCGTGCAAGCCCACTAGACGAGTTATTCCGAATGCTGACGGTGTGTCCGGGAACGCAGACAGGGCGTCCAAGATCGTTGTGTGACGAACAACCTGGACGCCCTGCTG
>NZ_JBFAIV010000069.1:0-14021 GCF_040654875.1 Streptomyces sp. NPDC050610 | reverse complement strand
AGGTGTCCGTGAGCAATTGCGCGTACCGGTTGCCGATGTATTCCCAGAAATTCACTGGGCCGCTCCCTCGACCGAGACGCACCCCGCACCCACCCACCCACCCCCAATACCGCCCCACGCGGCAGCCCCGTAGTTCCCCATGCGGCATGGAAAGAACAACTAGCCCTGCGGGACGTCCTTCACGAACACAACGCCGTCGATGGTTGCCAAGTGGGCCGCGTCGAGCGAGGCGTAGCCGAACCAGGGGGATTGGCGGGGTGCGGGGTGCGGGTCTCCCAGAGCGGAGGAGAGTTCCCGGGCGTTGATGAGGCCGAGGTTCTCCGGGTGCGCGTACAGGAGCCCTTCGAGGGTGTCCGGCGGCGGGGTGTCCACCCCTTGATGCCGGATGGTGCCGAGGGCCGTGGCCACGAAGGCGTACTCCTCGCCGAGGCGAGCGCTCACCAGCGCGCCGGCGCTCCACCACTCCACCGGCCCCTGCCACATCCGCATCGTGCTCTTCTCCCGTTGCAGGTGTGAGTTTTGGGCGTGGACGAGCGTCGGGGACCGTTCGGCGAGAGCGCGGAGGTTGGCGGCCATCATCGAGTCCCGCAGCGCGCACAGCCGGGTCATGCGGACCGGTGAGTCGTCGGCCATCCAGTAGTGGTAGCGCAGCAGGCCGGCGGCGGTACGCGCGTACAGGCGGGCCCGGTCCAAGGCGTCCCGCGTGGTCGCCGTGGCCAGGTGTGGCAGTTGCGTGTCGAGCAGTGCCGTCAGGTCGTCGGCGAGCACCCGTAGCCGGCTGACCTCGGGCGACTGCCCCACGGACTGGGACGGGTCCATCATCGCGGCCTGATCGGTCCACCGGTCGTCGGCGCCGAGCAGGCGGTCGAGCGTTTCCGCGGTGCAGGGGAGCAGGTCCGCGTCCACCTGGGCGGCGAGGTAGTCGTGCAGCGCGGTGAGGGCCTGGCGAGGGCTCGCGGCCGCAGTGATCTCCAACGGGCCGTCGAATCCGGTGAAGTGGACCCGGTCGGAGGCGGGCCGGCCGTCGTTGTACGCCCGTATCCAGCGCACGAGTTCGCGATTGGCGGCGGACGCGCCGAAGCCGTGGCTGAACCCGTGCTCCATGACCTCGTCGAGAGTGCCGACTCCTGCGGTGACGTAGTCGTCCACGAGCAGGCCCGCCATGCAGTCGCTCTCGATCGCGATCGTGCGGTAGCCCTCCTGCTGGACGAGCTGCTGGAACAGTTCGTTGCGCACGTCGAGCAGAGTGTCCTCGCCGTGGGTGGGCTCGCCCAGGGCGAGCATTCGGGGCCGGGCCGGGAGGAGCCTCATGACGGTGACTGCCTCGACGGGATGGATGGCGATGTCCTTCATGTCAGTGGCCATGCCTTCAACGGTATCGTTGAACCTTCGGTGGAGACTTTCCCGCGATACGGACGGTGCCATGGGGCGAAACCTTCAAAAGGGCGTACGGCTCAGGCCAGTTGACCTGGCGCGCGAGCACGGTCTGTCGACGCAGGCGATCAGGAACTACGAGGAGGACGGCATCCTTCCGGCCGCCGGTCGCACGGCCAGCGGCTACCGCACCTACACCCCGCTGCACGCGGAGGCTCTGCGCGCGTTCCTCGCCTTGCTGCCCGGCCACGGCCATCCGACGTCGACGTCGATCATGCAGGCGGTGAACCAAGGCGCGCTCGACGCGGCGTTCCGCCTCATCGACGAGAGCCACGCCCAACTCCTCGACGACCGACGGACTCTGGAGGCGGTGGAAAGTGCCCTCCGCGACCTGGAATCCGGCGCGGACGCGGGCGGGGCGGCCGAAGCCTCTGGTCGAGGGACGGCCGAAGTCTCCGGGCGCGGGACGGCCGAAGCCTCCGGCCGCAGGGCATCCGGAGTCTCCGGGCACCGGACAGCCGAAGTTCCCGGCCACGGCGGCACGTTCATCGGCCCGCTGGCGGAGACGCTCGGGATACGTCCTGCGACGCTGCGCAAATGGGAACGCGCCGGACTGGTACGCCCGCGACGCGACCCGCTGACCGGTTACCGCGTCTACGACGAGGCCGACGTACGGGACGCCCGGCTGGCCCACCAGCTCAGGCGGGGCGGCTACCTGCTGGAGCAGATCGCCCCACTGATCGCCCAGGTGCGGGCGGCGGGCGGGCTGGAGCCGTTGGAGGGCGCACTGCGCGACTGGCACGGCCGGCTGGCCGCCCGCGCGCGGGCGATGCTGGCCGGGGCCGCCGGGCTGGAGGCGTACCTCCGCATGCGTGAGCCCGGGGCGTGATCCGCACCGGGGATGGCCATCTTCTGATGCGTACCTCCGCGCGCGCGAGGCCGGGGCCTGAGGTGGTCGGCCCCGGCACCCCTAACCGTTCGGGGCCAGCCCCCGCAGCGCCCGCGCCGAGGGCGATCCCGGGTCGGCCGTGATCAGGACGATTTCCTGGTCGTCCTCGGGGACGAGGAGAACGTCGCAGTTCAGCCGGAGCCTGCCCGCCGTCGGGTGGTCGAGGGCCTTGACGCGGTGACCGGGGGCGTGCACCGGACGGGTCTCCCAGAGCTGGTGGAACTCCGCGCTGCCGGCGTGTAGTTCGTCCAGCAGGGCGGTGAGTCGCGGATCGTACGGATAGCGGTCGGCGGCCCGGCGCAGCCGTGCCACCACGATGCTCCCGAACTCCTCGACGCTGGAACTCTCGTGCAGCCGCCCCTCACCCAGGAACCGGCGGCGGGCCAGATTCGCCGTCCCCCGCCCGAGGTCGCCACCCAGCAGGGCCTGGGCCAGCGGGTTCCAGGCGATGACGCCGTACGTCGCGTCGGTGACGATCGCGCCGGTCTCCGGCAGCCGCCACAGCATGCGGGCCACGTGCGGGCGAACGTTCCGTACGGCTCCGGCGGCGGGCGGCGGCGCGCTCGTTCCGGCGAGGCGGAAGAGATGGCTGCGTTCGGCCGGCGTCAGGCGCAGGGCCTGGGCCAGCGCCTCCAGGATGCGCGGTGAGGGGCGCGGGCCGCGGGCCTGCTCAAGCCGTACGTAGTAGTCGACCGACATGTGGGCCAGCTCCGCCACTTCCTCGCGGCGCAGGCCAGGGGTCCGGCGCGGGGTGTCGGAGGGCAGGCCGAGCTCGTACGGGCGCAGGGCCGCGCGGCGCTCCCGTAGGAAGCGTGCCAGTTCTTGCCGCGGCATGGCCTCTCCTCCCGCTGCCTATCTACCTGCCTACCTGACCTACCCACCTGTCTGACCTGCCAACTTGTCTGGCGTGCCTGGCCTTCCTGGCCTACTGGCTTACCTGACCTGCCTGCCGGCCTGGTACAGGTTGTCCCTGGCAGAGGGGGCGGTGGCCAGGGGACCGTGAGTGTCATGAACGATCGCACAGCACTCGTCACGGGTGCCAACAAAGGCATTGGCAAGCGGATCGCCCGCCTTCTCGCCGCGGAGGGCTTCGTCGTGTACGTCGGCTCCCGCGACGCCGAGCGCGGCCGGCGGGCCGTCGAGGAGATCGGCGACGGCGCGCGGCCGCTCGTCCTCGACGTGACGGACCCGGACAGCGTGGCCGCGGCGGCCGGGCATGTGGACGGTCTGTCGTCCTGCCTGGACGTACTGGTCAACAACGCGGGCATCGCACCCTCGTCCGCGCCGCCGACGGAAACCGGTGCCGACGAGCTTCGGCGTACGTACGAGACCAATGTCTTCGGAGTCGTCACGGTGACCAATGCCTTCCTGCCCGCCCTGCGCCGCTCCCCGAGCCCCCGGATCGTCAACGTCTCCAGCGGGACCGGGTCGCTGGCCTGGAGTACGGGCCCGAACCCGCAGTTCGCGCACGGGAGCGGCGGGGCGGCGGCGTACCGGTCGTCGAAGGCCGCGCTCAACGCCCTCACAGTCCTGTACGCCAACACGCTGGCCGGGGAAGGTTT
This sequence comes from Streptomyces sp. NPDC050610, assembly GCF_040654875.1. Classification (NCBI taxonomy): domain Bacteria; kingdom Bacillati; phylum Actinomycetota; class Actinomycetes; order Kitasatosporales; family Streptomycetaceae; genus Streptomyces; species Streptomyces sp. NPDC050610. Next base: position 10,136 of record NZ_JBFAIV010000069.1, on the reverse strand, counting down.
CAAGGTCAACGCGCTCGCCCCCGGTCTGCGGTCCACTGAACTCAACTCCCGCGCGGCCGCCTCGGACGGGGACCCGGCGGAGGCCGCCCGAGGGGCCGTACGGCTGGCACTGCTGCCGGAGGACGGGCCGACCGGTGAGTTCTTCTCCTGGGATGGAACGCCGGTGCCGTGGTGACGGATGGTGCAGCGGCGTCGGTTGCGCGGCTGCGCGGCTGGCCGAGTGGTCGGCTGATCGACCGACCGGCTGACTGGCTGACCAAACCGGATGCTCGGCGGGGAACGGTTACGTAATATGCGCTACTGATATGTAGCTATTACGCATTGCCGATGTCACTGCTGTGGCTGATGGCGGGGGTGGGCTTGATGAACGCCGGGACGAACGCGGAGATAGTCCGGACTTGGGTGGCCGGTTGGGCCGTGTCCCGAAGGACGCCGCCGCCGGTCGAGAAGCCCTGGGGGCTCTACATCGAGGTCGCGGGCAACCCGCGGGAAGTGGGTCGCCATGTCCTGCCCGAGGCCGACGGATCGCTGATCCGCAGCGCGGCCGCCTCGGTGAGCACGCCTCGGACCTGGATGAAGATGCCGGCGGAGCCGGAGGAGATCGAGCCCTGGCTGCCTGCCGGCTGGGTGGTGGCCTACGAGGAGACCGGCCATCTGATGGCGACCGACCTCGTGGCCACGAACCCGGCCGAGCCCGACGGGTACACGACTGTCGTGGAGACCCGCGGCTCCGTCATCTACGTGCGTGTCCTGGACGCGACGGGGGAGCCGGCGGCCAGGGGGCAGATCGCGCTGGCGGGGGAGGCCGCGATCGCGGACCAGGTGGAGACCTGGGAAGCCCATCGGCGGCGGGGGCTGGGCCAGTTCGTGATGCGTACGCTCGCCGATCAGGCGGTGCGCGAGGGCGCCGGCCTCGGCGTACTCGCGGCGACGGACGCGGGGCGCGCGCTGTACGAGTCGTTGGGGTGGAAGAAGCACGCGCCGGTGGGGGAGTGCATTTACCGGCCTTGAGGTGTGCCGGGTACGGCAGGGAGCGCCCTCATGTCCTCACACCTTCACGTACTCACGCCTTCATGCTGAGGGTGGAGTGTATGGATGAGCAGGTCCGGCGCAGCAGTACGGGTAGTTCGCCCGGAGCGCAGTCGGGCAACCATTCGTCGAGAGTGCAGCGCCAGGCGGCCACGAAGAACTCGATGAGGAGCCGCAGTTCGAGACGGCCCTGTTCCTGGTCTTGGGTCCTGACCCCTGTCCTGTCCGTCGCGTCGGTGCGTGATCTCAGCCTGAACTTCGACACAGTGCCGCAGGGAGCACCCGTCGAGAGCGGGCGAGTCGGCGATCAGTCGGTGTGCGAGCGGGAAGCGCCGGTACCAGTCCTCGTCCATGCGCTCCAGCGTGGTCAGCATGGTGGTGAGGAAGACTCGGCCAGCGGCCCGGACTTCTCGATGCCGTCCAGGACTTCGAGGTAGGCGTCCCAGAGCTGCCGTCACCCTCGGCGAGGCGGATCGGGCCGAACTGCGGGCCGTACCCGCCGCCCGGCTCGGCACCGCACCGCACCGCGCTGAAGGAGGCCGACTCCGGGGCGCTGAGCACCATTCCCGTGGCCGGACTCAGCGCGTTGCACGCGCTGCGCCGGGTGGGTTCGCTGTTCGGTCGCCGGGTGATGGTCACCGGGGCGTCCGGCGGCGTCGGCCGGTACGCCATCCAACTGGCCGCCCACGCGGGCGCGCACGTAGTCGTCATCAGCCGGAACCCCGCCCAGGCGGGCAGCCTGCGAGCCCTGGGCGCCCACGAGGTCCACCCCGAACCGGCCGCCGTGCGGGAGCCCGTGGCGGTCGTTGTCGACAATGTCGGCGGGCCGCATCTCGTCGACGCCTTCGCCGCCCTGTCGGCCGGCGGCACCCTCGTCGGCGTGGGGGCGTGGGCCGCTCCTCCGAGGTCGACTCGGTGCTGTCACCGGACGCGATGCTGGGCACCGGCGGACGGCACGACCGGTCGATCCGCACCTTCTTCCTCTTCGGCGACCCCGCCACCGACTCCTCCACGGACCTGGCCTGGCTGGCCGGTGAGGTCACCGAGGGCCGCCTTGACCCGGGCATCAGATGGCGCGGCCCTTGGACTCGTCACTCGGAGGCGGTACAGGCTCTGCTCGGCCGTCGCCTTCACGGCAAGGCCGTCCTCGATCCTGTGTAGCGGGGGTGGGCTGCCGTTGTCGGAAGCGCGGTCCTCGGGGGGCCTCTGGGGAAGGGGAAAGTTACGGCTCTGACCTTGCGGGTTCAAGGCTGTTGGGGAGGGGGCTGCCGGGTAGGGCGGTATTGGGGGTGGGTGGGTGCGGGTTTCGTCTCGGGCCTGCGGCCCAAGGCGCCAGCAGCGGCGGGGGAGGGGGCCGGGCTGCTCTCGGTTCGCTGCCTGCGGGCGAGGTTTGTGGCTGGGGTCAGGGAGGCTCGCTGCGCTTTGCGGCTGGCTGCTGCCGCGATGGGGGCGTGGCGGGGTTGTCGGCTGCGGGTGGTCTTGGGTCTGGGGCCTGTGATCACTGCCGGGTGGGGCGGTATTGGGGGTGGGCAGGTGCAGGTTTCGTCTCGGGTTGAAGTTTCCCCTTGATCATGGACACCTGGAGACTGGGACCTGAGGTTCCAGAGGAAGTAGTGCCAGGTGGGAAGCAAGTACACGAAGCGGTACTCCGAGGAGTACAAGCGCGACGCGATCGAGCTCGTGCGGTCCTCGGGGCGGACGGTCACCGACATCGCCCGCGAGCTCGGGGTCAGTTCGGAGAGTCTGCGGGGGTGGGTCAAGAAGGCCCGGTCCGCCGAGGCCGCACCGGCTGTGGAGCACAGTGCGGACGCTCGGGACGAGGAGCTGAAACGCCTCCGGAAGCTCACCGTGGAGCAGGCGAAGACGATTGAAATCCTAAAAAAAGCGACAGCTTTCTTCGCGAAGGAGAGCGATCGGTGAGCGATGTATACCGGTTCATCCACGCGGAGAAGGCGCACTTCACGATCGTTCTGCTGTGCCGGGTGATGAAGACGGCCCGTTCCGCGTACTACGCCTGGGCCGCAGGCATCGCGGCCCGCGAGGTGCGGCGCCGGGCGGACGAGGCCTTGGCCCACGAGATCACCGTCATCCACCTTGCGTCCAGGGGCACATACGGCGTGCCGCGTGTCACGGCCGAGTTGCGGCGCCAGGGTCGGCTGGTCAACCGCAAGCGTGTCGAGCGCGTCATGCGCGAGCATCGAATCGCCGGCCACACCCGGCGCACCGGCCGCCGCAGCCTGACCCGGCAGAACCCCAAGGCCGCCCCGGCTCCCGACCTGATCGGCCGCGACTTCCACGCCGACCGGCCCGGCACGAAGGTCGTCGGGGATATCACCTGCATCCCCACCGCCGAGGGCGGGCTCTACCTCGCCTCGTGGCTGGACCTGGCCACGCGCGAGATCATCGGCTACTCGATGGCCGATCACCACCGCGCCGACCTGGTCGTCGACGCCCTCGACATGGCCGCGAACCTCGGCCGCCTCCAACCGCGCTGCGTCATCCACTCGGACCGCGGATCGGAATACACCTCTACTCAACTCCACGACAAAATAAGAGAGTTGAACGGCCGGCAGAGCATGGGCCGGACCGGGATCTGTTACGACAACGCCGCGGCGGAGAGTTTCCGGGCAGTCCTCAAAGAGGAGATCGGAACCCGCTTCTGGCCCGACCGGGCAACCGCCCGAGCCGAGATCTTCACCTTCATCGAGACCTTCTACAACCGCAGCAGACTGCGCAAGCACATCCACTGGGGCTACCTCACGCCCCACGAGACACGCCTGCGCTACCAACAAGACCAAGGCCTCGCTGCGTAACACGGACGTGTCCAGGATCACGGGGAAACTTCAGGTCCTTCGGACCCAAGGCGCTGGCGGCGGGAGGGGAGGGGGCCGGGCCGCTGTCGGTCTGCTGACTGCGGCCCGGGATTGTGGCTGGGGTCAGGGAAGGCTCGCTGCGCTTTGCCGCTGGTTGCTGCCGCGATGGGGCGTGGCGAGTTCGTCGGGTGTGGGTGGTCTTGGGCCGGGGCCTGTGATCGCTGCGGCGTGGGGCGGCATTGTGCTCGGTTGGGTGCGGGTTTCGTCTCGGGCCCTTCGGACCCAAGGCGCTAGCAGCGGCGGGGGAGGGGGCCGGGCTGGTCGCGGTTCGCTGTCTGCGGGCGAGGTTTGTGGCTGGGGTCAGGGAAGGCTCGCTGCGCTTTGCGGCTGGTTGCTGCCGCGAAGTGGCCATGGTGAGTTGGCCGGGTGCGGGTGTGGGGGCGGTTCGGGCCTGTGATCCACGGCAGTGGGGAGTGGGATGCGGCGCGCTGCGCTGCGCCTTGGGGTGGTGGGTGTTCGGGGGTGGTTTCCGCTTGTTGGGCGGGGCCTCTGGGTGCGGGAACCCTCTTCTGACGGCCAACGTGCCCGATATGCCCAGCCTGTGAAGTTGATTGGGCAACAGACCGGACGTACCGTCCGATTCCATGCCCGATAAGGCGCTTTTGTCGGATGGAAACTCCGACCTGTTGGCCATTCAACCTTCCAGGCCGGGCATATCGGGCACGTGGGCGTTGGAAGAGGGTTTCCACACCCCAGCCCCCCGCCCTACGTGCGGAAACCCTCCTCGGACAGCAACCCCGCCCAGGCGCAGCGCAGCGCGCCGCACTCCCCTCCTCGCTGCCGTGGATCACAGGCCCGAACTCCATATCCACCCGCACCCGAAGAACCCACCACCACCCCATCGCGGCAGCAACCAGCGGTGAAGCGCAGCGAGCCTCCCTGACCCCAACCACGAACCCCGCCCGCAGGCCGCGAGCCGACAGCGGCCCGGCCCCCTCCCCTCCCGCTGGTGGCGCTTTGGGCCCGGAGGGTCCGAGACGATGCGCGCACTTGCCCACCAGCAATGCCGCCCCACCTAGCAGTGATCACAGGCCCCAGATTCAAGACCGCCCGCAGCCGACCAACCCGCCCCAGCCCCATCGCGGCAGCGGCCAGCCGCAAAGCGCAGCGAGCCTCTCTGACCTCAGCCCCGAACACGGCGACGGGCAGCGAACCGGGACCAGCCCCGCCCCCGCCCCCTCCCCCGCCGCTGCTGGCGCCTTGGGCCGCAGGCCCGAGACGAAAGCCGCACCCGACCGAGCACAATGCCGCCCCACTCGGCGGGGCAGCGTTCGCGGAAATCCGTTTCGGGGGGGTGTTGCGGCGCCTCTACTGTGGCGCGGTGATGACTGAGGTGATCGTTCTCAACGGTGGTTCCAGCTCGGGGAAGTCCGGGATCGCCTGGTGCCTTCAGGCGGTCTTGCCGGATTCGTGGCTGGCTCTGGGGACCGACACGCTGGTTGAGGCGATGCCCGCGTCCATGCAGGCGTCGGATGCGGGGATCGAGTTCGCCGCAGATGGAGGGGTGATCGTCGGGGCGGAGTTCCGGACGCTGGAGGCGGCATGGATCGAGGGGGTCGCCGCGATGGCCCGCGCGGGTGCCCGGGTCATCGTCGATGAGGTCTTTCTCGGCGGAGCGGAAGCGCAGCAGCGTTGGCTGGGGGCTTTGCGCGATCTGCGGGTGCTGTGGGTCGGTGTCCGGTGTGATAGTGCAGTTGCCGCAGGCCGTGAGGTCGCACGAGGCAATCGGGTCGTCGGGATGGCCGCGTCCCAGGCGGATGTGGTCCACCAGGGCGTGGTCTATGACCTGGAGGTGGACACCACGCATGCCGAGTCGATGGAGTGCGCACGTACCATCGCCGCACATGTCAGGTGATCGACAGAAGCCGGTGCCTGCCTGCTGACGCCCTTTCGGTTCGATTCGATCAGGCTGGTCCGTAGATGGCACTGTCAGCCCCGTTGATCAGTGCCCAGTAGCGGTCGCCGTAAGACCAGTGCCACCACTCGGTGGGGTAGTTGACGAACCCGGCGCCGCCCATGGTTCGGGCCAGGACGTCGCGGTTGCGACGTGCTTGGTCTGATAGCCCCGGGGCGTCCAGCGGGCAGTACTTCTCGTCTCCGGACCGGTGGCCGTTCACGGCGCCTCCCATGTCCAGTTCGACGCCATCGGCATTGACGAGCGTCAGGTCGAGGGCCGCGCCGGCGCAGTGCGGTGCCACCTCGACCGGGGAGACGAAGGCGCTGGCCTGGCGCCGCAGGTCGGCGGGGTCGAGGACGCCGGAGCGGCGTAGGCGGTCCTCGTAGCGGGCGAACCGCTGCGCCTGCTCGGCGCTGCTGCGATGCCCTTCTATGACGAGGAACTTGACGCCGTCGGGGAGCATCTCCGATGCCGAGCGCAAACGCTCAAGCACGCCGGTCCGGACCCGGCCGTATGCCCCTGCCTCGTCTCGTTCCCGGGGGGCCAGCTCAATCTCCGGGACCGAGGCGATCTCCGCGAGAGGTTCACCGCAGTCCTGCACCGGGATATTGAGCACCTTGGGGTCACTCAGCAAGATCATGGGCCCTGAGCCTATGCATTGCGGGTCCGCGACGTATCCCGCGCGACGTGCCGTCGTCACCACCAGCCTTCGGCCGTCGATGAGAGGAAGCGGCCGCGAACCGCCAGCCGCCTGCGGCCTCCTACGCAGAGGCCGAGGAGAGCGCACGGTAGATGCCCATGGCGGCAGGGGGCAGTACAAGGCCGCACGGGTTCTTCGTCTTCACACCCGAAGGGCCCGTGCGGCCGGCATCACGTCGCAACCAATGCGCTTGGCAGTCGACCGGTCAGGTCAGCTCCGCTGCGAGCAGGTCCATGAGCAGCCCGTCCTGCCAGCGGCCGGTTCGGTGGTCGCGCCCGTACGCCCGCATGATCCCCACGGGTTTGAACCCGACCTTGCTGTAACTGCGGATCGCAGCGGTGTTGGTCGCAGCGGGATCGATGGTCAGCCGGTGGTGACCGCGTTCGTGCAGCAGCCACCGGGCCATCGTGCGTACCGCGTCGGTACCGAGTCCCTTCCCGTGGTGTCGCGCCGTCAGGAAGATGTCCATGCCGGCGTGACGGAACTCGGGGTCGGTCTCTTCCTCGAACTGGACCGCTCCGATGACCTCGCCCTCGAAGACGACCGCGAGCATGCCCTCGAAGTCCTCCGGAGGCGACCACCACGCCGCGACTTCCGGCTCCCGCACGATTCTGCCGAGAACCTCCGCGTCGCCGCCGATCGCCGGCCACAGTACAACCTTGTCCCCGTGCATCTCTATGCCCTTTGCCATTGGCTCCGAGCCTCACTGGTGGTGATCGAAGGCGCCCGTGCGGATGGCGCGCACGAAGGTTCGCAGCTCAGCGCGGGTCACGGTGACGACCGTTTCGGGCTCGTCGCCCTCACGGAGGTGGAGGCCGGAGGGGGACGTGGCGAGTTCTACGCAGTTGGCCTGGTTCTCGCTGAACGTGGACTTCTGCCAGTGGAGGGGAGGCATGACCGCTCTTTCTAGAGTGTGTAGAGGACGTACTGAATGAGACCCAGCGAGTCCCGCGAGTCGTGTGCGGCCGGAGCGATGCTGGTGTCTACGGGCGGGAGAGCCGCCGCGCGGAGCCGGTCGAACTGTCTCCGGTACTTGGCGATCGAGTCGTCGTCATGGAGATAGAGAGACCCGGAGGGAGTCTCAGTGAGGACCGTATCCAACGCCTTGCCGTGGGACGTGAGCATGAAGAACGGCGTGCTCAAGGTCGATACCCCCTCGGTGGTGAAGGGAAGCACCTGGATGGTGATGCGCGGGTTCTCCGCGAGCTCGATAAGGCGAAGCAACTGTTTGCGTATGACCGCTGTACCGCCGAACCGCATGTGCAGCGCTGCCTCATGGACTACGGCGTGAACCTCTGCTGGGGGTTGCCCCGTGAGGATTGCCTGACGCTCCATGCGGAAGCGGACTGCTGAGTCGATGGCCTCTTGCGAGGTGATTTCATCGTCAGCGTTGAAGATGGAGCGGGTGTAGTCCTCCGTCTGGAAGAGGCCAGGGATGAACAGTGACTCGTATGAGCGCAGGCCCTCTGCGCTGGCCTCCAGTTCGGCCAAGTCGAGAGCAGCGGGGGACAGTTTGCCCTTGTATCCGCTCCACCACCCCTTGCCCTTGCTCTCTGACAGGCGCACCAGTGCATCGACGTAAGTTGAACTAGTGCACCCGTACGTCTGGCAAAGTGCCCGCAGTCGCTCCGTAGAGATGGCGGTGTGGCCCCGCTCGACGTGGGTGAGGTGCACCCGCCCCATGTTGATGGACGCTCCACCGTCGCTGACCGTTAGGCCCGCACGTTCCCGCAACTTCCGGAGCTCTGCGCCGAGTCGGCGTTGCCGTTCGGTGGTGGTTGTCCGCAGCGCCAAAGTTCTCTCCTCCGGGTGTGTGTCACAGTGTGCCGCTGCGTGGCGACGCGGTCCACTGAACCCGTCATTCAGGTTGAACATGTGGGCCTATATCCAATACGGTGAGTGCCGTGACGCTCACGCAGTGATGCCGGAAGCGTCTCAGTCGACATGCCCTCGCGGGAAGCGCGGCGCACCGCACCCCCCCCACTGCGAAACGCCATGGAGGCGTCTCATGGGCGTATGTACCGAACCACCGCTCACTCACAGCGTGTTCACCCCCAGCACCCCCACCGCCCCCAAGATCTGCCGCGACTTCGTGCGCAGTGTGCTCGCCGCCTCCGGGCTTGATCACCTCGCCGAAGTGGCGGTGCTCTGTACGTCGGAGCTGGTGACCAATGTGCATCAGCACGCCAAGGGCGACGTCCTCCTCGTGGCCGCCGTCGAGCCCGCGCACGTACGGATCGAGGTGCGTGACGACGGACCCGGGCTTGTCCGGCTTCCCGCTCCCCGGCGGGCGGAGAGCGGCGATACGCACGGGCGCGGGCTTTTCCTCGTCTACGCGATGGCCGACCTGTGCGGGGTGACGGCCGCCGCCGTCGGCGGGGGGAAGGGGGTGTGGTTTCAGCTCAACGTCGTTACGGGATGAAGTCCTTGTCGGGTGCCCGTACTTTGACCCCTGGTGGCAGGCCTTCGAGGGCGTATCGGGTGGGTACGTGGCCGAGTAGGTAGAGGACCGCGAGCTGTGGGCAGAGGCGGGCCATCTGGCCGACCGTTTCGGGTGAGAATCGGTCCTGTTCGAGCCTGAGTGTTCGGATGGATGGCAAGACGAGGCCGGACGGAAGGATGTCCAGGTTATTCGGGGCGACGCGGAGGTCGGACAGGTGCGGCAGTGCGCCGAGCTCCGCCCAGTCGTCGGGCGTCTGAGGGCTGCTGTACGGCCCGAGATGGAGTTCGGTGAGGCCGGGCCATCGTCGGCTAAGGCCGCGCAGGCCGCCCGTTAGTCTGGTGGCGCGGGTGAGGTGCAGGCAGCGTAGCGGCGCTTCGCCCGGTAGGTCCTCCAACCGCCAAGCGGCCTGCGGCGGGAGCGTCAAATCGAGGACGCGGGATGACGGCGGCAGCCGTCGGATGCGGCTGCCGCGCGTGAGGTTGATCAGTCTGACGGTCGTCAGCGGCAGCGCTCCGATTCCCGAGAGGTCGCTCAGTTCCGGGCAGTCCTCGATTCTGATGGAGCGCAGCTCCGTCTGGCCGACGAGGAAGGAGAGGTCGGTAAGGAGTGTGTTCTTGTGGATTGCGATGTGAGTGAGGGCAGCGTCGTATGCGTACGCGGTCAGCGCCTCGGCGGACACGTTGCCGAGGACGCCCAGCATGGGGCGCGTGCCGAGGTTCCGTAGCGCATGCAGCTGTTCATCCGACCGTACGGTGAAGAACAGGCTGTCGGGTCCTAGACAGGCGATGACCTCTTCCGCGTACCGGTCTGTGTCGAAGGCGGGCCAGGAAGCGATCAGTAGGGTTTGGACCGTCTCGGACTTGTGCCGCGTGAAGCGTGCCAGGAAGGGGATCGCCCGTTCGGATCGCACTTGGCGGGCGGTGAAGACGATGTTTTCGGCTGTCTGCTCGTCGAGCCCCTCTGGGCCGGGCAGCAGATCAAGGACGATCGGGCCCGCCGAAGCCAGGGCGGTAGCGTCGTCGATGTTCTTCGGCGGGATGAGGGTGGCCGTGCGCCGCTCGACCTCCGCCCGTACGGCCGGGTCAAGCTCGGCCGCGTACTCAGAGGCCGTATTCATATCGCTCATCGAGCTTGCGGATCGAACGGGGGTCTGGTTCGTGTGATCTGTGGGAGGTCGGTGCATGAGGACAGGGT
>NZ_JBFAIV010000068.1:0-17188 GCF_040654875.1 Streptomyces sp. NPDC050610 | reverse complement strand
GAACAGAACGCCGAAACTCTCCCTCACCCCGACCGAAACCATGCCTGACCAGCGAAAACCAAACGACCACGTCCGGTTGAGATACAGCTTCTCAATCGCCGGGCGGGCTTGGAGTGGCTGGGCTTGGCACGGTTGCGCGCGCCGGTGGAATCGACCGTTCCTGTGCCCTCAATCTCTCCCGCCCCCAGCTCTATTGGGAGGTGTCCCGAGCGGGCTGGACTGGGTTGTCTTGGCGGGAAGGACGGCACGTGATGGTTCTGAGGCCCGGTCTCCACCGGCTGCGCATGGCTGACCTTGGCCGTTGACGCCACCTCACGGCCTTCCCGCTCAGCAACCCGGCCGCGCAGCCGGGGGTGGAACTCTATAGTCAGCCCGTGAACGCGCCAGCGGCGGAAGAAAGCGTGAACCCGGCTCTCATCAGGTGAGGGGCATCGGCTGCCAGGAGCCTCTCCCGAGACCAGGTAACGGATCGTGTCCAGCATCTGCCGACGGCAGTATTCTTCGGGCTGCCCGCCCGGCCCTGGAGCCAGGTTGGTACCGGCAGCGACGGTCGGATGACCGCCCATCCCGAGCCCGACATGTTCGAGGGATGCCGGTGTTCCCGGCGTGGATGGCCGACTGTGTTGTCGTACACATGCGCGAGACAATCGCACGTCATTACGGCCCGCACTGCCGAAAGATCACCCCATCAGGAACCCGTTCGACTTGCGTGGTCCGGTATCGGATGCAGTACAGCTTCCAACCGCGACACTAGGTCGTATGACTCGTTCCAACCCCAAACAGTCTTCTGGGCGGGTTCACGGCAGCCCCTCAGAACCGGAGCCCATCTCGGCGGATGAGCGGTGGGAACCCTGCTCAGCCGACACGAACCTCGGTATGCCTCCGGATCAGGGCACACCGGGCTGGACTCCGCACGGTGAAGACCTTAACCTGCACCTCGGATGGCATCGCTTCGAGAAGTTGCTCCTCGCAGTATCTCGCGGTGTGCTGGGGCTGAGGGGGATCAAGTTCCGCCGCTACGGCGTCCTGGGGCAAGCGCAGCATGGCATTGACCTCGCCGGTCGTGCGCCAGACGGCCGATACACCGTCGTCCAGTGCAAGGACTACCAGGAATTCACTGCCGGGGATCTTCGCGCAGCTGTCGGGAAATACGTCATGGGCAGACGCCCGTTCGGCGCCGCCTGCCTCATTGTCGCCACCTCGGCGTCCACAGAGACCACTCAGGTGGCGGAGGCACTCGACGAGCTTCAACGTGAGCATCCTGATCTTGAGCTGGACTTATGGGGATCTGAACAGATCAATGACCACTTGCGTAACTTGGGTAATGTGGTCGCCCAATTCTGGACTCGCGAGACAGCTGAGACGTTCTGCACCGGGGCGCCCCTCCCTGGAGTCCCTGTGCCGCTGCCCGATCGCCAGGAGCAGGCGGAGAGGATCCTCATCGGCCCGTTGCGGGTGAACGACGTCGCACCGATTCTTCGGCAGGCAGACGACCAGCTGAAGGATGCTCCGGAAGAATCCGCCCGCCTCTACGGCGACTTGGCGAATCGGCTGGATCATGTCGGATTTCGAGGTCACGCAGTGACCATGCGCAGCAAACAACTTGCTGCCCTCACGGACGCCCAGCTAACCGACCAGGCCGCTGCGCTTGCGGCGCACCTCGCGGTTGCAGCTCTCCATTTCGGTGATCGATACGAACCGCGGAGGCTGATGAGCCAACTTGAGAAGCTGGAACATGAAGCGACGGCGGCCACGACACAGCATGCCGCACGCACAAAGCGGCACTCCCGACTGGTTGCTGCTGCGGTGAGGAGTCTGCTCCACCCTACTGGTACCTGCGACACGCTCAAAACGACCCTGAGTGAGGAATCCAGTGAGGCACCGGACTATCAACCCCTGCTCGTACTCCTGCTCGCCGAGCACGTCTTAGCCTTGGCCCCCGATCGGCTTGAGGACCTGGACTCACTCATCCAGACCGCAATCCGCAGTTCGAGTGTGAAGCAGATCGAGCGAGTCACCATGGATGCTGATATTCGGCTGCGCCTGGTGCGCGCCGAATACAACCCCACGGAACGTATCGAACTCAACCGGTTGGCGCGAAGTCACCGAGTCCCCGGCCGGCACGCGGCTTTGATCCATGCACGCGAAGCGCGGAGATGTGCACTTGAAGGCCGGCCGGATGAAGCACTTGAATCCTGGCGTGATGCGGTATCCGAGGCCGTTCATGCCGGCATTAACGAAGATGCTGCCGATTGGCTGTACGCCATCCGAGCAGTAAACGTACAGTATGGCCCAATTACCCCGGAGATCGATGACGAGCATCGGCTGGCACAGGCCCTCCGAGCCACGGGGGACGGTCGGCTGTTGGACCGGATTCGCAGCCCTAGGCAGCAAGCTCTATCGGCGCTAGTGGCAGGCAAGCCCGTGGAGGCAGTTTTGTCTGCACAGCGTTGGATCACCGATACGGTGATCACGGGAAGCTGGGCAAGCGAGATCGAAGCGGCGGAGTTCTTGGGAGACCTCTATCGTGACAGTCAGGAACCTGCCTTGGCGGCGGAAAACTACGAGCGTGCCGGCGATACCAAGAAGATAAAGAAACTGGCAGCTGAAGGTGATCTTGAGCTGCCATCTGGGCCTCTCGACAATGCGCCGTGGTGGACGATCTGCGCCCGCGCTGCCCTCATCGAATCTCAAGCAGACCTGATAGCCGACGATGCAGCCGGTCCTCTGCTCGGCACGCTGACGGCTCTGGCCGAGCAGGGTAGGGCCGGGGAGTTGATGGACTCCCCCTTCGGCGATCTTACGCACCAGGCCACGAAGAGCGCTTGTGCTCTGGCGGCACGGGGAACCTCATCGCAAGCGTCAGCTCTCCTTGAACTATTGGCTTCCGACGTGCCACGGGGTGCCAATCAGTACCATTACTCCGACCAATACCACGCAACGGCTTGCCTTGACATCGCCAAGACCCATCCCAATCTTGCGGCAGTAGCTCTCACCAGGCTATTCGACTTGGCAGAAGGTGGTGCGAAGAAGGCACTCGAACTCGTCGTCGAGGACGACGTTGTCGAGATTCTGACGCAGCGCCAGGATCATTCCAGGTATTCCGGAGGTCACTCCGACCGTGACTTGTCCGAGGCCGAACTAGTTTCCCTTCGAGCTCGGATTGATCGTCTTGACGACAACGGCCTCTACTTGGCTGATGTCGCACGATCCTTGGTCGCCCCCGGGCATCCTGCTGTCCATAAACACGCAGGTGAGGCTTTCAAGCGCATTGTGCAACGCCCAGAACCGGATCCAGGCTGCATAAGTTTCAGCACTCGACTGGTGAACGATTCCTACCTAGTCGGCAGCCTTGGCGTCCAGGACCGCACGCTGTGTCTGACGATGCTCATGCGCATCGCGGGTGACGCACGTGAGGTGACTGTCAGCAGGAAGGACGCCCTTGTCGGCGCCTGCAATCTGGTTACTCGCATGTCGACCGATGTGCGGCGAGAGACATTCCAATCCGCCAAGAGCTTCGTGCTAGGAGAGCAGCCAGGAAGTTATTTGGATCATGAGGTAACCGGGGTGCCCCACCCCCTTAGCTCGATCAAGATCACGACGGGTTCCGCTTCTCTGCGAGGGAAAGCCTTGCTGCTGGCTTCGGCGTCAGCCACTAGCCCAGAAGACCAAGCTTGGGTGCGCACCCAAGCGATTGGCCTGCTCACCACCGACGACTCCGCCGACCTTCTCGCCGCGGCAACCGCGCTCAGCAGGCTTTCAAGTGACGTTGTAGATGAGGTCGACGCCAGCCTTATGGCTGCGCACAGCCATCTTGGGGTCCGACAGGCAAGCGCAGTCCTATGCTTCAAGAATCCCGACCGGTACCGGGACACCGCGCTACAACTAGCGCGGGACAGCGACTTCCGGGTGCGCCGCGTGCTGGCTCAGGTCGCCTGCCAGGCCAGTTCGGAGGGGGCCGCATTGGCGAATCAGATCCTCGGCCTCCTGGCGCGGGACCCTCGTCACAGCGTGCGTACGGCAGCACGTTGCCAGCATCGAGCATGAGCCGTCCGAACCATAGCCGCATGCCCCTGCTCATGGCGCGGAAAGCGAGACTCCGAATACCTCCCACATTCAGAGCCGGACCATGCCTGATCAATAGAAGGCAAGCGGTCACATGCGTTTGAGATGCTTGATTGGACGGGGCTTAATAGGTGCCTGAGAAGTCCCGTTCAGAGCTGGCGTGTTGATAGTCCTGGCGCTGCTGGAGGCCGAGATGGTCGGGGAACGGCGCGCGTATCCGGCCGATCTGTCCGACGTGGAGTGGGCGGTGCTGGCGCTGCTCGTGCCGCCGCCGAAACCGGGCGGGGGGCCGCCGAAGCACGAGCGCCGGGAGATCATCGACGCTCTTGCGTACTGGGTGCGGGCCGGCTGTGCCTGATGGCTGCTGCCGCACGACTTCCCGCCGTACCAGGCCGTCTCCCACCACTGGAGGCGGTGGCGTATCGAGGGGCGGTGGGAGGAGATCCTTGCGGCTCTGCGGGCACGGGAACGTACTGACCAGGAGCGTGATCCGACGCCGAGTGCCGGGGTGATCGACAGCCAGAGCGTCAAGGCCACCGAGCGCGGTGGCCGGCACGGGTACGACGGCGGCAAGAAGGTGCTGGGGATTAAGCGTCACCTCATGGTCGACACGCTTGGCCTGGGGCTCGCGGTCTGCGTCAGCCCGGCGAACGTCAGCGACCGTGACGGGCAGCCGTGCTGCTTGCCCGGTGCGCCGACAAGTTCCCGCGCATGCGGCGTGTGTGGGCCGACCAGCGCTATCGTGGCCTCGACTTCTTGGTCTGGGTCCGCGAGGAGACCGGGATCGCGATCCAGATCGTGCAGCGGAAGGACGGCGGCTTCCGCGGCACCTGGGCGAAGGCCGACGCACCGCCCCGGGTGGTGCCCATGTTTCCGGTGGTACCGCGTCGCTGTGTGATCGAGCGTAGTTTCGCCTGGCTGAGCCGCTACCAGCGACTGTCCAAGAACTACGAGTACCTGGCTGCCAGCCAGGCGAATGCGATCTACCTGGCCACGATCATGCTCCTGCTGCACCGCACCGCAAGGCCCGTGCCCTGTACGGGGCTTCACAGACACTTACTAGTGCAGGTGCTCGCGCCGGGCGGGCTCATAGGCCGTTTCCCGCCCGGCGTGGCGGTTATCAGCCTGCCGTCAGTTGCTCCGGCAACGGTGCTGAGTGGATGACTGTCAGACCTGACACCGCTCGCGTCAGGGACACATACAGACGGCGGAGGCCGGTACGTTCGTCCGGCTCGCCGTCGACTACGGCGGCGGGTTCGTCCAGTACCACGTAGTCGTATTCGAGGCCCTTGGCGAGGGTGGCCGGTACGAGGGTGAGGCGGGCTTCGGCGGAGGTTTCCTCGCCGGGGGCGAGGGCGGTCAGGCCGGCTGCGGTCAGGGCCTCGGACAGGGCCGGGAGCCTGGATTCGGCGGCGATGAGGCCGATGGAGCCCTCCTTGGCGAGAGCCTCACGGCAGGCGGCGATGACGGACGCGTCCAGTTCCCCGGCCGCCACCGCCCGTACCGCGAAGTCGCCCGCGGCCTCGCGGATCGCGGTCGCCTCCGCCAGCCCCGGCGCGATGGCGGGGAGCAGCCGCGAGGCGTACGCGATGACTTGGCGCGGCACGCGGAACCCCTGCGTCAGCTCCTCGATCACCGAATCCGGCTTGCCGAGATGGCCGAGGGCTTCCTGCCAACTGTCCGTCGCCCAGGGCGTGGTGCCCTGGGCGAGGTCGCCGAGGATCGTCGCCGACCCCGTCGTGCAGCGCCGCCCCACCGCGCGGTACTGCATGGGGGACAGGTCCTGCGCCTCGTCGAGTACGACGTGTCCGAGCGAGTGCGTTCGGGCGATGAGGTCCTGCGCCTCGTCGATCAGCACCGCGTCCGCGGCGGACCACTTGGCGGACTTCACGCTGCGCGCGGGCTTCGCCCAGAGGATCTCCTTCTGCTCCTCCGGCGAGAGCAGCCCGTCCGCGTGCTCCGCCAGGAACTCCGCGTCGCCCAGCAGCCGCAGTACCAGCTTCGCGGGATCGACCGGCGGCCAGACCGCCTTGACCGCGGCCTTCACCGCGGCGTTGCGCGCCACGGAGTCCTGTACACGGTCGTCGGGGGCCTCGCCGGCCTCCTCCATCCGTACGAGCACGGCGTGCGCGATGCGCTGCGGAAGAGCCTCGCGGGCCGCCCCGTAGCGGATGTCGCGCGCCAGCAACTCCCGCGCCGTCTCCTCCACTTCGTACGCCGGCACCCGCCAGCGCCGCGAACCGCGGACGACGACCACGGCCTCCGTCGGCATCGTCACCCCGGAGCGCACCGCGCGCCGCAGCACCCGCGCCATGCGCGCGTCGCCCTTGATACGGGCCGCGGTGGCCGGGTCCGCACCGCGCACCTCGACGTGGGCGACGAGGTCGTCGACGGTCGCCTGGGCGACGTTGAGTTCGCCGAGCGCCGGGAGGACCTGCTCGATGTAGTGGAGGAAGGAGCGGTTCGGGCCGATGACGAGGGTGCCTGAGCGGGCCAAGCGCTCGCGGTGCGCGTACAGGAGGTAGGCGACGCGGTGCAGGCCGACGGCGGTCTTCCCGGTGCCGGGCGCGCCCTGCACGCACACGGTGCCGCCGATCCCGGCTCGTACGATCTCGTCCTGCTCCGGCTGGATCGTCGCGACGATGTCGCGCATCGGACCGACGCGCGGCCGCTCGATCTCGCTCTGGAGCAGCTTGCTGGACTGCTCGGTCTCCGAGCGGTCGGTGAGGTGCTCGTCCTCGTACGCCGTCAGCTCGCCGCCCGTATATCCGAAGCGGCGGCGCAGCCGCACATCCAGCGGGTTCTTCTTCGATGCCTGGTAGAAGGGCTGCGAGACGGGGGCGCGCCAGTCGATGACCATGGGGTCGCCGTCCGCGTCGTGGACGTGCCGGCGGCCGATGTAGAACTGTTCGCCTTCCGCGCCCTCGGCCAGCTCCATGCCCGGCGCGTGCCCGTAGTCCAGGCGGCCGAAGAAGAGCGGGGTGTGCGCCAGGTCGGCCAGCGCCTTGATCCGGTCCTCGATCTGGTTCTGCAGGACCTCGGCGTTGACCCAGTTCGCCGTGACGTCCTTGATGTCGAGGGACTCGACATCCGCGCGCATGGCGCGCAGCGCGGCACGGGAAGCGCTGAGGTAGGCGCGTTCCCGGTCGAGGGGATTGGAGTCCTGGTCCTGGGCCGGGGCCTCGGTCGGGTCCTGGCCCTGGGCGTGCGAGAGCACGGTGCTGCCTCCGTCTGTGAGTGGGTAGCGAGCGAGAAACCGGCCGGTTTCCGTCCGGACGGAGGCGCTCCCGGTGATGCGGTGGCGTGGGAGGCGGGAAGTCGGCGATTGTAGTCAGCACGGATGCGGGGCGCGAATGGTTTTACGGGCCTTGGCCCGGCTCGTACGGGCTTGGCACGAGCCTGATACGTGACCGGTCCGGCCCACAGATGGGGCCGGGCGCAGCCTTACGTAGCCGCGGCGCGGGCTCGCCCGGCCGGCGGGGCGGGGTCCGGGAAGGGTGCAAGACCGTGGCCCTGCGGGCCGGCCTCGGGGCAACCTCGTATGTGACCCGTCCGACGTCGCCCCTGGAGGGAAGCCATGTCGCTGAGATTCGTCGGCATCGATCCGGACTCGCCCAACGGGGGTTCGCCCACGGTCTGGCTTGAAGACGAGGAAGCGGAGATCGTCGTTCAGGGCTGGTTGCCCGAGTCGGAGATGCGCACCAAGATCGCCGCCACCGAGTGGGTCGAGGGGCATCCGATCGGCGTCCCGAGCCATGAAGGCGTGGTTCGCATCCCCGTCCGGATGATCCCGTTCTTGAGGAAGGCCTGCGACGACGCGGAGCGCGTCGGACTTTGCCACCCTGCTGAGGAGCGCTGAGCACTTCGGCGTGCCATCTGGAGATGCGCGACTCCTACATGGCTGACACGGCGTTCGCCGACTGGCAGGCGGGCAAGCCCGTCGACCGGTCCGCGGAGTGCGAACTCCCCGTACGAGTACGGGGAGTGGGCCGGTCTCGTGCGCGAGACCACCGCCCGGGGAGTCGTCATGCGCCGCGCCCGGATCGTCTCCGAACGTGGGCGGGGCATGAGGCCAACGAGGACCCGCCCATTGTGAAGATCGTGTCGGCCGCGGTCGAGGCCGTGTGGGGCCGGGCGGTCCCACACGGCGAGTACCTCGTCAAGCCGCTATCCGCCCACCAGTAGGCCGAATTCACCACACATGTCAGCGTCTCCGTCGTCCAGCGTCATCGAGGCCCGGCAAGGCCCTCGTTGCGGCCTCATCCGCTCTCAGGGGCGCCGTCCCTCTCCCGTAGGGGTGGGCATGGGTCTGTGGTCGTACGGGCGCGTGGCTGTGGTTACACCGGCAGGCCGATGTGGAGCGGCGCCGGGGAAACCATGATGGAACACATGAGCACCGCAACCTTCACCCACACCGGCCAGGGCGCCCGCCGAGGTGCCACCGTCAACTCCGTCGCAGGTCAGCAGCGCCATGGGCTGGGCGGCACGCTTCGGGCGATCAAGGTTTTCGCCGGGGCGGCGATCAGCGTCGTCCTCCTTGGGGACTACGCGGACGAGAAGTAGGACAGAGGGAAGTAGGACAGAGGGAAGTAGGAAGAGGGCGAGACTTCCCGCCCTCTCGACTACACGGGCAGGGTCGGACCGTCAGGACCCGTCCCCCGACAGCAGTTCGTCCGCGTCCACGATCCGGTACGCGTAGCCCTGTTCGGCCAGGAACCGCTGGCGGTGGGCCGCGAAGTCCTGGTCGACGGTGTCGCGGGCGACGACGGAGTAGAAGCGGGCCTCGTGCCCGTCCGCCTTCGGGCGCAGTACGCGGCCGAGCCGCTGCGCCTCCTCCTGCCGGGACCCGAACGTTCCGGAGACCTGGATGGCGACCGTCGCCTCGGGCAGGTCGATGGAGAAGTTCGCGACCTTCGAGACGACCAGCACGCTGATCTCGCCTTCACGGAAGGCGCCGAAGAGCTTCTCACGCTGCGCGTTCGTCGTCTCGCCCTTGATGACGGGCGCGCCCAGGTGCTCGCCCAGCTCGTCGAGCTGGTCGATGTACTGGCCGATGACGAGCGTCTGCTCGCCCTGGTGCCGCCGCACCAGGGCCTCGGTGACCTTGCGCTTGGTGTCGGTGGTCGCGCAGTACCGGTACTTCTCCTCGGTCTCGGCCGTGGCGTAGGCGAGCCGCTCGGCGTCCGTCAGGTTGACGCGCACCTCCACGCAGTCGGCGGGTGCGATGTAGCCCTGTGCCTCGATCTCCTTCCACGGGGCGTCGAACCGCTTGGGCCCGATGAGCGAGAAGACGTCGGACTCGCGGCCGTCCTCCCGTACGAGCGTGGCGGTCAGCCCGAGGCGGCGGCGGGCCTGGAGGTCGGCGGTGAACTTGAAGACCGGCGCGGGCAGCAGGTGCACCTCGTCGTAGAGGATGAGGCCCCAGTCACGGGAGTCGAAGAGCTCCAGGTGCTGGTAGACGCCCTTCCGCTTGGTGGTCAGCACCTGGTACGTGGCGATGGTGACCGGGCGGATCTCCTTGCGCGTACCGCTGTACTCGCCGATCTCCTCCTCGGTGAGCGACGTCCGCTTGACCAGCTCGTGCTTCCACTGCCGGGCGGAGACGGTGTTGGTGACGAGGATCAGCGTCGTCGCCTTCGCCTCGGCCATGGCCCCGGCGCCGACGAGGGTCTTGCCCGCCCCGCACGGCAGCACGACGACGCCCGAGCCGCCGTGCCAGAACCCTTCGACGGCCTGCTTCTGGTACGGGCGCAGGGCCCATCCCGTCTCGTCGAGCTCGATGGTGTGCGCCTCGCCGTCCACGTAACCGGCGAGGTCCTCGGCCGGCCAGCCGAGCTTCAGCAGCGTCTGCTTGATCTGCCCGCGCTCGGAGGGGTGCACGACGACGGTGTCCGGATCGACCCGCGCGCCCACCAGCGGCTGGACCTTCTTCGACCGGAGGATCTCCTCCAGGACGGGGCGGTCGGTGGACTCCAGGACCAGCCCGTGGACCGGGTGCTTGAGCAGCTTCAGCCGCCCGTACCGCGCCATGGTCTCGGCGACGTCGACGAGGAGGGCGTGCGGCACGGGGTAGCGGGAGTACTCCACGAGCGCGTCGACGACCTGCTCGGCGTCGTGCCCGGCCGCTCGCGCGTTCCACAGCCCGAGCGGCGTGAGGCGGTACGTATGGATGTGCTCGGGGGCGCGCTCCAGCTCCGCGAACGGCGCGATGGCCCGCCGGCAGGCTTCCGCCTGCTCATGATCCACTTCCAGGAGCAGCGTTTTGTCGCTCTGGACGATGAGGCAGGACACACATTCCTCCATGGATAGGGTCGTCTCGCGACAGCGACAACGTCTGCCACGGCACGGGCTATGCCCCGTGCCCGACGTCGTGCCGGATCGCGCCCGCTGTCGAGCCCGTTTGCCGTGCCCGGCGCCGTGCCCGCTGTCGAGCCCGATGCCGTGCCCGGCGCCGGAAGGGTGTCCCGGCCGGCACGCCGGGGAGCACGCCACCCTCTATGGTCGCTCATCGCGCGCGGGGGAGGGGCCGCTTCCCTGGAGGGGCCGAGGCACGGGCCGCTCACGGTGTCCAGCGGCCGGCGGTTCTCCTGGTCCGTACGTCCGATGGGACGGTGTCACCGTGGTGCCACAGGAGGTGGACGGTCCGGGTGCCGAGGGCGCGATGGCCTTGAGGTCCGGGTCGGGGGCGGGAGCGGGACGCGAAATCTCAGCGGGGGCGACTTCGGCTCGAAAAGCTCCTGCGGCGTCTACTTGTCGAAGACGAACAAGATGTGGTCGTCGTCCAGGTACTTGATATCGACCTCGCAGCCTTTTTGCAGCCTTGAGGAACGGTAGGCGGGAATGGTGTCCTTGCCTTCCGCGTACCGGGTCGCGCCGTCCTCGTACCAGGAAAGCCGGTATTTTATGGTGACGGACCCGCCGTCATTCGAACCCAGGTAACGCACATCCTCCACCAGGGCGTGAATGTCCCGTCCGTGGGTCCCGATCTTATGGTCGCGGATGAAAAGGTTGACGATATAGGCGATGAAGCCCACGAAGATGACGACGGAGAGGATGATGACGAAAGTCACGGACGTGCCCCTTGCTGACCGTAATCGAATGAACGTACCGGAAAAGTGCCTTCATTTCTATTGCCTACCAGGGGCGATCCGCTTTTCGAACCAGTGGTGGGCGTAGGACTCGTCGTTGAACGCCGGGACCTCGGTGTAACCGCTGTCGCGGTAGAGACGAGTGGCCGCTTCCAGAGCCTTGTTGGTGTCGAGCCGCACCAGATCGCTGCCGTGCCGGGCGGCGCGTTCCTCAAGTTCGGACAGGAGGCGTCGCGCCAGGCCCAGCCCGCGGGCGCTGGGGCGGACCCACAGCCGCTTGATCTCGGCGGGCGCCGCGGCCGGCAGTTTGAGCCCGGCGCAGCCCACCGGCTCGCCGTGCAGCCGGGCGACGAGGAACAGGCCGCGCGGCGCGCGCAATTCGCCCGGGTCCGGCAGCAGGCTGTTCGCGGGGTCGAAGCCGCCTTCGAAGAGTTCCCGCAGCTCGGCGGCGTAGGACCGGAGGCAGCCCACGGCGTCCGGGTGGTCGGGGTCGAGCACTTCCAGGGAGACCACCGAGGCGGTCAGCAGCCGCTCGACCTCGGCCATGGCCGAGGTCAGCCGGTTCCGCTGCCGGGCGTCGAGCGGGCCGAGGAGCGATGCGGCGAGCGCGTCGCTGCGGTCGTCGAGGAGTACGCGCTCCTGCCGCCCGGCCTCGGTCAGCCGCACGGTGCGTACCCGCCGGTCGCGGGGGTGGGGCTCGACGGCGACGAGGCCGTCGCGCTCCAGCGCCCGCAGTAGCCGGCTCACGTACCCGGAGTCGAGGCCGAGCCGGTCTCGTACGCTGCGGACGTCATGCGTGACCTCGTCGCCGATCTCCCAGAGCAGCCGCGCCTGCCCGTACGGGCGCGCCCCGCCGAGATAGCGGTCGTGCAGCACCCCTACGCGCTCGGCCACTGCCCGGTTGAAGCGCCGCACCTGCTCCACCTGCTCGGTCTGCTGCTTCGCCATCATTCTCTGACCTTAGTCAGAGAATGATGGTGGGGTAAACGGTTTTGCGTGGGCCCGGGCTCTTGTGCGCTCTCCGCTCAGCCTGCGTTGAACGCCTTCTCGACGGTCAGCGTGTCCTCGTACAGGCGCATGCGGACGATCCGGTCGTCCTCGACCGCCAGGTGCATGGCCGCCGGTGTGGTGAACTCCTTCCCGCTGGCCGCGACGGTGTGCGTGAAGACCGCCAGCAGCACCACGTCACCACCGTCGACGATGACCCGCTCCAGCACGACCTTGCTCCTGCCCTGCGCGAAGTGCGGCCACATCGTGGTGAAGTACGGCGCGACCTCCTCCCGGCGGGTACGGCGCCCGGTCCAGGGCAGCGCGTCGCTGCCGGGAACGTGCCAGTCGATTTCCTCGGCGAACAGTTCCTGGATGCCGTCGGGGTCCTGCCTGCCGAGACGTTCCACGAACTTCTCGGCCACGGTCCGCGAGGTCTGAGTATTTGCTGCCATCGTCTTTATCCTTATGCCCTTTGCCTTTTGTCTCTTCGTTTACGTGAGGTGTGCAGGTGCTCGCGGGTACGCTGCTCGGAGGTCCTGGCGCGTCGAATGTGTCTTGCCCGCCGATTCGGTGCCTGGAGCTACGTGCCAGAGCTACGTGCCGCGAGCCGGTGACGAGGGCGGTCTTGTTGTCCAGCTGCCCCATGAGACTCTCCAATTCCTTGTCACCGGGGGCTCCCTGTAGCGGTGGCCGGCGATTGGGGCTGCCCCACAAAGTCGTACCGCAGTCCTGCGGGTGGGAAGGGGATCGCTCTGCCCAAGTCGGGTGGCAGCCGACTCCGGTGCCCATGTGCTGTGGCCGACGGCGAGCCGCCGGCCCTGACGGCCGATCGCTTGCCCGAGTTGTCGCGCCCCGGCGGCCATGTCGTCAGCCGCGAGCACCTGACCATGCGGCGTACGCGGAGTCGTCCTCGCCCGGGAATATCGTGGCCCCGCCCCGCGGGCTCAGTCATCAGCCTTCCACCGCATCGAGATGGGTGTGCAGCGCTCCGAGCCCATTATGGCCCATATGGTCCAGAACTAGTACGATGGCTGGATGCCCCGACCCCGTGAGTTTGACGAAGATCGTGTGATTCGCGCTGTCCGCGACGCGTTCTGGGACAAGGGCTACGCGGCGACGTCGATGGACGACCTGCTGCGCGTGAGCGGACTGGGCAAGGGCAGCCTCTACGGGGCGTTCGGGGACAAGCGCAGCCTGTTCCTGCGGGTCCTGCGCGACTACGACGACGCGAACCTGCTGGTGCTGCGCGAGCGTCTGGCGTCCGCGGCGCGGGGGATCGACGTGGTGCGCGAATTCGTGCTCGGTCCGACCGGCGACCCGACCGGAGCGGTTGCGCGTCGGGGCTGCCTGCTGGCCAACAGCAATGCCGAGCTTGCCGCCAGCACTCCGGATGTGGCCGCCGAGGCCCGCCGCAGCTACGACGCGATCGCGACCATCCTCACCGCGGCACTGGAGCGTGCCCAGCGCGAAGGCGACCTCGCTCCCGACGTCGACCCCGCCGAGACCGCCCGCGCGGCCCTCGTCGCGCAGCTCGGCCTCATCGCGCTCGGGCGTACCGGCATGGACATCGACGCGCTTACCGCGGTGGCCCAGTCCACCCTGGCGCGGTTCCTGCCCGCCCCGGCGCAGTAGCGACACCTCACCGGCCGGCCTGCGCCGCCGCGACCTGCGACCGGCCCTGAACCCTGGGGTGCGGTGCGCCCTCGGGCCGGGCGCTGCGGTTCCCGGCGAGGGCCGCGGGCCGCCGGCCGGGCTCCCGTGCGCCCTTCGCCGGTCGGGCGGTTCGAACTGCGACCCAGCAGGTCGGTACCGCCGCGGCGGTCGGCGCTGCCGGTGGGGCGATCGGCCCCGTAGGCGTCCGCTCCGAGGTCGTACGTGCGGGGGATCCGCTCTGGAGCCTGCTCGGCTCGACCGCGGGGTCGCCCTGCGAAGACCCGATGCCGAAGCCTTCTTGACTGTTCGGTCCAGATCCAGGAAGGTTATGGACGACACAGTCCATAACCATGAAGGGGGCGGCATGGCCGTCTTGGAAGACAAGGTCGCCGTGGTCACCGGGGCCAGCACCGGCATCGGGTTCGCGACCGCCCGCGCATTCCGCGACGAGGGCGCAAAGGTATTCATCACCGGTCGCCGCAAGGACGCGCTCGACGCCGCGGTCGCCGAGCTCGGACCGGACGTGACCGGCGTGGTCTGCGATGCTTCGGTGCCCTCGGAGCTCGACGTGTTCTACCGGGCCGTGCACGACCGGGCCGGACGTATCGACGTGCTGGTCGCCAACGCCGGCGTCGGCACCGCGGCTCCGTTCGGCGAGGTGACGGAGGAGCTTATCGACGCCGTATTCGCCACCAACGTCAAAGGAACGATCTTCACCCTGCAGCAGGCCCTGCCGTTCCTCAGCACGAACGCCTCGGTGATCCTGACGGGTTCGACCGCCGCGAACCGTCCCAACCCGGGACTTGAGATCTACGCCGCGTCGAAGGCCGCGGTCCGCAGCCTCGCCCGCGGCTGGGCCCACAGCTCGCGCGCACATGGCTTTCGGGTCAACGTCGTGTCCCCGGGCGGTACGCCTACCCCTGGTCTGCTCGAACTGATCCCGGCCGAGATGCTCAAGCAGGCCGAAGGCTCCATCCCCCTTGGCCGGCTCGCCGAGCCCGAGGAGATCGCCGCCGTGACGACATTCCTCGCCTCGGACGCGTCGAGTTACGTCAACGGCGCCGAAATCTACGCCGACGGTGGATACGCACAGGTGTGAGCGGTCTCGTAAGCGCCGCACCCCGCGCGCGAGCCGGATGAGGGACCTTGATCCCATCACCGGCGCCGATGTGCCGACCAGGGTGCGACGTAGGTGGGCGTCCTGGCGTCAATGGTGATGGCCTGCTCCACGACGCGATCCTGGACCTGGTCGCAGACCTGCCGCGCAGCCGCGACCTGTACGCCCTCGACGACGGCGTACAGAGCCACAGAGCGCCGACGCCGAAGTGTGTCGTGTTTGGGCCGAGTGACCCGGATCGTGTGACGATCCTGCCGGGTGTCCCGCGAGGGCGGCGGGTCCGCGCGTGGGGTTGGCGGGTGGTCATGGAGGGGCGGGAATGTTCGCTGGGGGAACGGCGCGGTTGCTGATCAGCAATGGTGGTGAGGTGCCGCTGGAGCTGGTCGTGGAACCCTGGGCGGACAGCCACCGGATTCCGTCGAAGCAAACCTGCGTCGTTGTGACTCACTCGTCGGCAGCGGATGGTTCCTGGCCCGGGACGCTGCGAGGAGACGAGCCGTTCCAGGTCGATCATCGTCCCGACTCAGTCGTCGTGTGGGCCAATGGTGACTGCTTCCACCTCAGCGACGCGGACGGCAGTGTGATCTACGCGGCCGACTGGCATTGCCCCGATCAGAACCCGGTTTCCTGAAGTAGCTCAGGACAGTTGGCGGTTCAGGGGGAATCTTGGCTCAGGCTCAGGATTCGGCTGCGCAAAGGGGGGAGGGTCGCCAGGCCGGTGGCTCTCGTTCTGGTTCTGGTTCTCGCTCCGGGGTTTTCGTGGGTATCGAGCAGGGCGTGGGCCCAAAGTCCTTGCCAGATTAGGAAGTAGCAGATCCGGCACGCGTGGACCGGGGACCGGCTGCCCCAGGGGCCTATGTCCTCGCCGGTGTCGGCGACTTCGCTTTCGGCGCCGCAGCGCCGGCAGCGGCCTTGTGCCCAGTTCACCTGTGCCCACAGGGCTTCCGGCGTCACGAGATGCGTCCATGCGCCGGTCGGGGCCGCTGCCGGTGGTAGGACAAGAGCACCTCCATGCACTTCTGACACCAACACACCGGCACCTCGCACCCCTTGCCGAGGACAACCGCCCCCTCCAGGGCTCTGGCCTCCTTGGGGAGGGAGCGGCGGCACATGTAGCACTGCGCCCCCGCGTCGGGAGTGTTTTGGACCTTGGGCACAGGGGCCTCGGTCGTGTCTTCGGGCTCGGCGGTCACCGGTACGGCTCCTTCTGGAGGCGCTGGACCTCGTACAGCACGCCGTCGTCGAGGTTCTGCGGGGCATGGCCGTCGAGCTCTACGCGCCTCCCGCCGACGCGGCTCCGCAGGTCCACCACGCGGTAGTACGCGCCGTCGACCTTGAGCCAGTCGCCCCGCCGAATCGTCTGCGCGACGACCGTCAGTGTCCTGAACGCCACTCTGTACCTACGCCTGGCAGGCATGCGGATACCTCAGCTTTGCCCAGATGACCTTTCCGTTCGGTACGGGCCTGACGCCGACGCCGTCCGCGAAGCTCCGTACGCAGCTCAGCCCCCGGCCGTGCTCGGCCAGCTCCCGCAGGTCCAGGTCCGCCACGTCCGGTTCCGTATCCGGGAAGGCCACCAGTACCGGCGAGAAGTCCCGCACCCCGATGACGATTGCGTCGGTGCGGCGACGCATGATCAGCCGGAAGTGGTTGTCGCCGGTGTGTTTGATGTTGCAAACGAGTTCTGTGGCGATGAGACGGGCGTCTTCGACACGCTCTTCCAGCTCCCAGAGGCGCATCTGGGCCGTCACCACTTCCCGGAGGAGCGGAAGACGGTGCGGGTCGAACTCCATCGCCCAACTCTGCGTGTCCTGTACGGGTTTTCTGCGTACGCCTGATGCGTCTGTGGTCATCGTCGCCATGGTTGGCTGCCGCCTCACTGCTCGCTCACGCTGCCGGTGGGGGTGAAACCGGTGGGGGCGGGGGCACGGCCTTTGCGGCCGCAGGCCGCGTTGGGGCTCCCTGGTGGGAGCTGACCCTGAAAGCGCCGTGACGGGGCTCGGCGGTGACGTTTCCAGAGATCTCCCATCGCCAACTGCGCCCGATGTCACGGCAGTTGGCGGTCAGGCGGTGCACCGTGGAACCGTCCGCCGGTTGTTCTGGTGCGACGCCTCATACGATGGGGCCAAGTTCCGTTTTTCTGCAAGTTGTTGGCTCGCAAATCTCTGAACTACACCCTTAGGAGTCCTTTCAGAAAGATCTTGGTGTGGCACGGTGGGTGGGGAAGGTGATCTCGTTCCTCGGGGGTGAGGATGACCCGGCCGAAACCGTGGGA
>NZ_JBFAIV010000067.1:0-17811 GCF_040654875.1 Streptomyces sp. NPDC050610 | reverse complement strand
GACCCTGTCCTCATGCACCGACCTCCCACAGATCACACGAACCAGACCCCCGTTCGATCCGCAAGCTCGATGAGCGATATGAATACGGCCTCTGAGGGCACAGGAGCACCCGCACCCGCCGGGGCGGCCAAAGACAAACGCGCTAAGCGTCCACCGCGTCCAGCGCCTGCCGCCAGACCCGCACCGCCCCCGCGTCCACCGGCGCCTCCCACCCCGAAGGCCGCGACGCGGCGCCGATGTGGAAGGCGTCGACGCCGGCGGCCCGCAGCCCCGGTACGTGCGCGAGCCGCAGCCCCCCGCCCACGAGCATCTGCGGCCCGTAGCCGGGGTCGCCGGCCGACCGCCGGGCCTGTTCGGCGAGCAGTGTGTCCAGGCCGTCGCCGACGCCCGACGGGGAGCCCGCCGTGAGGTACGTGTCCAGTCCGGGCTGGTCGGCGAGTTGCTTGCGCAGCGCGTCGCGGTCGGCCGCCCGGTCCACGGCCCGGTGGAACGTCCAGCGGGCCGCAGGCCCCATGGCCTCGGTGAGGGCGTCCACGGCCGCCATGTCGGCTCGCCCGTCCGTGGTGAGGAATCCGAGTACGAACTCCTCGGCGCCCTCCTCGCGCAGCGCTCGCGCGGCGGCGCGGAGCGCGTCCAGCGCCGCCGTGTCACCGGCCGAGAAGCTGTCCGTGGCGCGCAGCATCACGCGCACCGGGATGGAGACGGCGGCGCGCACGGCGGCGAAGGTCTCGCGGGCGGGGGTCAGGCCGTCGGCAGCCATGTCTGAGACCAGTTCGAGGCGGTCAGCCCCTCCGGCCTCGGCCGCGATCGCGTCCTCCGTGCTGAGGGCGATCACCTCAAGCATTGGTCTAGACATGTAGCACAGCGTGCCACAACCGCGACCAGCAGCGAAAGCTGTACCCCACAATTGGCTTATGGCTGCCTCCACCGAGCACTCGTCCGGCCCCTCCCCCGCGCTGCTCGCGCGCTGGTCCGACCTGGTCGCGTCGGCCCGTGGCGGCGCCGAGGGGCCCGACCCCCGCCCGTACGGCGAGAACCTCCTCGCCCGCTGGGCCGAGCCCCAGCGCCGGTACCACACCACCGCCCACCTCGCCGTCGTCCTCGACCGCGTCGACGAGCTGGCCCACCACGCCGAGGACCCCGCCGCCGTAGCGCTCGCCGCCTGGTTCCACGACGCCGTGTACCGCCCCGACCGCTCCGAGAACGAGGAGCGCAGCGCCCATCTGGCCGAGCGCGCCCTCCCGGAACTGGGCTTCGGCGCGCCCCGTACGGCCGAGGTCGCCCGCCTCGTACGCCTCACCGCCACCCACGCACCGGAGGCCGACGACCGCAACGGCGCGGTGCTGTGCGACGCGGACCTCGCGGTACTGGCGGGGGCGCCGCAGGAGTACGCGGCGTACGCGGCGGCGGTGCGCGCGGAGTACGGCTTCGTCCCGGACGACGCGTTCCGCGAGGGGCGGGCGGACGTGCTCCGCCACCTGCTCGCGCTGGAGCGCCTGTTCCGTACCCCCCAGGGGTACGACCGCTGGGAGCACACGGCGCGCCGCAACATGGCCACCGAACTGGAGCTGCTGTCGGCGCATCCCAGCGCGTGACGTAAGGCACGGGAGAGTGACGCAGGGCACAGGAGACGGCCCGCGCCCCGTACGCCCCCGCAGGAATACACCGCCCCGTCGCCAACGCTGGCTTCCAATATGCCCAACGCCAGCAAGTCCCGCATGCCCGTGGCCGTATACGTGCTCGGGCTCTCCGTCTTTGCACTAGGAACCTCAGAATTCATGCTGTCGGGGCTGCTCCAGCCCCTGGCGCGCGACATGGGCGTATCGATTCCGCAGGCCGGTCTCCTGGTCTCCGCCTTCGCGGTCGGCATGGTCGTCGGCGCGCCCGTACTGGCGGCGGCGACGCTGAAACTGCCCCGCCGCACGACCCTGATAGCCCTGCTCGCCATATTCGGCCTGGGGCAGGTCGTCGGCGCGCTCTCCCCCTCGTACGCGGTCCTCTTCGTCTCACGCGTGGTGAGCGCGCTCGCCTGCGCCGGGTTCTGGGCCGTGGGCGCGGCCGTCGCCGTGTCGCTGGTACCGGTCACCGCGCGGGCGCGGGCCATGGCCGTGATGGTCGGCGGATTGTCGGTCGCGAACATCGCCGGAGTGCCGGCGGGCGCGTTCCTCGGGCAGCACGCGGGCTGGCGTTCGGCGTTCTGGGCGGTGGCCGGACTGTCGGTGATCGGGCTCGTGGGCGTGGTCGCGCTCGTACCGCGCACCAAGCCCGCCACAGGCGCCGACGCGCCCCGGCTCCGTACCGAGCTGACCATCTACCGCGACCGCCAGGTGTGGCTCGCGCTCGCGGCCACCGCCCTCAACGGCGCGGCCGTCTTCTGCCTCTTCTCCTACCTCGGCCCGCTGCTGACCGAGGCCGCCGGGCTGAAGGAGAGCCTGGTCCCGATGGTGCTGGCGCTCTTCGGCGTCGGCGCGCTGATCGGCACCGCCGTCGGCGGCCGCATCGCCGACGCGCACCTCTTCGGCACCATGTACGCGGGCATCACGGCCTCCACCGTCGTCCTCGCGATCCTGGCCCTGACGGCGCACAGCGCGCCGGCCGCCGTCGTACTGGCCCTGATGCTCGGCGTCTCCGCCTTCACGACCGCGCCCGCGCTCAACGCCCGGATGTTCAACGTCGCCTCCGCCGCGCCGACCCTGGCGGGCGCGACCACCACGGCCGCGTTCAACATCGGCAACACGGTCGGCCCCTGGCTCGGCGGCCTCGTCATCGGCGCGGGCTGGGGCTACCCGGCGGTGGCCTGGACGGGCGCGGCGCTGGCGGCGCTCGCCGTGTGCACGACGGCGGTGGCCTCGCGCCTGCACCGCGCTACGGGCACGCCGTCCCGCCTGGTGGCTTCCTCGGCGGAATCGGGGCACACGGCCGACTCGACGCGCTCCTCCGCCGAATCGGCGCACTCGCTGGAGAAGCCGGCCTGCGCGACCACTGCCCCGGCCGACTGCTGACTGCTGACGGACGGCTGCTGACGGACGGCTGCTCTCACTGCTCGCTGCTCACTGCTTACGGCTCACGCTGCTCACTGAGGCCGAGTCGAGCGGCAGGGGCGGTTCCCTTCGAAGGGGACCGCCCCTGCCCGAAGAGCCCCCGTCAAGAAGGAGTCGGCCCCGTCGAAGGGGCCCGCCCCTTGGCCCGCCGGAGCCCCGCCTCCGTGAGCCGCCGCAGCAGCTCCTTGCTGCCGACCTCCACGGCCCCCGCCCGGACCGCGTCCGCGTACCGCGTCGACGGCACGTCGTAGTGGTCCCGGTCGAAGGCGCGCGGCGGGCACCCGATGCCCGCCGCGAACGCGTGCAGCTCGTCGTACGACACGTCGCTGACCAGGTGCGACCACATCCGCCCGTGCCCCGGCCAGGTCGGCGGGTCGACGTAGACGGTCATGACAGCCCGCCGCCCGGCTCGTCGCCGGGACGGCCGCCGGGACCGTTGGGGCCGGGGCCGCCGCCGGGCCCCCGGCCCAGCCTTCCGACGGGCGCGACCACCACGCCCGCCTTGCCGCAGACCCAGTGCGGATCCGGCCCCAGCTCGGGCTCCACGTCCAGCGCGTGCGGGTTCCCGTCCCCCGCGCAGACCGGGCACAGCGGCCACCGTCCGTACCGCTCCAGCAGCGCGTCCTGTACGTCCTGGGCGACGAGCCCGGCCACGAACTCGGCGCCCTGCGGCCACTGCTCGACCCACCATCGGCGGTGCGCGACGGCGTCCTCCACGAGCGATACGACGTCGGCCTCGGCGACTTCGCCCGCCACCAGGTCGGCGAGGATGAGCGCCCGCGCCGTGTGCAATGACTGTTCGAGCTCCATACCCTCCATTGTCGCCCGACCGCCCCGCGCGGGACCGAAGCCCCGTCCGCCTCGATATCCACAGGCGTCGGAATCCCCTGGCGTCGGAATCCCCTGGTGGCCGCCACTCCCCCAGGCGTCGATATCCACAGGCATCCGCAGGGGGTTGACGCCGCCCCGTCCTGAAAATATCTTCCAAGGGTGAGCAGCAGCCTGAAAGAAACTTTCGCAGCCGGTTCCACGCCGCCGCCCCCGGCGGCCCTGGCGGCCAGGGTCCGCACGCTCGGGCCCTCCATGACCCGCTCGATGCAGCGCGTCGCCGAGGCCGTGGCCCACGACCCGGCCGGCTGCGCCGCGCTCACCGTCACCGGACTCGCGGAGCGCACGGGGACCAGCGAGGCCACGGTCGTACGGACCGCCCGCACCCTCGGCTACCCCGGCTACCGGGATCTGCGGCTCGCCCTCGCCGCCCTGGCCGCGCAGCAGGCGGCCGGGCGCGCCCCCGCCGTCACCGCCGACATCGCGGTCGACGACTCCATCACGGACGTCGTCGCCAAGCTCGCGCACGAGGAACAGCAGTGCCTCGCCGACACCGCCGCCGTGCTCGACACCACACAGCTGGAGTCCGCGATCGGCGCGCTCGTCGGGGCCCGCCGCATCGACGTGTACGGCATCGGCGCGTCCAGCCTCGTCGGCCAGGACCTCGTGCAGAAGCTGCTGCGCATCGGGCTCATCGCGCACTCCCACTCCGACCTGCATCTGGCGGTCACCAATGCCGTGCAGCTGCGCGCCGGGGACGTCGCCATCGCCATCACCCACTCCGGGCGGACGGCCGACGTCATAGAGCCGCTGCACGCCGCCTTCGACCACGGGGCCACCACGGTCGCGATCACCGGCCGCCCGGACGGGGAGATCGCGCAGTACGCGGACCACATCCTCACCACCTCCACCGCCCGCGAGAGCGAGTTGCGCCCGGCAGCCATGTCGAGCCGGACCAGTCAGCTCCTCGTCGTGGACTGCCTGTTCATAGGGGTGGCGCAGCGTACGTACGAGACGGCCGCGCCCGCCCTGTCGGCCTCGTACGAGGCGCTGGCCCACCGCCGGGACCCACGCGTCGGCCGCTGAGGCGGGGTCCGTACGACGACGGCAGACCCCGTACGCCGAGGAACACAGCGCGGGCGCTCGGACGGACGGGCGCTCGGGCGGACGGACGGCGAAGGCCCCGGTGGTTCCCCGTGCCCGCCCGGTACCCGCGCACCCTCCGCACGGCCTCCGCCCGCACGGCCTCCGCCCGTACGGCCGCCGGCCCGCGCCCCCGTACCCGCCGTACCCGAGACATCCCCCCACCGCACAAAAGATGTCACCAGCAGAGAAAGAGCCGCACTGCCATGACGCCCTCAGCCTCCACCACCGACTACTCGCGGCTGCGCGCCCAGCTCGACACGCTGGCCACCGAGGCGTTCCGCCCCGAGCTGGCCGAGATCGACCGGCTTCCCACCCTCGACATCGCGAAGATCATGAACGGCGAGGACGCCACCGTCCCCACCGCCGTCGCCGCCGAATTGCCGCGCATCGCCGCCGCCATCGACGCCACCGCCGCCCGGATGAGCCGCGGCGGCCGGCTGGTCTACGCGGGCGCGGGCACCGCGGGCCGGCTCGGCATCCTCGACGCGAGCGAGTGCCCGCCCACCTTCAACACCGAGCCGACGGAGGTCGTCGGCCTCATCGCAGGCGGCCCGTCGGCCATGGTCACGGCTGTCGAGGGGGCCGAGGACAGCAAGGAGCTGGCGGCGGCCGACCTCGACGCGCTCGGTCTGAGCGCCGAGGACACCGTCGTCGGCATCTCCGCCTCGGGCCGCACGCCGTACGCGATCGGGGCCGTCGAGCACGCCCGCGCGGCCGGGGCGCTCACCATCGGGCTGTCCTGCAACCCGGACTCGGCGCTCGCGGCCGCCGCCGAGCACGGCATCGAGGTCGTCGTCGGCCCCGAACTCCTCACCGGATCGACCCGGTTGAAGGCGGGTACGGCGCAGAAGCTCGTTCTGAACATGCTCTCGACGATCACCATGATCCGGCTCGGCAAGACGTACGGAAACCTGATGGTGGACGTGCGGGCCTCCAACGAGAAGCTGCGGGCCCGTTCGCGGCGCATCGTCGCGCTGGCGACCGGGGCCGCCGACGACGAGATCGAGGCGGCGCTGGCCGCGACCGGCGGGGAGGTGAAGAACGCGATCCTCTGCGTCCTGGGCAGCGTGGACGGCCCCACCGCCGCCCGCCTCCTCGCCGAATCCGGCGGCCATCTGCGTGCGGCGCTGCACGCGTCGATGGCCTGACGGCTCCCGGGCCCGGCTTCCCGGGCCCCGAAACCCGGCCCCGCGAGTCCATCGCGCGGGCCCCGCACCAGAACAAGGCACCCGCACCATGGCAACAGACGACAAGAACCGCGCCACCGCCGCCGCGATCCTCCCGCTCGTCGGCGGCGCCGGGAACATCGACACCATCGCCCACTGCATGACCCGCCTCCGCCTCTCGCTCCGGGACCGTTCCCTGGTGCGGGAGGAGGAGTTGAAAGCGCTGCCCGCCGTGCTGGGGGTGGTGGACGACGACACGTACCAGATCGTGCTCGGGCCGGGTCCGGTCGCGAGGGTCACGCCGGAGTTCGAGGCGCTGGTGGCGGAGGAACGGGCGGCGGAACGTACGGCCGCGCCGACGCCCGCCGCTGTACCGGACGAAGGCCCCGCCGCCCCCGCGTCCTCCGCGAACCCCACGACCGCCGACGAACTGGCGGCCCAGGGCGCGGCGATCAAGGACCGGCAGAAGGCGCGTAACGCGACGCCGGTCAAGCTCTTCCTCCGCCGGATCGCGAACATCTTCGTGCCGCTGATCCCGGCGCTCATCGGCTGCGGCATCGTCGCGGGCATCAACGGCCTGCTGGCCAACCTGGGCTGGCTGCCCGGAATCGTCCCGGCGCTCACGGCCATCGCGTCCGGCTTCATGTCGCTGATCGCGGTGTTCGTCGGCTACAACACGGCGAAGGAGTTCGGCGGCACACCCATTCTCGGCGGCGCGGTGGCGGCGATCGTCGTCTTCGCGGGCGTACAGAACGTCAGCGCCTTCGGCCAGAAGCTCGCGCCGGGCCAGGGCGGCGTGCTGGGCGCGCTGGGCGCGGCGCTGCTCGCCGTGTACGTGGAGAGGCTGTGCCGAAAGTGGGTGCCGGAGTCCCTGGACGTCCTGGTCACCCCCACCCTCACCGTGCTGGTCTCCGGGCTGGTCACCCTCTTCGGCCTGATGTTCGTCGCGGGCGAGGTCTCGACCGCGATCGGCGACTTCGCCAACTGGCTGCTGGCCAACGGCGGCGCGGGCGCGGGCTTCGTACTCGGCGGCCTCTTCCTCCCGCTGGTGATGCTCGGCCTGCACCAGGCCCTGATCCCCATCCACACCACCCTCATCGAGCAGCAGGGCTTCACGGTCCTGCTGCCGATCCTCGCCATGGCGGGCGCGGGCCAGGTCGGCGCGGCCGTCGCGGTCTATCTGCGGCTGCCGCGCAACGACTCGATCCGCAAGACCATCAAGTCGGCGCTCCCGGCCGGTTTCCTGGGCGTGGGCGAGCCCCTCATCTACGGCGTGTCGCTTCCGCTGGGCCGCCCGTTCATCACGGCGTGCATCGGCGGCGCGTTCGGCGGCGGCTTCGTCGGCCTCTTCAACCAGCTCGGCGACGCGGTCGGCTCCACCGCCATCGGCCCCTCCGGCTGGGCCCTCTTCCCCCTCCTCAAGGGCGATCACGGCCTGGGGACGACGGTCGCGATCTACGCGGCGGGGCTGGTGGCCGGGTATGTCGTGGGGTTCGTGGCCACGTACTTCTTCGGCTTCAGCAAGCAGATGCTCATCGAGCTGAACGAGCCGCCGAGCGAGGCATCGGCGCAGCACTCACACGGTTGACATCACGCGTAGCGATACTCAACCAGGAAAGTCATAGATCAAGATCAACTCTCCCTGTATGGACGATTCCCCATGCCATGAACTCGCTCCACCCAGCGCAACCGGGTGTCGTGGCCCGTGTCCTGATGTGTGCGCCTGTCCTCGCACTCGGCACTGCGGTAAGCATCTCTCTGCCGGCCGACGCCGATGCCAGACAGCCTGCCTGCCTGCCTGCCTGCCGTCAGCTCATCGCAAGACCTGTGCGCCGTAGTCGACTTCGACACGGTGAAGTGGTTCAACGATGAGAAGGGATACGGCTTCATCGCACCGGAGGACGGCCCTGCCCGAGGGGCAGCGCGGAGAATTCCAGCGCTACTGGGGCCGTCCACCCCGGCGGGCCGCGTCGCCGCTGGTCGTCAAGGTGCTCATGGGCAGCAACGCTCCATCAAGAACCGCAGGCCGCGTCTTGGCTCGCGTATGTCTGTCCCATCGCGTAGGCGCCGCATGCGAGCACAGCGCGCGGCCCCTTGTGGGACGCCCGCAATATCACCAGCGTCTTCTGGTAGGGCGGGTCACCACTGTCCTGGAACTTGCTATACCCAGTTGCCCCCTCGAATTCCACGCTCCTGAACGCGCTGCGCATTCCAGCGGTCGTCAGATTGTCACTGTCGTGCGCGATCTCGGCCGCCCGCGCCAGCGCGTGCAGCGCGTCGTAGGCGACCGCCGAGTGGCCGTCCTGTCGCCACGGGTCAGCGTGCTTCACAAACGCGTCGTAGTCACGTGCGTAGTTCTTTGCCACCTTGGTGGCTCGGGGGTCGTCCTTCGGGAGACTGTGCGCGGAGTAATACAGCCTCAGCCACTGCTTGCCGTTGAAGGCACCGTTGGTTGCCAGATTGGTCAGTTCGTTCCCTCCCAGCACGGCCACCCCATTGCGGGTGCAGGTGGTCCGTTCATCCATGGCATCCAGAAAGGCGCTGAAGTCACCTGCTCGCGTGGCCCAATACACAATCGAGTGCGGGTATGCCTTGAGACGGTCGCATACGCTGTCGGCGAGACGGCTCGCACTGTCCAAGTCAACGTTCGCTTCCGAATCGGTAGCAGAACCATTCTGGTCGAAGTTGATCGTGTAGCGTGAAGCGCTTGACGTGAGGGATTCGAATTGATCTTGGAATTTTTTCGCCAGGCTCTTGCTGTACAGATCCGCTGCCTTCTCGACCACGATCGCGTGATCGGCCGCAGTGCACCCGCCCACACTTTCTCCACGCGGCACGATACGAAATGTGTGTACGAACTTCGCCGCGATACGGGCCTCGGTCGAGTTCTTCGGGGTCAGAGGCCAGTAGGCACCCCCGAACGCGCCCCCCATTTCATCTGCGGTCGCTGTGGTTCCCACCACGGGAATGTGCGCCCGCCCGAGCACCTGGAGTGCCTTCTTGGTCTCCTCCCGGCTCTGCGCCAGCCCTATCACCCCAATAATCGTCCTGAATTCCTCACCCTTCGGTTGATTTTTGATGTCGCTGACCAACCCCCGCGCCATGTTCTCGGCATTTTCGAAGAAATTTCCCACACTACGTTCTTCGACGATCAGGGGAATCAGGTTCCGATTGGTCCGCGCTCCGTCATTCAGCTTTTTCTGGTACAGCGCGATGCCGCGCAGTTCAGGGATCGAGCCGTCGAATTGTGCATCGGTCTCGTTCGCGGGCTCGCTCGACCCCATGTGCACCACAGTTCGAACCGGCCGCGTCTCGGCGAACTTTTTGGCCCGCTCATTTTCCCGCTCGATCGCTTTCTGGACGGCATCCCAGTCCTGGTGGTCGACCATAGGAGGGACGGCTGCGCCAGGACCGGCGATGGCCTCGTTGCCGTCAGTACAAGGCGACGCCGCGTCCAGGCCGAACAACGGACTCGCGGCGATGCCCAGCAGCATGGTGCAGAGCAGACCCAGGACTGTCATGAGCGCTGTCTGGACACGCCAGTCGATTCGGTATCGCTTGGGGTCCACACGCTGCACGGGAAATCCGCCCGGCGTGAAGGAATTCTCTGGCAGCAGTGTCGACACCATTGCCCCGGTGGGCTGGCGCAACGAAAGCCCCGCTTGGGTGAGGCTGCACTCCTGGGGGTTCAGTTCGGCGAGGAACGCCGGTGACAGTTGCCCTACTACGATGACGAGCGGGCCGAGAGACCGGCCGGCACTCCGCGCCTCGCCGAAGGAGCGCAGGAATCGCTCAGCCATCCGGCTTCCTTCCGTGCCGGGCGGGGGCAGCGCCACCAGCACAGTCGGCCGAGCAGTGCGTCGCCTCCGCTTGGGAAGCAAGCGGCCGACAGCGGGCCTGCTCAAATCCGTCAGCAGGGCCTGCACGAGCACTTTCTCCAGGAATTCCAACGCATCCTGGTGCTGGGGATCTCCCACCGGCAGGGCCAGGCGCTCCTTCTGCACACTGGCGACATCGCTCAGCGCCTCGAACAGCCCCTCGCGGCTCCTGCTGAGGTTCAGCTCGGTACCGAGCCAGCCACGCATGAGCCTGCGGGTCTTCCGTCGCGCCCACAGCCATCGCGGCAGAGTCCGCAAGAGGGGTTGGAGCACGGACTCCAGCAGCCAACCCGTAAGCCCTCCCGGCACGGGGGGCGCTTGCCTTCCGCCGAGCACCCATAACGCCTTGAGCAAGCCGCCGTTTTCGATGTGCTCGCTGTAAGCGTGGTCGCGTAGCGGCTTCGCCGCGTTGGGATCGTCTTCCCCTTCTGGCGGATTACGAAGGCGCTTGACGAAAGCTCTCAGAATTTCGAAGTCCGAGAACTGGTTTGGCGTCATGTTCCGAGGCGCTTCCGATGCCAGTCCATCGCCCACGGCCTCAGCCAGTAGCGGCGGCTGCTCCCTCCTGTAAAGCTCCAGCTCTACCGAAATATACGGAACAAGTTTTCGGTCCTTATGGATGCCACCGACCAATGACGTGACGACCCGTTCCACTCGGTCGGTGTAGCCCGCACCTTCACCCGGGATGCCCAGCAGAATCAACGGCGGCGTGTGCCGTAGATACTCGCGCTCACCCGGCGCCACGGCGGCACGGAATTCATTGATAAAGTCTCTATATCCAGTGGCGCCAGGAAACCAATTCGATGAATCCGAAGATGCGGACACGCCATCATCCCCTCAGGCTCGTCGCGGAACCCGAAGTCTTCGCCCCTGCCATCGGCTTGGTCAATACATACATGCACACCGGATGCCAAGAAATTCCGGCCTCGCCTGACGCTTCCGTCGCCAGTTCGAAATATACTCGAAATTCGATTCATGCATCGTCGCCCATCCGGCAGGGCAGAATTATGCACACGCCGCAGGTGGCCGTCGAGAGCTTTGGCGGCAGAGCCGGGCTCGCACTCTGGTCGACCACCCCGCCCCTTGTGGCGATTGAAGTGGGATAACCGCACGCCAAAACGTTTATCCTGGGGGCGGAATTGGGCGGCTTCCCGCCCCTGTTGCACCGTGAACTTCCCTCGGAGGCCCGAGGTAGGCTCCTTGCGCGGCTGCGCCCCAGAAGCGACATCGCTTCCCTTCCGCGGCCGACTTCGCCAACCGGTCCGTTGCAGGACTGCCCGGACCTTCGTGTGAGGAAGCTCGTATGGCAACCGTGTACCGCACCACCATGAAGCCCAACAAGCTGGAACTGCTCACCGACTGGCTGCCACGCCAGAGCTGGTACGCGGGCGGCGCGGCAACGCCCGCTCTGGCCGGGGTCGGTGGCTTCCGGCTGGACGATCCGGAGGGCGCGGTCGGGATCGAGTTCATGGTCGCGCTGGACACCGCCGGGCAGGAGCCGGTGGCGTACCTGGTGCCGATGAGCTACCGCGACGCGGCGCTGGAGGGCGCCCCCGACGAGGCGCTGATCGGCACCTCCGAGCACGGAGTGCTCGGCACCCGGTGGATCTACGACGGCGTCCACGACCCCGTGCTGATGGGCCAGTTGTACGCGCTCCTGCGCGGCGAGTCCGCACCGCAGCAGCAGAGCGTGAGCGACGCCCCCGACCCGACCGTCACCGTGCACGGGACCGCCCCGGACGCCGGGCCCGACGTCCGGATCAACCGCGTCCTGCGAGCGGCGGAGGAAGCACCGCACCCGTCCGAATGCTCGGTGGTCGCCGGGTGGACCTGGCCGGACGGAACGGCCGTACGGGGAGTGTTCGCGACCGTCGCGCCGCGTTAGCGGGGCACGCCCCGGACTGATTGCGGATCGGCACTCCGCGAACAATCATGACCGCCATGGCGCGACCGAGGCAGCTCATCGAGTGCGGGGACTTCGTCCTCCGACGCTGGCGGGGGCAGGAGGACTTCGCCCCCGCCTTCACGTTGATCGAGGAGTCCCTGGAGCATCTGCTTCCCTGGGAGCCATGGGCCGCCGGTCACAGCGAGGAGAGCACCCGGACCCTCCTCGCGAACTCCGAGTCGAAGTGGGCCACCGGCGAGGTCTTCAACTACGCCATCACCCAAGACGGCGTTCCCATCGGCATGTGCCAGAGCTACCGCGCGCCCGAGCCCCGGGGCCGCTGCCTGGGCTACTGGCTGCACCCCGCCGCCACCGGCCGGGGCATCGCCACAAGAGCGGCGGCGGCGCTGGTCGCCGAGATGTTCACCTTGCCGGACGTGGAGTACCTGGAGATCACGCACGACTCGGCCAACGTCTCCAGCGCCGCCATACCGCGCCGCCTGGGCTTCACCGAACTCCACAGCGAACCCGCACCGGCACCCGTGGCCCCCGCCGGCAGCGGACTCAACGTGACCTGGCGGCTGTACCACCCGACGCGCCCCGCGTAACACGCCGCCGGAACCCGCCAGTTCCCTACGGGCCCGTAACACGATCACCCTGGCCCTGGTTCTCGCCCTGGCCCTGGTCCTCGCCCTGGTCCTCGCCCCGGCCCTGATCCTGGTCGGCTGTGGACCCGGTGGATCGGGCGGGCAGGAACCAGGCGAGGGCGGCGGCGGTGACGCAGAAGCCGGCGGAGATCCACAGCACCATGGTGAAGCCGCCCACCGTCGGTCGGCCGTCGCCGCTGACGTGGGCGGCCAGGACGGTGGCGGCGAGCGCGCTGCCCAGGGAGAAGCCGGTGAAGCGGACCACCTGGTAGAAGCCCATGGCGCTGCCTGTCTCCCGGGCGGGGATCGCCCGCACGATCACGCCGGGAATCGCGGCGAAGGTGATGCCCAGCCCCACTCCCAGGACGCCCGTCATGACGAAGGCCTGCCACAGGGCGTCATGGAAGACGGCGAAGAATCCGCAGCCCAGCGCGGCTACGAGGCAGCCCAGCGTCAGTACCGCCCGGATGCCTACGCGTTTCACCAAGGTCGGCAGGGTGCGGGAGCTGATCAGCATGAAGAAGGACAGGGGGATGAGGACGAGGCCGGCCACGACGGCCGACGCGGAGAACCCGAATCCGCCCGAGCGCGGGGATTGCACGAACTCCGTCGCCCCCGAAAGCACCATGTACATCGCGACGCCGAGCACCATGGCGCAGGCATCGGCGGAGAGCACGGAGGGATGGCGCAGCAGACGCAGCTGAACCAGCGGGTTCCCGGCACGCAGTTGCTGCACGGCCCACACCGCGAAGAACACTGCCCCGGCGGCCAACAGGCCGATGATCGCAGGCGAACCCCAACCCCACCGCGTCCCCTCCGCCACTGCCACCAGTGTGGTGACCAGCGCCAACGCGAGCAGCACGGCGCCGACGTAGTCGAGCCGTTCAGGTGCGCTGCGCCCCGCGCTCGACGGTACGACGGCGGCGACGCAGATCAACGCGAGGCCGGACACGATCGCGCCGAACCAGTACGCGCCCGCCAGCCCCCACGCCTCGGCGAGCAACCCGCTGATCGGGTAACCGGCGCCGAGGCCGGCCCCCGCCGATACCGACAGCAGCGCGATCATCGGCGCGACCTTGGCCTGCGGCAGTTCGTCCCGAGCGGTGGCCATCGCCAGCGGCACCAGCCCGAGCCCGGCGCCTTGCAGTCCGCGGCCGACGAGCAACGTCCCCAAGTCGCCTGCCGACGCGGCCACGACACCGCCCGCCGTGACCACGGCCAGGCCGCCGAGCAGCGTCACCCGCCGTCGCGGGCCGTCGCCGAGCCGCCCCAGGACCGGGGAACTCGCCGCGCCGACCAGCAGTGCCACGGTCAGCGACCACTGTGCCGTGCTCAACGACTCATGAAATTCACGAGCGACAGTGGGGATCAGCGGAGCGCCGAACGAGCTGATGATGCTGGAGACCAGCGTGGCCAACACCAGCACCGGCCCGATCAGCGCGCTGCGGCGCCTCTCGGCCCTCACCGCGCCCCCTCGGCCCGCCGCGCGCCGTTCAGTCGCTCGACAACCTCGCCCGCGCCGCCCGGTGTCGCGAGCTCGGTGTCCACCGGTGTCGCGAGCTCGGCGTCCACCGCGATGCCGTCCGGCTGACCGATGATCCGCCCCGACAGCACATGACCCATGACCATGAGACCCCCTAGGAAAAATGCGTGCGACTCACACGCAAAGACCCTACGCCCATTCCGTGCGATTCGCACGTATGATTGCCGGATGGCACGTACGGATCTGGCACGGGACCTTGAGCAAGCGCTGGGACAGCTGCTGCTGCGACGCAACCGGAGCGCGCTCTACAACGCGGCCCTCGAATCGGCGCCGCCGGGCGTCGACCGCCAGACCTACCCGGTGCTCAGCGGGCTGGACCGGCTCGGACCGCAATCGGCGGCGCGACTGGCCGACGAGGTCGGGATCGACCGCTCCGGGGCAAGCCGCTACGCCGACCGGCTCGAAGCCGCGGGCCTGCTCGAACGCAGCCCCGACCCCCGCGACCGCCGGGCCACGCTGCTCACGCTGACACCCCAAGGCCGCGCCGCGGTCGCCGGGCTCCGCGACAGCCTGGCCCGCCACCTCGCGGGCCGGATCGCGGACTGGCCCGACGGCCAGGCTCAGGCACTGATCGATGGCATCCGACTGCTCACCGACACACCCCCGGACTGACCCCTCAACGGTCGACACCCCGACGGCCCCCGAGCCGAAGCCCGCCCCAAACAACGGCAGTTGCCAAGCAATCCCGTACCCCAAAAGCACTTTGACAACAACCGATACCGTCAGCCGATGTGCGCACACCCGATCGACCGTCCAGCAGATCTCGACACGGTCCGTGAGTCCTATGACCGAGTAGCCGACAATTACGCCCACATGGTGGCGACGACGGGAATGGGCGACATCCGCCGCCACCCCTGGCTCAAGGCGTCGATCGACGCGTTCGCGGATACGGTGAACGGGCTCGGCCCCGTCCTCGACGTCGGCTGCGGGCCCGGAACGGTGACCGCCTACCTCGCGGAACGCGGAATCGACGTGTCCGGGGTGGACCTCTCTCCTCGCATGATCGAGAACGCGCGCCGACTGCACCCGGAATGCCGCTTCAGCGTCTCCTCCGCCACCGACCTCGACCTCGCGGAAGCGTCGCTCGGCGGCGTGCTCGGCTGGTGGTCTCTGTTCAACCTCCCCCGCGACGTCCTCCCCCAGGTGCTCGCCATGTTCGCGCGCGCACTGAAACCGGGCGGCCACTTCATCACCGGAACGCACGTCGGCGACGAGGACGCGGTACGCACCGAGGCATACGGAGGAGTGCCCGTTCGCTGGACCACGCACAAATGGCGGCCGGAACAGTTCGTGGAACTGATCGAGCGGGCCGGTCTGCGCCCGGTGGCCGAACTCCGGCTTCCCGCGAATGAAAACAGCGGGCCGAGCGTGGTCATCATGGCCGAACGCGCCGCCTGAATACGCCCCGCCTGAATACGTCCGGAAAGAGCGCCTCGCGCCCCGGAGCTCAAGCCCCGCAGTCCGGGCGCTCTTTCCAAGGAATGGCTGGGAGGACTTACCCACCCCCCTCCCAACTCCCGCGCGCGGCAGCCGGGATGACTTAACGCGACCGACTTGCCACGGCACGTAATGACGGTTTAGCGTTCGCGACAACAAACGACCCCGGCCGGTGCTACCAACACACGTCCGGGGTCTGACCACCAAGATCGAAAGAGCGATCTCTATGGCTACCGAAGACTTTAACGCTGCCCCCTCCCCGGCCGCACACCCCATG
Organism: Streptomyces sp. NPDC050610; assembly: GCF_040654875.1. Classification (NCBI taxonomy): domain Bacteria; kingdom Bacillati; phylum Actinomycetota; class Actinomycetes; order Kitasatosporales; family Streptomycetaceae; genus Streptomyces; species Streptomyces sp. NPDC050610. The sequence continues at coordinate 1,963 of NZ_JBFAIV010000067.1, read as the reverse complement.
GCGAGTACCGGCTACGGCAAGCGCAGCGCGCCGTCCCAACTCCCCCGCAAAGCCCACGATTTCGCGCACCTCCCGCGTCGCGAGGCATCCGTGGCGGCGTACCTGGACCGGCTGCCGGACGGCGCGGACATCTCCGTGAAGACCCTCGCCAAAGTGCTGCCGGACTACGGGCAGTGCGCCCTGCGCACGGCGCTGCGCCGCCTGTCGGAGGCCGGTCACCTGCGCCGCGTCGCCGAACACCACTGGGGCGAGGACGGCAGCCCGCGCTGGGTGACGCGCACGTACTTCTCCCGTACGGCACGGGACGACGCGTGGTGGATGGCGTTCCGCGCCGGGAACGTACCCGACGCGCAGCAGCCGCCCCGGACCGAACCCGAACGAGCTACCCGCTCCCAGGCGTACGACCAGCTGGCCGCCCTCGGCCGCGCCGAACCCCGCCTGACGCTCTCCGCCGACGACTGCGCGTCCCTGGAGGCGCTGGCGGCCGAGTGGTTCGCGCGCGGCGCGACGCCCGCCCAGTTCCTGCACGCCCTCGCCGACGGGCTGCCGTCCAACGTCCGGCACGCGTACGGCTTCACCCGCGCCCGCCTCATCGCGAAGATGCCGCCCCCGCCGCCATGGGAGCCGGACGGTACGCGCCCCGCACCCCTGCGCGTCCTCGAATGCACCGTCTGCCGCGCTCCCGGCCGCCCCGAGGCCCTGCCCGGCGGCATCTGCGCCCCCTGCCGGGGCGAGACCCCGCCGGACCGCCACCCGCCCGCCCTCCCACCCGCATACGTACACGCGCGCGCCGACGAGGCCCGTGCCGCCGCCATCCGCCCACCAGAGAGGAACCACGCATGACCACATCGCCCGTCCGTACCCGCAGCAGGGCACGATGTAGGGAAGGAGGCGACACCATGACCCCCAGCACCGCCGACCAGCCCCAGATGGCAGTCGAGGACTTCGAGCAGATCTCCCACGCAGCCCCCGAAACAGTGACGCTCGAATTCATCGACGGAAAGCTTGAGGTCAAGCCGGTGCCCGACGGCGACCACGGAACCATCTTCATGTGGCTGCTGCGGCAGTGCATGCAGCACCGACCGGAGCTGGATCTGTACCCCGAGCAAGGGCTGCGAGTCGAGACGTACCGCAAGGGCCGCGCCCGCCCGGACGGCGCGCTCGCGCCTCGTCGGCACTTCGCGGGCCAGGGCGAGTGGGCCGAGCCCGACGGCGTCCTGATGACCGTCGAGGTGACCTCCCACGACGCCGACACCGACAAGCGGGACCGCCACGAGAAGCGGTTCGCCTACGCGGACGCCGGCATCCCCGTCTACCTGCTCATCGACCGCGAGACCTGCTCCCTCACCGTGTACAGCGAGTTGGAGAACGGCCAGTACCGGAAGCACCCGTCGTACGACTACGGCGCCACGGTCGAGCTGCCCGCCCCCGTAGGCATCACCCTCGACACCGAGGAACTCAAGGAGTACGCCCGCTGATCCGCGTACGTCCGTATCCGTATCCGTAGCGGGCGCTGCGTCCGCGCGCGCCTCGACGCCGCGTGTCCGCAGCGCCCGCCCTCACCGCTGCGCCTTGGCCTTCTGCACCCGCTCGGCCGCCCAGCCCGCCAGCACACCGCCGGCGGCCGTGACGGCGAGGTAGCCGATCAGGTGGGCCGCGAAGCCGCCGGGGACCCAGCCGAGCAGGCCGGGCTTGTCCTGGTCGATCAGCAGCCGGATGACCCCCTGACCGCCCAGGGCGACCAGGACCATCCCCAGCACCTGCCACAGCACGTACTTCATTCGCTCGTTCCTCCCCGTCGTGCACCGTTCGTCGTACACCGTTCCTCTTATTGATACGATCGAACCATAACAGTGCGCAACCCCGCTACTAGGGCCTGTATTGAGTTGTGGTCACTGAGTGGTTTGGGTGAGGTCTTTGATCCAGATCATGGAGGCGCGGAGGTGGAGTCCGGCGAGGTAGC
>NZ_JBFAIV010000066.1:0-18085 GCF_040654875.1 Streptomyces sp. NPDC050610 | reverse complement strand
CCCAGGCCGCGCCGTCATGTCGATATCCCGCAGCACCGGCTCCTCCGCACCCGGAAAACGGAACTCCACACCCCGCAACTCCAGAAGACCGCTCCGCCGCAGCCGGGCGACGGGGGCGAGGGGAGGCGCGACGCTCGGTTCGGTGGCGAGGATCTCGTCGATGCGTTCGGCGCACACCTCCGCGCGCGGCACCTGGAAGAAGACGAAGGTGCTCATCATCACGGACATGAAGATCTGCATCACGTAGTTGAGGAACGCGGTCACCGCGCCCACCTGCATGCCGCCGCTGTCGATGCGGTGCCCGCCGAACCACAGGATGCCGACGCCGGTGACGTTCATGATCAGCGTGACGAGCGGGAACATCCAGGCGACGATCCGCCCGACCCGCACCGCCGTGTCCTTGAGATCCGCGTTGGCCGCGTCGAACCGTTCCTGCTCATGCCGGTCCCGTACGAACGCGCGGACCACGCGGGCCCCGGAGATCTGCTCGCGCAGCACCCGGTTGACCCGGTCGATGCGCCCCTGCATGGAGCGGAACACCGGCCCCAGCGCGCGCGACACGCGCACCAGCACGACGGCCAGCACCGGCACCATGACCAGCAGCAGCGCGGACAGCGGAACGTCCTCGCCGAGCGCCAGCACGATCGAGCCGACGCACATGAACGGCGCCGAGACCAGCAGCGTGAACACCAGCAGGACCAGCATCTGCACCTGCTGGACGTCATTGGTCGAGCGGGTGAGCAGGGACGGCGCGCCGAACTGCCCGACCTCCCGCACCGAGAAGGACTGCACCTGCCGGAAGACGGCGCCGCGCACGTCCCGCCCGACCGCCATCGCGGTCCGCGCGCTCAGGAACACCGCCCCGGCCGCGCACGCGATCTGCGCCAGGGTGATGGCGAGCATCTGCCCGCCCGCCGAGAGGATGTAGCCGGTGTCGCCGGTCAGTACGCCGTCGTCGATGATGTCGGCGTTCAGGGACGGCAGGTAGAGGTTGGCGAGCGTCTGCGCCAGTTGCAGCACGATGATGATCGCGACGGGACGGCGGTACGGGCGCAGGCGCGCCCGCAGCAGCCGGGTGAGGTGGGGCGGGGTCATCTCGGGTCTCCGCTCATGCGGATCGGGGGGCGGCCGCCGGTCGTACGGCGGCCGCGGGGCATGGGGACGTGCGGAAAACGGGCACGCCGAGGGCGTACGGGCGTGAGCCGCTGTACGGGCGGCAGGCGCGGTGCGAGGCGTGAGCTGATCCACGGGCCGCCCGCCGCCGTACGGGCACGTACGGCTGGTAGTGCCCGTACGGACCTACGGCGGGCGGTGCCCGTACGAGCCTCAGCCGCCGTACGGGTGGACGGCCCGCGCCGTCGCCAGTGCCCGCGCCCACCAGCCGAGTTGGTCGAGCATGGTCTTGGCGGCGGCGGAGGCCGCCGCGCCGTCCTTGTGGCTGCCGTCCTCCGCGAACTGGCCCCAGGGCATGTGGAAGCTGACCGTGTCGCGGACGGTGACCGCGTGCACCTCGGCGAAGACCGGGCGCAGGTGCTCGACGGAGCGCAGGCCGCCGGAGAGGCCGCCGTAGGAGACGAACCCGACGGGCTTCGCCTGCCACTCGTCGAGGTGCCAGTCGATGAGGTTCTTCAGCGGCGCCGGGTAGCTGTGGTTGTACTCGGGCGTCACGACGACGAAGGCGTCGGCGGCGGCCAGGTGCGGGGTGACGGCGGCCAGCGCGGCGGCGGCCTCGGGGCCGGGGTCGCCGCTGAGGTTCATCGGCAGCGGGGTCTCGGCCAGGTCGATGACGTGCGTCTCGACGTCGTCGCGGCGCGCGGCCTGGGCGATGAACCAGTTGGCGACGGTGGGGCCGAAGCGGCCCTCACGCGTGGAGCCGATGATGACGGCGAGGCGGTAGGGGCGTTCGGGCTGGGCGGTGGTCATGGCAGGTCCTTCCCCGGAGTTCGGAACGGCGTGGTCGCCGTGGGAAAGAGCCTCCAACTTAAACAATGGTTTAAGTCAAGCTATTCTGGCCGCCATGACCCAAGTCCCCTGGCAGGCCAAAGAACTGACCGTCGGCGAACTCTCTGAACGCAGCGGCGTCCCCGCCTCCGCGCTCCGCTTCTACGAGCGCCAGGACCTCATCAACAGCCGCCGTACCAGCGGCAATCAGCGCCGCTACACCCGCGACACGCTGCGCCGCGTCGCCTTCATCCGGGTCTCCCAGCGGCTCGGCATCCCGCTCGCCACTATCCGGGGCGCCCTCGCGATGCTCCCCGAGAACCGCACGCCCACCCGCGAGGACTGGGCGCGGGTCTCCGAGTGCTGGCGGCAGGACCTGACCGAGCGCATCGAGCAGATGACGAAGCTCCGCGACCATCTGACCGACTGCATCGGCTGCGGCTGCCTGACCATCGACCGGTGCGTCCTCACCAACCCCTGGGACCGGCTCCAGGAGGAGGGACCGGGCCCGCGCAAGCTCATCGGTTAGCGCCCCGGCCCGGTGGCCCACGGAAGTTCATCGGTCAGCGCGCACCGACCGGGCCCGCGCAAGCCCAAAGGCCGGCGCACCGACCGGCCCCGCCCCCATCCGTCCCGTCGTCAGAAGACGTCCGGGCACCAAGGGCGGCGCGACGTGCGCAGCAGGGCGTCCGCCGTCGCCGCCGCCCCGGGGCGCTCCTCCGTCACGCGGCCCAGCGCCGCGAGCCGGACCGCCGACTCGTCGCCGAGGTACAGGGCGCCCAACTCCCCGACGCCCAGGGTGAGATCGGGCGAGCGCGTCGTGGGGGCGCAGGACGCGCCGTCGGGGGCCGCGTCCAGGAGGCAGCGGCCGGCGGCGAGGCCCGCGGGGTCGGCGATGTCGAGGACGAGAGAGGCCGACGCCCCGTACGTACGGGCCTCAAGCAGCCGCTCCACGTCCAGCGGCCGGAGCCACAGGTAGTCGGCTTGGGTGGTGACGCGGGCCGCGCGCGGGTCGCCGAGCAGCAGCGGGAGCAGGTCGTCGGGGGCGCGGTGGCCGCTGGTCGCCTTGGTGATCCAGTCGACCGACAGCACGAAGTGCCACAGGGCGCGCTCGGCCGCCGGGGTGGCGGCGAGCAGGCTGCGCACGGTCGCGGTGTTGTCCGGCAGCTTGCCGTCCCAGCGCTCCTCGACCTGGTACGAGAGCAGGCCGTCGACCGTGCCGTCCGGGCGCCGATAGAGGACGTAGAACGGCTCCTGCCACGGCTCGTCGGATGTGGGGATGGTGCCGGTCTCCATCCGCCACCAGCGCTCGGAGCGGTCGACCATGCCGGGCCGCACCGCGCGGAGCCGTTCGTGGAAGGCGGGCCCCAGTTCCCGTACGGTCTCCGGGCTCGCGAAGTCCACCCGGCCGCCGTCCGCGGGGCCCGCGTACCGCCGGTCGAGACCGGCGCGCGCGACGTCGATCTCCCATTCGGTGATCCAGGTGGCCGGGCCGAAGCCGTACCGCCCGTATATCGGGTACTCGGCGGAGATCAGGGTCGCGACGGCGTCGCCGCGCTCCTTGGCGAGCCGCAGGTCGGCGTCCATCATGCGGCTGAGCAGCCCGCGGCGGCGGTGCGTCGGCGACACCGTCACATTGCTGACGGCATTGGCCGGCACCGCCGCGCCGCCGACGGCCGTGAGCTGCTGCGCGAAGCTGCGGAACGTGGCCACGCAGCGGCCCCCGCCGTGCGCGTCCGCGTCGAACGCCCCCTGGGTGCGGGCGAGGTCCATGCCCGCCAGCCGGACCTCGGCCTCCTCCTTGGAGACCGTGGGCCGGCGCAGGAAACCGACGTGCATCGCCCGGCACCAGTCCGGGACGTCGGATTCGGCGATCGTACGGACCTCAAGGCTCATGGGCCCACGCTAAGCCGCGTCCGCGCCGGCCCGCACGCGATTTATCCGCGGTGGGGAAAGCCTCGGCGTGGTCGCCCGCGGTCAGGTCATCCGCAGTAGGGCCCGGCGCCGTCAGAACGTCGCGCGGACCTCGCCGACCCGCTCGCCGCCGCCGAGCAGCGGGGCGTCGCCGATGCGGGCGACGACGGGGGAGTCGACGCCGAGGAGGGCGAGCGCCCGCGCCAGTACCGGGCCGAGCGCCCGTACCGACCCGTCGTCGATCTTGAAGGCTAGGGCCCGGCCGTCCGGCAGCGCCACGGCCTGCACGGCCTCCGCGCCCATCTTCGACAGGGCGCCCGGCACCTCGCTCATCAGCCAGGTGTCGGGGCGGCGGGTGCCGGCCACGTACTCGGGGTGGGCGCGCATCGCGTCCGCGACCCGCCGCTCGGCGCTGCCCGGCTCGGCCAGCACGAACGAGCGGAAGGCGCGGGCCAGACCGGTCAGCGTCAGGGACATCAGGGGTGCGCCGCAGCCGTCCGTGCCCACGTGCGCGACGCGCTCGCCGCTCGCCTCCTCGACGACCTGGAGGACGAGGCGCTGCAAGGGGTGGCCGGGGGCGAGGTAGGCCTCCATCGGCCAGCCGTTCGCGGCGCACGCGGCGAGCATGGCGGTGTGCTTGCCGGAGCAGTTCATGGTGACGCGGTCGGGGGTGTGGCCGGCCGCCAGGTACGCCTGCGCCTCGACCGGGTCCAGCGGCAGGTCGGGCGGGGTCTGGAGGTTCTCTTCGGAGAGGTCGTACTCGGCGAGCATCTTGCGCACCAGATCGAGGTGAAACGATTCGCCGGAATGGCTCGCGGCCGCCAGCGCCAGCCGCTCGCCGGACAGCTCCAGCCCGGCCCGCAGCACCGCCGCGGCCTGCATCGGCTTGTTGCTGGAGCGCGGGAAGACCGGCGCGGACGCCTCGCCCAGCGCCAGCTCCACACTCCCGTCGGCGGCCAGCACCACCAGCGAACCGCGATGACGGCCCTCGACGAAACCGGAGCGTACGACCTCGGCGAGGACCGGGGATATGGCGGCGTCGGCCGCGGGGCTGGAAGAGGACATCGGGGGCCTTCCGGGGTGTGCGCACTGCCCCCGGCGGTGTCGCGGACCCGTTGGTTCCGCGGACGTCAGGAGAGCAGATCGTCTACTTGGGCTTCTCCCTCACGGTACCTGCGGGCGATCTCCCCGCCGCAATCGTCCGCCGTGTGCTGCAACTGCTGCCGGCGCCGCGAAACCTGCTGCTCATAGCGGACCAGACGGCCCATCGCGGTGTGCAGCTCCTGGTCCGTACGGGCCTCCAGGTCGGACAGCTCGACCTCCGAGAGCATGTCCTCGGCCAGCCGCCGGAACTCCTCGCTGTGCGGCATGCCGAGCGTCACATGCCGGGCGGAGGAGCGGTGGGTGGACGGTACGTCCGCGAGGATCTCCGAGAGCCGGTCGACCACCGGCGACCGGGGCGCGGCGCGCCGGGCCAGCTCGGCCCGGAGGATGTCGATGCGGCCCTGGAGCAGCCGCCGTACATAGCTGAGGTCGGCCTCGTCCTGCTGAGCGTCGCGGCGCAGCGTGCGCAGCTCGGCGAGGCGCAGCTCGGCCAGCTCCCGCACCGGCATGTCGGCCAGTCTCCCGGAGCGCTGGATCGGGGGTCTGGGCTGCAATGCTTCGCTCTGGAGCATGAGGCCGTCCTCGGTGCGAGCCGCGGGGGCGCGGCCGGTGGTGGAGCGGGCAGTGGATGCGGGGCCGGGTGTCTGCCCGGCGCCGGGTGTGATCATGCGTTTCCGTCCCCTCGGGCGGTGCGCGACCAGGTCACGTTGCCCACATAACGCACCGCCTGCACGCATCGTGCCACTCTGGGCGCCCCCGTCGCAGGGCGTCTGCACCCGAACGGCCCCGGACGGCCGTACGGACCGGCCGAGGCATCATGGTCGGTATGCGTGCTGTGGTGCAGAGGGTGGACGGGGCGAGCGTCGTCGTGGACGGCGAGACGGTCGGCGAGATCGTGGGCCAGGGGCTGTGCGTGCTGGTCGGGGTCGGCCACGACGACACGGCGGCCAAGGCCGCGCAGCTGGCCCGCAAGCTGTGGTCCGTACGGGTCCTGGAGGACGAGAAGTCCTGCTCGGACGTCGGGGCGCCGCTGCTGGTCATCTCCCAGTTCACCCTCCTCGGTGACGCCCGGAAGGGACGTCGGCCGACCTGGAACGCCGCCGCGCCCGGCGAGGTCGCCGAGCCGCTGGTGGCGGAGGTCGTGGCGCGACTGAGGGAGCTGGGCGCACAGGTGGAGACGGGCCGGTTCGGAGCGGACATGAAGGTCTCGCTCACGAACAACGGCCCGTTCACGGTGTTGATCGAGGTCTGAAGTCGCTGACCGAGGTCCGAGAGGCGGAAAGCCTCCCTGGCCGGGGGCTACGGCTCGAAGGCCGGGGTTACGGCTCCACGACCACTTCCTGGGCCGCCGCCGTCCCGTCCGCGATCAGCGCGGCGTCGACGGGCACGTTCCGCTTCACCAGGGCGAGCGCGATCGGCCCCAGCTCGTGGTGGCGCGCGGACGTCGTGACGAACCCCAGCTGACGCCCGTCCGGGCCGTCCGCCGCCAGCCGCACCGGCGCGCCGTGCGGGGGCAGGTGCACCTCGCTGCCGTCGAGGTGCAGGAAGACGAGGCGCCGCGGCGGCTTGCCCAGGTTGTGCACCCGCGCCACCGTCTCCTGACCGCGGTAGCAGCCCTTCTGGAGGTGCACGGCGCCGCCGATCCAGCCCAGCTCGTGCGGGATGGTGCGGTGGTCGGTCTCCAGGCCGAGGCGGGGCCGGTGCGCCTCGACGCGCAGCGCCTCGTACGCGAGCGACCCGGCGGCCGGGCCGTGCTCGGCGGCGAACCCCTCCAGGTCGGCCCGGGGCAGGAACAGGTCGCGGCCGTGCGGCGTCTCGCGCACCGTCACGCCGCCCGGCACCGGGGCGATCGAGCCCGCCGGGAGGTGCACCACCGCGAGGTCGGCGGTGCGGTCGGCGACCTCGACGCGGTAGAAGAACTTCATGCTTTCCAGATAGGCGATCAGCGCCTCCTGGGTGCCGGGCTCCACGTGGACGAACGTCGTCTCGCCGTCGTCCACCAGGTAGAGGGCGTGCTCGATGTGGCCGTTGGCGGAGAGGATCAGCGACTCCGTGGCCTGCCCGGCCGGGAGCTCGCTGACATGTTGGGTGAGGAGCAGGTGCAGCCAGGCCAGGCGTTCGGCGCCGGTGACGGTGACCACTCCGCGGTGCGAGAGGTCGACGAAACCGGTGCCGTCGGCGAGCGCGCGCTGCTCGCGGAACAGGTCGCCGTAGTGTGCGGCGACTCCTTCGTCGGGGCCCTCGCCGGGGACGGCGCCGGGCAGCGACAGCAAAGGGCTCTTCATACCGCTAAGCCTACGACTCGGCGGCGGCGGCCCTACCGGCGCACTTCGCGCACTGTCCGAAGATCGCGAAGTGCTTCATGTCCGTGTCGAACCCGAACCGTTCGCGCAGCGTCTCGGTGAACGGCTCCGCGACCGACAGATCGGCCTCGATCACGTCCGTGCAGTCCCGGCAGACCAGGTGTATGTGGTGGTGCCGGTCCGCGAGGTGGTACGTGGGCGCGCCGTGGCCGAGGTGGGCGTGGCTGACCAGCTTCAGCTCCTCCAGCAGCTCCAGCGTCCGGTAGACGGTGGAGATGTTGACGCCCTTGGCCGTGCGCCGCACCTCGGTGAGGATGCCGTCGGGTGTCGCGTGCTCCAGTTTGTCCACCGCCTCCAGCACGAGCTGGCGCTGCGGGGTCAGCCGGTATCCGCGCTTACGGAGATCGCTCTGCCAGTCGGTGTCCACCACGCAGCCCAGTGTAGGCAGCCTCAGCCCGCGTGGACCTCCTTCAGATAACCGGCCAGTGCGGCGATGGCGGACGGATTGCGGGGGCTCTCCACCAGATCGACGTAGTCGAGGACGAAGACGCGGTGGTTCTTGACGGCCTTGACGTTCTTCAGCGGCGGGTAGGACATCAGGAACTCCTTCTTCTGCTCGGCGTTGGGCGTCCCGTAGTTGTTGATCAGGATGACCTCGGGGTCGCGGTCGACGACCGCCTCCCAGCTCACGGTCGCCCAGGTGTCCTTGACGTCCTCCATCACGTTCTTGCCGCCGGCCTTGGCGATGATGTCCTGCGGCCCCGCGTACGCGCCCGCCGTGAACGGCTTGTCCTGGCCGGAGTCGTAGAGGAAGACGGACGGCCGGTGGCCGTCCTTCGGCAGCTTGGCCTGGGCGTCGGCGACCTGCTTCTTGAAGCCGGCCACGAGCTTGTCGGCGCGGTCCTCGACGTCGAAGATCTTCCCCAGCGTCGTCAGGTCCGTGTAGAGGGCCTCCAGCGGCGGCATCACGCCGCGCGACTTGCCCGAGGAGCCGTTGCGGCAGGACTCGGTCAGCACGTACGAGCCGATGCCGAGCTTCTTGAGGCCGGCGGGCGTGAAGCCGTCGCCCTCGCCGAAGCCGTAGTTCCAGCCCGCGAAGACCATGTCGGCCTTCGCGTCGAGGACCAGCTCCTTGTTGATCTGCTTCTTGGACAGCCACTTGACCTTCTGGTAGCCGTCCTTCCAGGGGACGTCCTCGCGGCTGGCCTTGTAGTCGGGCATCACATAGCCCGCCATGTGGTCTTCGAGGCCGAGCGCGAACATGATCTCGGCTATGCCCACGTCGTTGGTCACCACCCGCTGCGGCGCCTTGTCGTACGTCGTCTTCTGGCCGCAGTTCTCCACGGTCACCGGGTAGTGGCCCGACCCCTTGGCGGCTTTGTCCCCCGAGGTGCCGGAGCCGGAGGAGCCGACCTCGGCGCCGCAGCCGGTCAGGGCCAGGGCGAGGGCCGCGACGGCGGCGGCGACGGCGGTGGCTGCGCGAGCGTGCATGGCGGGGGACGTCCTTCGGATCACGGGGCGGGGCGGGGAGTGGGCCACGGAGTGGGTCACGGGGCGGCGGGGAGCCGGTCGAAGAGCAGTTGCGTGGCGCCGGACTCCGGATGCGGGACGCGGTGCGCCCGTACCCCGAAGACCTCGGCGAGCAGCTCGGGCGTCAGCACCTCGTGCGGCGGGCCCGAGGCCACGATCCGGCCGCGGGCGATGACGTACAGCACGTCGCAGTGGCCGGCCGCCAGGTTCAGGTCGTGCAGCGCGGCCAGCACTGTCAGCCCGCTGTCGCGCACCAGCGACAGGACCTCCAGCTGCTGGGCTATGTCGAGGTGGTTCGTCGGCTCGTCCAGGACCAGCACCCGCGACTCCTGGGCCAGCGCGCGGGCGATCAGCACCCGCTGCTTCTCGCCGCCCGACAGGGTCAGGAAGCCGCGGTCGGCCAGGTGGCCCGCGCCGACCCGGTCCAGCGCCGCGACGCACGCGGCGGCGTCGGCGGCGGTGGCGCGCGCGACGGCCTTCTGGTGCGGCAGCCGCCCCATGGCCACGACCTCGGCGGCGGTGAAGTCGAATTCGTTCACCGACTCCTGCGGCAGCGCGGCCAGGGCCCGCGCCCCTTCCCGTACGTCCATGGCGTGCAGGTCCGCGCCGTCCAGCCGGACGGTCCCGGCGGCCGGGCGCAGCGCCCGGTAGACGCAGCGCAGCAGGGTCGACTTGCCGCTGCCGTTGGGGCCGACGAGGCCGACGAGCTGTCCGCTGTCGGCCCGTAGCGTGATGTCCTCGACGATGCGGGCGCCCGCTATCGCGACCGAGAGGTCTTCGACGTCCACGCGCATCAGGCGCCTCCGAAGGTGTAGCCGCGGCGGCGCATCAGCAGCACGAAGCAGGGCACGCCCACGACGGCAGTGATGACGCCGATGGGAAGTTCCACGGGCGCGAGCAGCACGCGGGAGAGGATGTCCACCCACACCAGCAGCACGGCCCCGAGCAGCGGGGCCACGGCCAGTACCCGGCGGTGGTCGGCGCCCACCAGCATGCGGGTGATGTGCGGGACCATCAGCCCGACGAAGCCGATGGCGCCGCTGACGGCGACCACGGCCCCGGTGACGCCCGCCGCGGTCACGAACAGCTGCTTGCGCAGCCGCCCGGCGTCCACGCCGAGGGCCGCGGCGGTCTCGTCGCCCATGGCCAGGGCGTTCAGCCGGCGCGCGGACCAGGCGAGGTGCGCGAGCCCGGCCAGTACGGCGCCGGCCGCGATCGGCAAGGAGTTCCAGCTGGCCCCGCCCAGGCTGCCCAGCAGCCACATCATCGCGGACCGGGCGGCCTCGGCCCGGTCGGAGCTGAAGACCATCAGGGTGCTGATCGCCGAGAAGCCGTAGTACATGGCGGTGCCGGTCAGCACGAGGCGCAGCGGGGTGAGCCCCTGCGGGGTGCGGGCCGCCGCGTAGACGAGGGCCATCGCGGCGAGCGCCGAGGCGAACGCCGCCGCCGACAGCGCCCAGATGCCGAGCGCCCCCAGCGCGCCGAAGATCAGCACGGCGTTGGCGCCGACCGCGGCCCCCGAGGAGATGCCCAGTACGAAGGGGTCGGCGAGGGCGTTGCGGACCATGGCCTGCACGGCGACGCCGATGGCGGAGAGCCCGGCGCCGACGACCGCGGCCAGCAGGGCGCGCGGGAAGCGCAGCTCCCACACGATGGTGTAGGCGGACACCTGGTCGGGCGCGATGGTCCCGCCGGTCAGCCCGGCCCGCAGATAGCGCAGCACCTCGCCCCAGCCCAGGCCGGAGTTGCCCAGCCCCACCCCGCAGAACAGGGAGACGAGCAGCCCGGCCGCGAGCGCGATGATCAGCGGCGGCAGGGGCAGGCGGCGCGGTGGGGGCGGGCCGCCGGGCGCGGTGCGCGCGCCGTCGGCCGGAGAGGTGATCGCCACGGTGGAGTCGGTCGCCTTCGCCTCGGGCCGCTTCCGTACGTACGGAGAGGCTGCCCCGAGCGGCGCTCGGCCGGGCGGCGTCCCCTCGCAGTCCACGGCGAGTTGTCAGGAGCTGTGGCCGCCGCGGGTGATCGGGCTCGCGGCGCCGCGCGTTCGCACGCGGCACCGCCCACCGTTGCGGGTCAGCGCCGGATTCTCACCGGACTTTCCCCGCGGGGCCGTGTTCTTGAGGTTGTCGGGCTGGTCGCCCCGGGCTACCTACTCGAAGAAGGTCTACTTGAAGAAGGTCTACTTGAAGAAGGCGATGCCGTCGTCGGGCAGGTCCTTGAGGTCCTTCGCCCATTCGCTCGGGTCGACGACCTTCTTCAGGTGCGCCGACATGTACGGGCGCAGCGGCACATCCGGCGTGGACTTCTCGCCCACCCACATGAGGTCGCTGTTGACGTAGCCGTAGAGCCGCTTGCCGCCGCTGTACGGGCCCGCGGCGGCGGTCCGCGCGATGGCGTCGGTGACGAGGTCGATCTGCGGCTTCTGGTCGGCCAGCTCGCCGTACCAGATCTCCACCACGCCCTGGTCGCGGACCATCACGACCTCGACCTTGCGGTCCTTGTCGATCCGCCAGTAGCCGGTCTCGGTCTCCAGCGGCGCGACCTTCTTGCCCTCGCCGTCGAGCGTCCAGCTGTGCGAGACGTACTCCAGGAAGTCGCGGCCGTCGTGCGTGAAGGTCACTTCCTGGCCGAAGTTGCACTTCTCGGTGCCGGGGAAGTCGGCGACGCCCGCTCCCTCCCAGTTGCCGAGGAGGAAGGCGAGGGGCACGAGGTCCGGGTTCAGGCCGGACGGGATCTCGATCATTGGCTCAGGCGATCTGTAGGCGGGGGAGGGGGGTCAGCGCTGGCCCTGGTACAGCTTCTTCACGGACAGGCCGGCGAACGCGATGACGCCAACGGCGACCAGGACCAACAGGGCGGTGAAGAATGCCTCAAGCACGAGCGCGCTCCTAGGGCGGAGAGTGAGGGTGTACGGACCGTGGCCGAGTCTAGTCGCCGACGGTGGCGGCGGCGCTGTGAGGTCCGCCGCGTCCCCCGGGCGGCAGCCGGGGCCGGGCGCCCCAGGGGCAGGGCCCTTCTAGAGTGGGGTCATGGCGAAGAAGCTCGTGATCAAGGTGACGGCGGGCGCGGACGCGCCCGAGCGGTGCTCGCAGGCGTTCACGGTGGCGGCGGTCGCCGTCGCGAGCGGCGTCAAGGTGTCGCTGTGGCTGACGGGCGAGTCGTCGTGGTTCGGCCTGCCGGGGCGGGCCGCCGAGTTCGAGCTGCCGCACGCCGCGCCGCTGCCCGACCTCATCGAGGGCATCACGGCGGGCGGCGGCACGATCACGGTGTGCACGCAGTGCGCGGCGCGCCGGGACATCGAGGAGAAGGATCTGATCGAGGGCGCCCGGATCGCGGGCGCGCAGGTCTTCGTCAGCGAGATCATGGCGGACGGCGTGCAGGCCCTCGTGTACTGACGGTCCCGGCGCCCGTCAGTGGCGGTGCTTCTTGCCGTCCAGCTCGTTCCACCAGCGGTCGGACTCCTTGTCCCCGGAGGGCGCGGACGGGTCCGGCGGCTCGTCCCACCAGCGGTCGTCGGGGCCCTTGCGGTTCGCGACGATCGCGGCGACGGGCGGGATCACCATCGCGACCAGGCACATGCCGACCGCGGCGGGGACCGACCAGATGCGCACGACGCCCCACGCCAGGACGAACAGCGCGATGCACGTGCCCATCATGGCGAAGTACCAGTGGCGCCTTCGCGCGTACATGACTCCACCGTACGACCGGGGGCCGGGCGGCGCGAAGGGCCGCACCCCGCCAAGGCGTCCAACCCCGGGGTGCGGCCCTTCGGCCGTGCGCGCGCCGTCCCGTGGAACGGCGATGCGTCGCTTTATGCCTCTTATACCTCTTATGCCTCAGACCGCGATGGCGACCTCGGCGAGGCCGCCGCGCTGGGCGACGACGGTGCGGTCGGCGGTCGCGCCCGGCACCAGCGCGCGCAGCGTCCAGGTGCCCTCGGCCGCGTAGAAGCGGAACTGCCCGGTCGCCGAGGTGGGCACCTCGGCGGTGAACTCGCCGGTGCTGTCCAGCAGCCGGACGTACCCGCTGACGGGCTCGCCGTCACGGGTCACCGAGCCCTGGATGGTGGTCTCGCCGGGCTTGATCGTCGCCGCGTCCGGGCCGCCGGCCTGTGCTCCACACATATGGGGGTCCTTGAGAGTAGAGGGGTGTAGCGGGAGGGATGCTCAGTTGGCGCCGAGCTCGATCGGGACGCCGACGAGGGAGCCGTACTCGGTCCACGAGCCGTCGTAGTTCTTGACGTTCTGCTGGCCGAGCAGCTCGTGCAGCACGAACCAGCTGTGGGCGGAGCGCTCGCCGATGCGGCAGTACGCGATGGTGTCCTTGGCCAGGTCGACGCCGGCCGTCTCGTAGATCTCCTTCAGCTCGGCGTCGGAGCGGAACGTGCCGTCGTCGTTGGCCGCCTTCGACCACGGGATGTTGCGGGCGCTCGGGATGTGGCCGGGGCGCTGGGACTGCTCCTGCGGGAGGTGGGCCGGGGCGAGCAGCTTGCCGCTGAACTCGTCGGGCGAGCGCACGTCGACCAGGTTGAGCTCGCCGATCGCGGCGACGGCGTCGTCCCGGAAGGCGCGGATCGAGAGGTCCTGCTCCTTGGCCCGGTACTCGGTCCGCGCGCGGGAGGGCACCTCGGCGACCAGGTCGCGGGAGTCGAGCTCCCACTTCTTGCGGCCGCCGTCGAGGAGCTTGACGTCCTGGTGGCCGTAGAGCTTGAAGTACCAGTAGGCGTAGGACGCGAACCAGTTGTTGTTGCCGCCGTAGAGGACGACCGTGTCGTCGTTGGCGATGCCCTTCGCGGAGAGCAGCGCCTCGAAGCCGGCCCGGTCGACGAAGTCGCGGCGCACCGGGTCCTGGAGGTCCTTCTTCCAGTCGATCCGGACGGCGTTCTTGATGTGGTTCTTGTCGTACGCCGAGGTGTCCTCGTCGACCTCGACGATGACCGTCTTCGGGTCGTCGATGCGGGACTGGACCCAGTCGGCGTCGACCAGGACGTCGCTGCGGCTCATATTTCTCTCCTCCGGGGCGGTTGCGGCAGTGCGGGCGGTGCGGCGGTAGCGGCGGTGCGGGTGCGCGAGGGGGCGCGCGGCGGCACGGGATACGCGGCGGCACGGGTACGGCGCTGAGCGTCGGGCCCATCCGGGGCCGAGGGAAGAACGGGAGGTCAGCGTCGCTTCAGGCGCTGAGACAGAGCATGGCGGCGACGCGGCACAGGTCGACTGCCCGCCGCTTCGTGAGATCCGCCTGTCGCTTCATAGGCCCGATCGTAGGGACGGACGGGCGCGCATGTCACCGGGGTGTCGGATGCTGAGACGGTTGTGCTCAGAGTGTGGGATGCGTGGATATGGCACCTGGCGGGAAAGCCGCCGTGAGGCCCGTACGGACGTCCGTACGGGCCTCACGCGCGCGGCTCTTCTGCTGTACGGACGCGGGCGTCTCGCTGCGTGGACGGCGGCGCCGTACGGCCCGAGGACTGTACGTCCTGAGGGCTGTACGGCCCGAGGACTGTACGTTCCGAGGGCTGTACGTCCCCAGGAGCCCTACGGCGCGGTCGGGTCCGGAAAGGGGCTCAGCCCGCCAGCTCCACGTGGGAGCCGGTGACCGAGATGTCCATGCCGTCCTCGGTGGTGGTGATCTTGTCGAGCTTGATCCCCCGGGGCAGCCCGTCGATCTGCCGGTCGAAGTCGATCTTCTTGCGGATCAGGCCCTCCAGGCCCGGGATCTCCTGGCCCGGCACGCTGTCCGCGTGCAGCCGGATGGTATTCCCGCCGACCATCGTCACGGTCGACAGCACGCTGCGCTCCACCGGGCGGCCGAGCAGCGAGACGCCCGCGCTGACCTTGACCTGGCTCTTGCCGTCCTTGTCGCGACCGCCGTAGGACACCTTCACACCGGGCTCGGCGGCCTTGGTGAGGTCCTCATAGGAGATGTGGGCGGAGCCCGTCGCGTTGTCGGCGGTGGCGGACGAGAAGCTGCTGTTGATCTTCACGTCGTGCAGCGACGCCTTGAGCTTCGTGACCCGGATCGAGTGGCCGCCCGCGCTGGCCGAGACGCCGTCGAGATCGATGTCGACCTCGTCCAGCTTGGAGTCCGCGACCTGGGTCAGGAACGGGAAGCCCTTGATCGACACGTCCGGCGTCTCGCTCAGGTTCTGGCTGCTCTTGATCTTCTTGGCCGCCTCGTTCTCGGCGAAGTAGACCGCGACCCGGTCGGCCGCCACGAACAAGATGCCCAGCACCACCACGATGACCAGCAGTATTCGCAGTCCGCGCATTGCTCTCCGTGCCCCCACGTTCTAGGTCAGGCCCCCCGCCTGTGCAGTGAGCCTAACCGGAGTCGATCGCGAGTGTGCCCGATGACGGGGGCTACGCCAGTGCGCGGCCGATCACATAGACGGCCGGGGCCGCGGCCGCCAGCGGCAGCGCGACGCCCGCCGTCAGGTGCACGAACCGGGACGGGTAGTCGTAGCTCGCCACCCGCAGGCCGACCAGCGCACAGACGCCCGCCGCCGCGCCCAGCAGGGCGCCGGACGGGCCGATGCCGGTCAGCTGCCCGGCCGCGACGCCCGCGCCGGCCGCCGCGACCAGGGCGACGACGGGCGAGGCCGCCGAGGGCAGCGGCAGCGCACTGGCCAGCACGGCGACCGCGACGGCGAGGGCGCCGACCACGACGGCGTCGGAGTCCGCCGCCAGGTGCCCGGCCGCGAGCACCGCCAGGCCCGAGGCGGCCGCGGCGGCCGTGAGCCCGTACAGCCGCTCGTCCGGCGTGCTGCGGCTGCGCAGTTGCAGGACCAGGACCAGCAGGATCCAGACGCCGATCGTGCCGATCAGCACGGTGGGTGCCTGGTCCGCGTCGGTGGCCAGCAGCCCGATGTCGGCGACCAGACCGGCCAGGAACGCCAGCGCGATGCCCTGCCGCGCGGGCCACATGCCGTTGAGCCGGAACCAGCCCGCCGCCGTGACCGCCTGGAGCAGCACCACGGGGACCGCGAGCACCGGCCGCGGCAGCGGCGCGGTCACGGCGAGCAGGACGGCCAGCACCGCGGTGATCGCCGCGGGCCGTATCCCCGGCGCGAGGATCTGCGGCCGGCCCTCGGCGCGGGCCTTCTCCGCGGCGGTCAGCGGGCGCTCCGGGGCCTGGTCTTCTTGAGCGGCCTGGGCTGCCTGGGCTGCCTGGGCTGTTTGCGGTGCCGGAGGTGTCATCTGTGCCTGCTGAGGTCTCTGTACGTTCGGGCCGCCGTTCATCGGCGCGTACGGGTCCCCGTACGCGCCGGGGGCGGCGTGCGCCGCCGGGGACTGGTCACCGCGCCACGCGGCCTGACCGGCCGGCGCTTCCTGGTACTGGCCGTGTCCGGTGCTGTGCCCGGTCCCGTACGCGCCGGTGCCGGTGCCGTACGTCTCGTACTGTCCCTGTCCCTGCTCCGGCGGCAGGCCGCCCGGCTCCGCGGCGGGGGCCGCCGGGGCGGACAGGGTCTGCCAGGTCCTGGTGTCCCAGGTCGGGCCCGCCCAGGTCTGGGTGTGCTCGTCCTGATAACCGCCCTGGTAGCCGTCCTGCTGTGCGGGATAGTACGGCTGCTGCTGGGCTTGCTGGGGCTGTTGGTACTGCTGGGATTCTCCGGGCGCGGGCCACGCCCCGGGCTCCTGCCCCCCGTAGCTCTCCGGCCCGCCGTACGTCCCCTGCGGCGCGTACGGCTCCTGCTGCCCGTACGGCGGATTCGGGTGCTGGGGCGGGTACGGCTCGTGGGGCCGGTTCGGGTCGTATGGGTCGTACGGATCGTGCGGCTGATTGCTCATGGTGCGGGGCTCACCCTCCGGCGAAGGGCGGTAGCACCTCGACCGTGCCGCCCTCGGCCAATTGGACCGTCGTGTGGTCGCGCGTGCCCACGGGGTCCCCGTCCACCAGGAACGAGCAGCGCAGCAGCACCCGCGCGAACTCCGGCCGCGCGGTGTGCCGCAGCCGGGCCGCGTCCAGGGCCTCCGCGAGCGTCGCGGCCGCGTACGGCTCCTCCGCGGCGCCGGCGGCGGCCTTCGCCGCGGCCCAGTACCGGATGGTGCCGGCCGGTGCCGTCTGTGTCGTCGCCACGGCGACCCCTTTCCGTCAAGTGCCGCTCCCCATGATGACGGGTAGCGGCGGCGGCTCGGTCAGGGCATGGGAGACGGCTTGGTCAGGGCCTGGAAAAGGACGGGTCGGAATGGCTTCACCTCGCATATGGTTCCGATGTGTTGGTACGACTTCTGCGGGCGTATCTCAGGCCCTACTCGAAACCGATCGCGTTGATCGTGCTGCTGCAACTCGTGCAGACGCTCGCCACGCTGTATCTCCCGACCCTGAATGCCGACATCATCGACAAAGGTGTCGTGAAGGGCGACACGGGCTACATCCTCTCCACCGGCGGCTGGATGATCGCCGTCACCGTGCTCCAGATCGTCTGCGCGATCGGGGCCGTCTACTTCGGAGCCCGTACGGCCATGGCGGTCGGCCGTGATGTGCGCGGCGCCGTCTTCGACCGGGTGCAGTCCTTCTCGGCGCGCGAGGTCGGCGACTTCGGCGCACCGTCCCTGATCACCCGCACCACCAATGACGTCCAGCAGGTCCAGATGCTGACCCTGATGACGTTCACGCTGATGGTCTCCGCGCCGATCATGTGCGTCGGCGGCATCGCCATGGCGCTCAACCAGGACGTGCCGCTGTCCGCGCTGCTGCTGGTCATCGTGCCCGTACTCGGCATCGTCGTGACCCTGATCGTGCGCCGGATGCGGCCGATCTTCCGGGGTGTGCAGGAGCGCATCGACACGGTGAACCGGGTGCTGCGCGAGCAGATCACCGGCATCCGCGTCATCCGCGCCTTCGTCCGCGACACCCATGAGCGCAAGCGCTTCACGGGCGCCAACGCCGAGCTGATGGACGTGTCCATGCGGGCCGGGCGGCTGATGTCGCTGATGTTCCCGACCGTGATGCTGGTCGTGAACCTGTCCTCGATCGCCGTCCTGTGGTTCGGCGGGCACCGCATCGACAGCGGCGGCATGCAGGTGGGCGCGCTGACCGCGTTCCTGACCTATCTGATGCAGATCCTGATGTCCGTGATGATGGCCACCTTCATGTTCATGATGGTGCCGCGCGCGGAGGTGTGCGCCGAGCGCGTCCAGGAGGTCCTCACTACCGACTCCAGCGTCGTGCCGCCCGTCGAGCCGGTCACGGAGCTGCGGCGGAGCGGTCAACTGGAGTTGCGGGGTGTGGAGTTCCGTTTTCCGGGTGCGGAGGAGCCGGTGCTGCGGGATATCGACATGACGGCGCGGCCGGGT
>NZ_JBFAIV010000065.1:0-18746 GCF_040654875.1 Streptomyces sp. NPDC050610 | reverse complement strand
TCCCACGGTTTCGGCCGGGTCATCCTCACCCCCGAGGAACGAGATCACCTTCCCCACCCACCGTGCCACACCAAGATCTTTCTGAAAGGACTCCTTAGAGCACACCTTGGGCCCACACCCACCCACGACCGCACCACCCAGCCCGTCCGGGCGCTTGAGGACACCCTGGACCCGCACCCACCCACGACCGCACCATCCAGCCCGTCCGGGCGCTTGAGGACACCCTGGCCCCACACCCACCCACAACCGCACCACCCAGCCCGTCCGGCGCTTGAGGACATCTTTAACGCCCACTCGCTCACGCGGAGCACCCGCGAAAACAACGCGGCCCCGCCATCTAGCCCGTCCGGCGCTTGAGGACATCCTGGGCCCGCACCCACCCACGGCCGCACCATCCAGCCCGTCCGGCGATTGAGGACACCTTCAGGCCCGCACCCACCCACAGCACCCACCCACCCCAGCCCGTCCGGCGCTTGAGGACACCGTGGCACGGCCAACCCGCGGCCGCACCGCCCCGCGGCACCACCAGAACCACCCCAAAGCCGACGGCACGTCACCGGCGAGCGGCAGCCACCAACTCCCCCGCCACCGCAACCGCCTCGGCCAGACTGTCCACCACCGGAACCCCGGCCTCCGCCAAGCTGGCCCGACTATGGCTCCCCCCGGAATAGAGCACCGCCAAAGCCCCCGCGCCCCGCGCAGCCTCGGCATCGTCGAGCGCGTCGCCGATCACCACCGTGCGCCCCGCCCGTACCCCTTCCAGCTCCCGCTCCAGCTCAGCGAGATGCCGCCCCATGTGCTCCGTCTTGCTGCCCCCGGACGGCCCCCGCCGCCCCTCCACCCGCACGAATCGGGGCTCGATCCCGAAGCCCCGTACCAGCGGCACCAGGTCGTCATGGCCGTGCATGGACAGGATCGACTGCGTCCCGCCCGCCCCCTGCCAGCTCTCCAGCAGCGATTCGGCCCCTTCGGCGAGCGCGCAGCGCTCCTGGTGCCCCCGGTAGTGCCGGTGGAAGACGACGTCCATGTGGTCCCACTCCGCCTGGGTGGGGAGGCGCCCCAGCAGCCGTTCGTAGAAGCGGGGAATCGGCACGCGGTACAGCTCGCGGTAGCGGTCCAGCGTGATCGGTTCCAGGCCGATCTCCGCGAAGGCGGCGTTCGTCGCCGACATCACCGCGTCGATGTCGTGAAAGAGCGTGCCGTTCCAGTCCCAGACGATGTGTGCG
This sequence comes from Streptomyces sp. NPDC050610, assembly GCF_040654875.1. Classification (NCBI taxonomy): domain Bacteria; kingdom Bacillati; phylum Actinomycetota; class Actinomycetes; order Kitasatosporales; family Streptomycetaceae; genus Streptomyces; species Streptomyces sp. NPDC050610. Next base: position 17,520 of record NZ_JBFAIV010000065.1, on the reverse strand, counting down.
GTGTGCATGCTCATGTTCAGACGGTACCCAGCGGCAAACGGTCAGCCGACGATGGTGGGGATCTCCTGCGTCGCGAACCAGAGCAGCTCGTGGTCCTCGGCGCCGTCCACCGTGAACTGCGCGTCGTCGTCGCCGTGGTCCGCGGCGCCCAGCGCGGCGGCCGCGGCCGTGATGTCGGTCTCGGCCTCGTCGGCGTCCACGTGCACGGCGGCGGCCTTGGACAGCGGCACCGCCGAGGCGAGCCGCACCTCGCCGACCGAGGACTGGTCGAGCCCGCGGTCCGGGTCGGCCACCGCTTCCTTGTCCGGCACGTCGACCGCGACGACGACGCGCTTGCGGGCCGCCGCAGGGTCGGCGGCGAGGCGGCGCAGGGACGCCTGCGCGGCGCGGCTGAGGGCCGCGTACTCCAGCTCCTCGATGTCGTCGGAGACGTACCACTCGCGCAGGGCTGGGGTGACGGCGTAGGCGTGCAGCGGGGCCGGGCCGACCTCGCCCGCCTTGTGCGCCGCGGCGAGGCCGGGGAGGGTCAGAGGGACGTAGACGCGCATGACCGCCGCTTTCCTCAAGGCTTACGAATACTGGGCCAGCATACGGGCGTGCGTCCCCCTTCGGGGTGCCGGGACGTACGCGGTGCGGACGCCCGTACGGCCCCTGTGAGCTGCCCGCTCGCGGCGGCGAAACGTATCGGCCGCCGCCCGGCCGCCCCTGATAGGTGAATCTCCGGGAGTACCGAGGGTGCCTGCGACGCCCTTGCCGACGCCGGAAGGGCACGGATAGAAGATCCCCGACGGAAGCTACCGCCCGGTACAAGACGCCGGGCCGGCCCGACGGGGGCGCACAGCATGAACAGGACGATGACCAGCAGGACCGGGACGCCCGCCGGCAGGAGCGGCGGCAGGCCCGCCGGAGCCACCGCCCCGCCCCGCCGGAGCGACCCCCGGCGGCCCGGCGCGGACCTCGCCGCCCGGCGCCGCGAGCGCGAGCGGCTGCCCCGCTACTGGTTCGCCAACCGGCTGCTGCTCACCCTGAGCGGCCAGCGGCCCGCGCACTGGATGCTCGGTCACACCCTGGGCACCGCCTACGACCGGATCGTCGAACTGGCCCCGCAGGCCCCGCTGCGGCCGGCGGCGCCGGGCGGCAGCACCCCGGTCGTACGGCACTGCGACGAGTTCCGCCCCCGGTCCGGGGTGATCGAGGCGTTCGCCCGTATCGCCTCCGGCGACCGCGTACGGGCACTGGCCTTCCGCCTGGAGCGCGGCGCGGACGAACGCTGGCGCTGCTCGGCGGTCGAGCTGGGCGAACCCGCCCACACCTGAACCGCCCGTCCCTACCACCTGACAGCAACGCGGGGCGGGACACGCCTTCAGTGTCCCGCCCCGCGCAAAACCGCTCTATCGGCTACTTCTTGCGGCGCCGCCCGCCGCCGTTGCCGCCGCCCTTCTGGGCCTTGCGGCGCTCGGCGCGCGTCAGACCGTCCGACTCGGAACGGGCCGGGGCCTCCGCGCTGGTGAAGTCGCCCTCCACGACACCGCCCTCGCCGTCCACGGTCGGGGCGGAGAAGTGCAGCCGGTCCGGGCGCTGCGGCGCGTCGAGCCCCTTCGCGTGGATCTCGGGCCGCTGGCCCGCCGGCACGGCCTCCTGGCCGCCCTTCTCCAGCGACGTCGGCTCCTGCGCGGCCTCGACCGGAACCTCCTCGACCTGCTGCTCGACCTGGACCTCCAGGTTGAACAGGTAGCCGACGGACTCCTCCTTGATGCCGTCCATCATGGCGTTGAACATGTCGAAGCCCTCGCGCTGGTACTCGACCAGCGGGTCCTTCTGGGCCATGGCGCGCAGGCCGATGCCCTCCTGGAGGTAGTCCATCTCGTAGAGGTGCTCGCGCCACTTGCGGTCCAGCACGGACAGCACCACGCGGCGCTCCAGCTCACGCATGATGTCGGAGCCCAGCTCCTCCTCACGCGCCTCGTACTGGGCGTAGATGTCGTCGGTGATGGACTCGGCGATGAAGTCGGCGGTGATGCCCGCGCGGTCCCCGGCCGCCTCCTCCAGCTCCTCCACCGTGACCTTCACCGGGTAGAGCTGCTTGAACGCGCTCCACAGCCGGTCCAGGTCCCACTCCTCGGCGAAGCCCTCGACGGTCTCCGCCTGGATGTAGGCCTCGATGGTGTCGTCCATGAAGTGCTTGACCTGCTCGTGCAGGTCCTCGCCCTCCAGGACGCGGCGGCGCTCGCCGTAGATGACCTCGCGCTGGCGGTTGAGGACCTCGTCGTACTTCAGGACGTTCTTACGGGTCTCGAAGTTCTGCTGCTCGACCTGGGACTGCGCCGAGGCGATGGCGCGGGTGACCATCTTGTTCTCGATCGGCACATCGTCCGGGACGTTGGCCATGGCCATCACGCGCTCGACCATCGCGGCCTTGAACAGGCGCATCAGGTCGTCGCCGAGCGACAGGTAGAAGCGGGACTCGCCCGGGTCGCCCTGACGGCCGGAACGGCCGCGCAGCTGGTTGTCGATACGGCGCGACTCGTGCCGCTCGGTGCCCAGTACGTACAGCCCGCCGAGCTCCTTGACCTCCTCGAACTCCGCCTTGACCGCGGCCTCGGCCTTCTCCAGGGCGGCGGGCAGCGCGGCGGCCCACTCCTCGGCGTTGTCCACGGGGTCCAGGCCGTGCTGGCGCAGCTCGGCCTCGGCGAGGTCGTCGGGGTTGCCGCCGAGCTTGATGTCCGTACCGCGGCCGGCCATGTTGGTGGCGACGGTGACGGCGCCCTTGCGGCCGGCCTGGGCGACGATCGACGCCTCCCGGTCGTGCTGCTTGGCGTTGAGCACCTCGTGCGGCACGCCGCGCTTGGCGAGCTGCTGCGAGAGGTACTCGGACTTCTCGACGGAGGTGGTGCCGACCAGGATCGGCTGGCCCTTCTCGTGCTTCTCGGCGATGTCCTCGACGACGGCGGCGAACTTCGCCACCTCGGTGCGGTAGATCAGGTCGGACTGGTCGACGCGCGCGAGGTCCCGGTTGGTGGGGATGGGCACCACGCCGAGCTTGTAGATCTGGTGGAACTCGGCGGCCTCGGTCATGGCCGTACCGGTCATGCCGGAGAGCCCTGGGACCTTCTTGCCGCTCTGGTCATGGCGCTCGTAGAGGCGGAAGAAGTTCTGCAGGGTGATCGTGGCGAGCGTCTGGTTCTCGTCCTTGATGTCCACCCCTTCCTTCGCCTCGATCGCCTGGTGCATGCCCTCGTTGTAGCGGCGGCCGGCGAGGATACGGCCGGTGTGCTCGTCGACGATCATGACTTCGCCGTCCATGACGACGTAGTCCTTGTCCTTCTTGAAGAGCTCCTTGGCCTTGATGGCGTTGTTGAGGTAACCGACGAGCGGGGTGTTGACCGACTCGTAGAGGTTGTCGATGCCCAGCCAGTCCTCGACCTTGGAGACGCCGGACTCGTGGATGGCGACGGTGCGCTTCTTCTCGTCGACCTCGTAGTCCCCGGTCTCCTCGACGCCCTTCTGCGGGTTCGCGGCCTCGCCCTTGGTGAGCCGGGTGACCAGCTTGGCGAAGTCGCCGTACCACTTGGTGGCCTGGTCGGCGGGGCCGGAGATGATCAGCGGCGTACGGGCCTCGTCCACGAGGATCGAGTCGACCTCGTCGACGATCGCGAAGTTGTGGCCCCGCTGCACCAGTTCGTCCTTCGCCCACGCCATGTTGTCGCGCAGGTAGTCGAAGCCGAACTCGTTGTTGGTGCCGTACGTGATGTCCCGGTTGTACATGTCGCGGCGCTGCGCCGGGGTCATGTTGGCGAGGATGCAGCCGACCTCCAGGCCGAGGAACTGGTGCACCCGGCCCATCCACTCCGAGTCGCGCTCGGCCAGGTAGTCGTTGACCGTGATCAGGTGGACGCCCTTGCCGGACAGCGCGTTGAGGTAGGCGGGCAGCGTGCCGACGAGGGTCTTGCCCTCACCGGTGCGCATCTCGGCCACGTACCCGAGGTGCAGGGCCGCGCCGCCCATCAGCTGTACGTCGTAGTGGCGCTGTCCGAGCACGCGCTTGGCGGCCTCGCGGACGGTGGCGAACGCCTCGGGCATCAGGTCGTCGAGGCTCTCGCCGTCGGCGTAACGCTGCTTGTACTCGTCGGTCAGGGCGCGCAGCTCGGCGTCGGAGAGGCTGAGGAAATCCTCTTCGATGGAATTGACCTGGTCCGCGATGCGGTGCAGCTTGCGCAGGATCTTGCCTTCGCCTGCACGCATGAGCTTGTTGAAGACGGACACGTAGGCTGGCTCCTTGCCGGTCGGGCCTGGCACGGTCAGGTGCGCTGGCGCGGCATTTTTTCAAGGGGGCAGGCCCCACCGCAACGGCCATCGTAAGCGAGGACCCCACCGCGCCGGGAGGTCCGTCGCCGCGAAGGCCCGCTGTCACCCTCCCGTGCAACGAATAGCACTGGCCGAAGGTGCCGGGACCGCGGCCGTCCCGGGGGCCGGCGGGGGCGAGCGAGCAGGCGGAGAGGCCGGGCCGACGGGCGTACGGAGGCGGCGGGCGTACGGGCACGGCGGCGCGGGAATCCGCTCGCGCCGGACAGGGGCGGCAGCCGAGACTTCACTCATGGAACCCGTGACCCTCACCACCGACCGCCTGCTGCTGCGCCCCCTGACGCTCGCCGACGCCGAGGCCGTGCACGCCGCCTGCCAGGAGCCGGACATCCCGCGCTGGACCAGCGTCCCCTCCCCGTACACGCGTGAGGACGCCGCGGACTTCGTCGGGCACGTGTCCCCGGCCGGCTGGCAGGACGACTCCAACTACACCCTCGGTGTCTTCACGGCGGACGCCGGCGTCCTGGTGGGGGCCATGGCCCTGGTGCGGCTCGCACAGCTGGCCGCACCCGAGCGCCAGGCCGAGATCGGCTACTGGACCGCCAAGGAGCAGCGCGGTCGCGGTTACACCGTGGAGGCGGCCCGTGAGGTGATCCGCTGGGCCTTCGAGGACCTCGGCGTCGAGCGCCTGGAGTGGCACGCGGAGGCCGGCAACGAGGGCTCCCGCGCGGTCGCCCTCAAGGCGGGCTTCCAGATGGAGGGCACCGTCCGCTCGAAGATCGTCCGCGCGGGAACCCGGCGGGACGTCTGGATCGGCTCCCTGCTCCCCTCGGACCTCGGCCGCCCGACGAAGACGCCGTACCTCCCGTACCCGGACCGCGCCTGACCACCTCGCCCCGGGCCGTGCCCGGACCACGGCCGACCGCCCGGCCGATTGTCAGTGGCCGCCCCTAGTGTGATCGGCATGACGACCATCGCCGCGAAGGACCGCGAACCCGCCGCCGGTACGCCCGAAGTGACGCTCACCGCCGACGAGGCGCGCCGCATGGCGCTACGGGCGCAGGGCCTGCTGGGCGCGCCGGACCGGCGGGCGGGGGCCCGCGGGGTGCTGCGGCGGCTGGGCGCGGTGCAGCTGGACACCATCTCGGTCCTGGCCCGCTCGCACGAACTGGTGCCGTACGCGCGCCTGGGCGCGGTGGGCCGTACGACCGTCGAGTCCGCCTACTGGTCGCACGCGCGCAGCTTCGAGTACTGGTCGCACGCGGCGTGCATCCTGCCGGTCGAGGAGTGGCCGCACTTCGCCTTCCGCCGCCGGGCCCTGCTCGCGCGCGGCCACCGCTGGCACGTGATGGAAGACTCCGAGCGCTCCTGCTCGGCCGTACGGGACCGGCTCAAGGCGGAAGGGCCCCTGACGGCCACGGAGTTGGGCGGCGCCAAGAACGGCGGCGAGTGGTACGACTGGTCCGAGACCAAGATCGCGGTGGAGTGGCTGCTCGACACGGGCGAGGTCGTCTGCACCCAGCGGCGCGGCTGGAAGCGGGTGTACGACCTGGCCGAGCGCGCGATCCCGGACGAGCTGCGCCACGACGAACTGGACGACACCGAGTGCGTGCGGCGGCTGGTCGCCCAGGCCGGCGCGGCGATGGGGGTGGCGACCCGGGCGGACCTCGCCGACTACCACCGCCTGAGGGGCGACCAGGTGGACGCGGCACTGGCGGACACGGATCTGGTCCCGGTCGGGGTGGCGGGGTGGGCCAAGCCCGCCTGGGCCGACCCGGCGGCGCTGGCCGTCGAGTCCGCGGCGAAGCGCGGCCGGCACCGCACGACGCTGCTCTCGCCCTTCGACTCCCTCGTCTGGGACCGCCCGCGCACGGAGCGGATCTTCGACTTCACCCATCGGCTGGAGGCCTACGTGCCGCGGCCCAAGCGGGTGCACGGCTACTTCGCGATGCCGCTGCTGGCCGGCGGCCGCCTGCTCGGTCGGGTGGACCCGGCCCGCGAGGGAGCGACCCTGGTGGCCCGTCAGGTGTCCCTGGCAGGCGGCAAGGCGGTGGCCCCCATGGCACAGGCGCTCCAGGAGGCCGCGGAATGGGTGGGCTGCGACACGGTCCGCGTGGAACGCTGCGACGACCCCGCCCTGGCCAAGGCCCTGATCAACGCCCTCGACGACTGACCGACGCCCCGCCCGACGCCCCGAAGGCCGTATGACGAGCACACCCAGCCCCCGCCCCACTACGGGTGCCGAGCACTCAGGGCCTCTGGGGCTCGGGGCCCCAGAGGCCGCCTACCGGATCTCCAGGATCTTCTCCCGCATCGCGTAGACCACGGCTTCCATGCGGGAGTGGAGCTGGAGCTTCTCCAGGATGTTGCGGACGTGGTTCTTCACAGTGTTCTCGCTGATGAACAACTCCTTCGCGATATCGCGGTTGTTCATCCCCGTGGCGACGAGCTTGAGGACCTCCAGCTCCCGGTCGGTGAGCCGGGGCGCGGGCACCAGTCTGCGCTCGTCCGTGCGCTGGATCATCGACTTGAACTCGGTCAGCAGCTTCGACGCCATCGACGGACTGATCTGCGACTGACCGTCCGCGACGGCCCGGATCGCCGTCGCCACCTCGTCCGTGGAGATCTCCTTGAGCAGATAGCCGGTGGCGCCGGCCTTGATCGCGTCGTAGAGGTCGGCCTCCTCGTCGCTGATCGTCAGCATGATGATCTTCGCGCTGGGAGCCACCTCCTTGAGGGAGGTACACGCCTCGATGCCGCCCCGCTTGGGCATCCGCACATCCATCAGCACGATGTCGGGCAGCAGGTCGGCGGCCTTGTCCACGGCCTCCGCCCCGTCCCCGGCCTCGCCGATGACCTGGATGTCCTCCTCTTGGGCGAGGACGATCTCCAACCCCCGGCGGAAGAGCGCGTGGTCGTCCACCACGAGGACCCGGATGGGCTCCTTGCGGGTCCCGCCCCTGTCCGTGCCGACGCCGGTGACGACGCCGTCCTCGTCGTCCCCGCCGGACACGGGCCCGAAGCTGTCCGCCATCGTTCCTCCCCCTGAAGGCCATGGCCCTTTGCGGTTGCACGCTGCTGCGCGGCGCCAACCGGTCTCGGCAGTCCGCCGGTTGGCCGCCCGGCCATGATTTCATGCCTGGGCAGTGCCGCGGCGCTCCCGTGGTCGCACGGGGGCGCCCCAGGGGGCGCATCCGCGCCCCGAGGGGTGCCACCACGGGCACGACGGCCCGGCCGAACGGTCGGCACGCGCCGGTCGCGCGCCGGTTCAGCCGCCGAGCGCGCCCCCCGCGCCGCCGGGCTCCACGTCGAAGAGCGGGTCGGCGTTGAGGTGGATGACGCCGTAGTCGTAGGCGTGCCGACGGTAGACGACACTGGGCTGCTTCGTGTCGGAGTCGACGAAGAGATAGAAGTCGTGCCCGACCAACTCCATCTCGTAGAGCGCCTGGTTGAGCGTCATCGGGGCCGCCGCGTGGGTCTTCTCGCGGACCACCAGAGGCCCTTCGCCCTGAATCTCGATCGAGCCCATCCGTGTGACCGGCACCTCGCCGGCGGACGGCTCCTGTTCGGCGGAGAGCTCGCCGTTGTCATCGAGCTGCGCGACATCGGGGACGGACACCGCGACGTCGCTCGCGGGGGTGCGTCCGCTGCCACGGCGCTCGTGACGCTTCTCGTTCTGCTTGCGCAGCCGCGCCTCCAGCTTGCTGGTGGCCAGGTCGAGCGCGGCGTACGGATCCGGAGCGGCAGCCTCCGCCCGGATCACCGGTCCGCGCGAGCGCACCGTGATCTCCACTCGGTCGGAGCGGTCGGCCTGCCTGGGGTTGGGCTCTTTGGACACCTCGACGTCGAGGCTGATCACCTTGCCGTCGAGCTTCTGGATCTTCTCCAGCTTCAGCTTCTCGGCCACGTGCTTGCGGAACCGCTCGGGCACCTCGGTCTTGCGGCCCTTGACGACGATGTCCACGCAGAACTCCGTTCCCGGAACGCTCCGCCGAAGGTGCGGAGCGCATCCCTCTTGCATTAGGCCCCAGAGGAAACTGGAGCCCCCGACTCGGCGGCTTTCACCTCCTCCTCCCCCGTCGGCAAGATTTACACCCCGCCGAATTCAAGCTTCTTCGAAAGCACGCGAAGCGCGCCAATCGGAGATACGAGTCATAGCGCCTGCCATTCCTCACAACCGAACATAGCTCGCCCGGACGGATGTCGGCACCCCCTACTTCCTCGTACCTCCGTTCAGGTGATGTCCCACCGTTACCACCAGCAACGATGCAACTTCTCTGTCAGTTCCGGTTTATTTCGCACTTACGCCGAACGCACGCGCGGGAGCGGCCACCACCGCGGCGCCCGCGACCCTGCCGCCGACCGCCGCCACTGCTCGTACCGCCTCCACCAGCGACGCCCCCGTAGTCATCAGGTCGTCCACCAGCAGCACTGGCCCGGCCGTCAGCAGCCGTTCACCACCCGCCGCGACCTCCAGGGCGCCGGCCAGGTTATCCAGCCGCTGACGGGCTCCCAGGCCCGTCTGATCCGCCACCGGACGACGCTGCCGGAGCACCGCGCAGACCACCGCGGGCCATCCTGCGCGCCGTAGCTCGCCGGCGGCCGCCTGTGCGATGCGCCGACTGGGATCATGCCCGCGCGCGGCGACCGCACACCGCGCGGACGGCACCGGAACGAGCACCAGCCGACGACTTTCACGAGTCCCCCCAGCCACACCCACACCAACTCCACCGGCTTCATCCGCGTCCCTCCCCCACATCCGGCTCACGCCACCGTCCGCCCCCGCTCCGCGCCCAAGCCCCACCAGCGGTCCCGCACCACCGCCGGCCCCGGCGCCCAGCCACGCTCCACTGCCGCCGACCGCCGCCCGTACCCCCGACGCCAGCGCCGTCCCCAGCGGCCCCGCCAACCGCAGCACCCCCCTCTCCTTGTGCGCGAGCAGCACCGATCGCGCCTCGTCCGCGTACGCCACCGCCGCGTACACAGCGGGCAGTCCCGGCGGCACCGGCTCCGGCCACACCCGCCGGGCCGCCCGCCCGCACAACGCCTCCCGGCAGGCATCACACAGCACGGCCCGCGGAGCACCGCACCCCGCGCAGTCCACCGGCAGCACCAGGCCGACAAGCTCCTGCCACCACCCCCGCATGACTCAACTGTCCCGCTGTCCGCCCGTCCCTGCCACCCCTGTGGATAACTTCAGCGGCAGCCGCCCCGCAGCCCCCGACCCCGCCCCCAGAACCGGCGCCCAGCCCAGAACCACCCCGAACCAGCGCAACTCATACACACCCGCCCGCCCCGCCCCGGCACGCCCCCGCCCAAACCCGCTACCGCGGACAGAGCGGCTACCCCGGATAGACCGGCGCCGTCCCCTTCTTGGGCGTCACCGTCTTCCAGTTGGCGTCCGGCAGCAACCGCACGATGCCGTCCTGCTGCTCCGCGACCAGCGCCTTGCTCGGAGCCTCCGAGGCGGCGACCGCCTTGACCCCCGTGATCCCTGGCAGCGCGGCGCCGTTCGACACGGACCCGTCGGTCTCGACGTACTGCAACTGCTGCAGCCCGCCCGGCTCGCTCCCGGCCGCCAGCAACCGGCTGCCGCCCGCCCAGGAGACCGCGTCCACCTGCTCCAACTGCGGCGCGACGGACCTCAGCCCCTGCACCGACAGGCTCGGATGCGGCACGCTTCCCGCTCGCTCGACGCGCCCCAGCATCAGCTTCGTATGGCCGTCCTTCGTCACCAGCAGCGCGATCCGCACCCCGTCCGCGGCCACCCGCAGCCCGGTGATCCGCCCGCCGTCGAGCCCGGCCACCTGGACCTCCTCCGGCGTGCCCGTACCGCCCGGCAGCCGCAGCAACCGCGGCTGCTGCGGGCTCCGGTCGACCACCCAGAGGTCGCCGAGCCCGTCCCAACTGGGCGGCGCCAGGCCGCCCTTCGCGCCCGCATGGGCCCGTAGCCGGACATCGCCCAGCGCGGAACCGTGCTCCAGGGCGGCGACGTAGAGACTGCGGCCGTCCTCGGTGACGCCCGCCGCGCGCCGCTCGGACCGGTCCACGGCCACCGACCCCAGCAGCGCCTGCCCGTCCCCGAACGCGCCCGGCACCCGCCGCGCCTCGTCCTCGCTGTCGGCCAGGCTGACCATCTTGTGCTTCGCGTCGATGTAGTACTGCCGGTCGGCCCGGCCCTCGGTCCGGCCCGGCGAGTACTCCTGCGCCTGCTCCCGCGTGAGCCCGCACAGCTTGGAGCCGTCCCGGCGCTCCAGCGTCACGTCCCCCACCGTGGCGGACGCCTGATCCTGGACCGTGAACAGCAGTTGGGCCGCCATCCGGTGGCACTGCACCAGGTTCGCGCTGTCCGCCTTGCCGTTGAGGCGCACCTTCAGGTTGTTCGAGTCGTCCAGGGACAGGCGGTCGTCCACCACCTGGGTGCCCGCCCGGAAGGCCGTCGTGGTCACCGGAGCGAGCCAGTTCGTCGGCCCGTCCAGCAGCGCCCGCGCGGTCGAGGTGACCGGGTCTATCCGCTTGCGCAGGTACACAGGGTCCGGCACGAGCACCTCGGACCGCCCCGACCTGCGCTGGTCCGGCCCCAGCTTCGCGAAGTAGTACTTGTTGACCGAGCGGTAGATGCGCTGGAAGTCCGGCACCCCGAGCACCAGCCCGGCCGGCAGCGCGTCGATCCGCCACTCCCCGCCCTGCCGCACGACATGGATCTTGTTCTCGTACGTGCGCTCATCCGGCTTGTACGCGTGCTTGGCGTCCACCCGCGCGACCTGCTTGCCGGTCAGCGAGATGGTGACGCCGTCCTCCTCCCGGTCGCCGCTGCGGTCCACCCGCACCTGCGGCGGCTCGGTCAGGATCGTGGTGACCTCGGAGGGATTCCAGGTCGACTGCTTCTTCGCGGCCAAGTACTTGCGGGCCGTGTCGTACGCCGGGTCGTCGCTGGTCGTGGCCTCCAGAAAGCCCAGCACGATCTCCCGCGGCTGCTCGCCGGCGCGCGGCGCCACGCCGTACACCCGCACCTGCGAGTCGGCGTCGGCGCGCGGCGAGCCGTTGACGGAGTCCACGTCGCCGCTGTCCGGCATCGACGCGCAGCCGGCCAGCAGCAGTCCGCCGAGGGTCAGCGCCGCCGCGCCCAGGCGGCGCCCGCGACGGCGACGGTAGCGATCAACGCCCACTGGACCCGTCCTCCCGATCGGTCGTCTCCCGCAGGTCCCGCTCCGCACCGTCTTCCCCAGCGGTCTCGGGCTCCTCATCAGTCGCCACGCCCCCGCAGCCGGCGGCGTCCTTACGCGCCACGACGCGCGCCCCGTTCGCCCCGTTGTTCCCGGGCAGCGCCGCGGGATCCGCGGCGGCGGCTCGTACGGCCTTGGCGCCGGCCCTGCTGTCGGTCGGCTGCACGGGTACGGACCCGGTCGGCGGCAGAGGCCCTCCGCCGTTCACCGTCGCCGTGGCGGCCCGCGCACCCCCGGCCGACGAAGAAACCGACGAAGAAGAAGCCCCCGCCTCGACGCCCGGCCCGCCCCTGTTCACACCCGCACCCAGAGCCCCGACCGCCCCACGGCTGCCCGACTGCGCAACCGCCCCTCGCGCACCCCCGGTCTCGTTCAACCCCCGATTGCGCCGCGAGTCCGCGGGCTCCAGGGGTATGGGCGAGCCGCGCAGCGCGTCGCCAGCCGTGCGCGGCAGCGTCAGCCGGAACTGCGAGCCGCCTCCCGGCTCGCCCCACGCCTGGAGCCAGCCGCCGTGCAGCCGCGCGTCCTCCACCGCGATCGACAGCCCCAGCCCGGTGCCCCCGGTCGTACGGGCACGCGCCGGATCGGCCCGCCAGAAACGGTTGAAGACCCGCGTCGCCTCACCTGGCTTGAGGCCGACCCCGTAGTCGCGCACGGCGACCCCGACGGCGCCGCCCGCGACCGCGAACCGCACGATCACGTCCCGGCCCTCGCCGTGCTCCACCGCGTTGACCACCAGGTTGCGCAGCACTCGCTCCACCCGGCGGGCGTCCGCCTCCGCGATCACCGGCTGCTCGGCGCCGCGTACGAGAATCCGGCTGCCCTTCCGCTCCGCGAGCGGCTCGGCCCCGCCGATCACCCGGTGCACGACGTCCCGCAGGTCGATCGGCTCGGCCTCCAAGGCCGCCGCCCCCGCGTCGAACCTGCTGATCTCCAGCAGGTCCGCCAGCAGCGACTCGAACCGGTCGAGCTGCTCGTGCAGCAGCTCCGCCGACCGGGCCGTGATCGGGTCGAACTCGTCGCGCGCGTCATGGATGACCTCGGCGGCCATCCGTACGGTCGTCAGCGGCGTCCGCAGCTCGTGCGACACATCGGAGACGAACCGCCGCTGCATCCGCGACAGCTCCTCCAACTGCAGGATCTTGCCCTGCAAGTTCTGTGCCATCTTGTTGAAGGACTCACCCAGACGAGCGATGTCGTCCTCGCCGGTGACCTTCATACGTTCCTGGAGGATGCCCGCGGCCAGCCGCTCGGAGATCCCGGCGGCCATCCGTACGGGCGTCACGACCTGCCGCACCACGAGCCAGGCGATGGCCCCGAGCAGCACCACCACGAACACCCCGGCCGTGGCCAGCGTGGTCGTGACCAGGCTCAGCGACTTCGCTTCCTGGGAGAAGGGGAAGAGGTAATAGAGCTGGTAGGGCTTGCCGTTGACGTCGTAGAGCCGCTTGCCGACGACCAGCCCCGGCACGCCCTCGTCGGAGGGGCCGCGCTTGATGCCGGCGGGCTTCTCGTACGCCCCGGTGCCGTGCTCCACCTTCTCCCGCAGGTCCTGCGGCACGCTGCGTTCGGGGTCGACGTCGCCGGAGGAACGGGCGCCGCGGTTGCTGGCGGACGACGTGTCGTCCGTATTGGAGCTGAGCGCCACCACGGAGTAGACGCCCTGGCCGCTGCTGGCCAGTTGCTCGACCAGCCCGGTCAGCCAGTTGCCGGAGTCCACGCTCCGGCGGCCGCTCTGGGTGCCGCTCTGCCCCGAGTCCTGGCCGCGTGCGTCGATCCCGGAGTCGGCCATGTCGCGGGCCGCCGTGAATCCGCCCCTGGCCTGCCCCTGGGCCGTACGCTGCTTCGCCTCCAGCAGCCCGTTGCGGACCTGGCCTATGACCACGACGCCGAGCAGCAGCACGACGCCGAGCGACATCAGCAGTGTGCTGGCCACCACCCGGAGCTGGATGTTGCGCCGCCACAGCCGCAGCGCGGGCAGCAGCGGCCGCCGCACCCAGCGCGCGTACAGCCGCAGCATCGGGTGGACGGGCCCGCTGGCGGCCCCGTCAGGGAGGAACTGCCCACCCCGCCAAATTCTCCCAAAAAGGGATATTCCACCCGGCTTCTCGACGGGCCGCCCCGTGCCTCGCTCCGGAGCGGCACCGTTTCCCGTCATCTCAGCTCGGCCCGGCCTTGTAGCCGACCCCGCGCACGGTCACCACGATCTCCGGCCGCTCCGGGTCCTTCTCGACCTTCGAGCGCAACCGCTGCACATGCACATTCACCAGCCGCGTATCGGCGGCGTGCCGATAGCCCCACACCTGCTCCAGCAGCACCTCACGGGTGAAGACCTGCCACGGCTTACGGGCCAGCGCGACCAGCAGATCGAACTCCAGCGGCGTCAGCGCTATCGACTGCCCCTCCCGCTTCACCGAATGCCCGGCCACGTCGATGACCAGGTCACCGATCGACAGCTGCTCCGGCGCCGGCTCCTCCGACCGCCGCAACCGCGCCCTGATCCGCGCCACCAGCTCCTTCGGCTTGAACGGCTTGACGATGTAGTCGTCCGCGCCGGACTCCAGCCCGACCACCACATCGACCGTGTCGCTCTTCGCCGTCAGCATCACCACCGGCACCCCGGACTCCGCCCGGATCAGCCTGCACACCTCGATGCCGTCCCGACCGGGCAGCATCAGATCCAGCAGCACCAGATCCGGCTTGACCTCTCGGAATGCGGCAAGTGCCTTGTCGCCGTCCGCGACGAACGACGGCTCGAAACCTTCACCACGCAGCACAATGCCGAGCATCTCGGCCAGTGCGGTGTCGTCATCGACGACAAGGACGCGTCCCTTCATATCGACATCATCCCATTTTCGCATCTGGTCCATGAAGTCGGGTGATTCAGCTCACTCATCCGCCACTTTGTCCCCCTGTTCATCCGCCACTGATCACGGCGGTCGGCCGACATTGACGTCACAAAAGCATGCCAGCCCCACGGGCCCGCTCCGGACCACCCCCAAGCGATCTCGCCAAGGCCCGGCACCGCTCCCGCGGAACTGGAACCGGCCGAAGTGCCGCGGCCGAAGGCCGACATGAGCCGAACGACAATCGCCGACACCCGGCCCCAAAGCCATCCCATGACCGGCACGGAAACGGCGGACGCCCCCGGCTACCGGTTCACCTGGCCGACGAGACGAAGCAGAAGAATCGGCCTAGGACCGAACGGCTCCATTCGGTCCGGGCAACGGCCCCGGACGAACGCACAGCTCCGCCAGCCCCTCTCTCGTCACCGGCGAGACCACCCCGTTCTCCGTGACGATCGCCGTCACCAGATCCGGCGGCGTGACATCGAAGGCGGGGTTGTACGCCTGGGTCCCCAGCGGCGCCACCGGCACCCCGCCGCCGGCCTCGACTCCAGCGGCCGGCGCGTTCGGCGTCGCGACCTCCGTCACCTCATGCCCCGGCCGCTGCTCGACCTCTATCGCGGCGCCGTCGGGGGTGGCCAGGTCCACCGTCGTACTGGGCGCCACCACGATGAACGGCACATGGTGGTAGCGGGCCAGCACCGCGAGCGGATAGCTGCCGACCTTGTTCGCCACCGAACCGTCCGCCGCGATCCGGTCCGCGCCGATCAGCACCGCGTCCACCTCACCCGCCGCGAAGAGCGAGCCGGCCGCGTTGTCCGTCAGAAGCGTGTACGCGATCCCGGCGCGCGCCGCCTCGTAAGCGGTCAAACGCGCCCCCTGCAGCAGCGGCCGCGTCTCGTCCACCCACAGCCGCCGCAGCTCACCGGCCCGGTGCGCGGCCCCCACCACCGCCAGCGCCGTGCCCTCGCCGCCCGAGACGAGCGCGCCCGTGTTGCAGTGGGTCAGCACCTGGTAGCCGCCGCCCGGCAGCAGCTCCGTCAGCAGGGCCAGCCCGTGCCGGGCCATCGCCGCGCTGGCCTGTGCGTCCTCGCGATGGAGCGTACGGGCCTCCGCGAGCGCCACCGCGGCCGACCGCTCCGCCGAGGCCCCGCCGTCGACCGCCGCGCGGTACGCGTCCGCCGCGCGCCGCACCCCGTAGCCCAGGTTCACTGCCGTCGGCCGGGCATGCGCCAGCAACTCGGCGGCCTCGTCCACGTCGAAGCCCCGTACGGCCGCGAGCGCGACACCGTACGCGCCCGCTATGCCCAGCAGCGGAGCACCCCGCACGGCGAGCGAACGGATCGCCTCCACCAGCGCGGGCACATCGGTGCACACCAACTCGACTTCCTCGGCCGGCAGCCTGGTCTGGTCGAGGAGCACCAGCACGGGCCCCTCCGGCGGCTCCTCCCAGCGCAGAGCTGGAGCGGCGAGGGAAGCAGTGTCCTTCGGGAATACCGCGTACTGATCAGCCATCCGCCCAGTCTGCCCCGTAGGGCCCCCACTATTGAAGGTCTCGGACCCCGATACGGCCCCGGCCGGAGCTTGGTCCACCGTGACACGATGGCTGGCAATCGCCCGCCGCCGCACCGGCGAACGGGCCCCGAGAAGGAGCACCGATGAACGACTCTCCGGGCCGGCCCTCGCCCGGATCCTCCTCCGACGAGCCGGACAATTCCGCTCCGGAGCAGCCCGCCACCCCCGCCGACCAGGCACCGGAAGCGAAGTGGGCGCAACAGCAGCCACCAGCCGGTCCCTGGCCCGGCTCCGGCAGCGGCCCCCAGCCGCCCCCGGGCCGCCCCGGCTGGGGCAATCAACCCAACAACGCCTCCAACAGATCCCCGGGCAGACAGCTCGCCTGGGGAAGCGGCTGGACGCCGCCACCGGCCGCCCCCAAACCCGGCGTCATCCCGCTGCGGCCACTCGGCGTCGGCGAGATCATCGAAGGCGCCTTCGCCACCATGCGTACGCAGTGGCGCACCGTCTTCGGCGTCTCCCTGGGCCTCGCCGTCGTCACCCAGACCGCCGCCACCGCAGTCAACGGCATATGGTTCCGCAACAACCCGGGCCTGGACAGCCTCAAGGACGACCCGGACATCACCGCCGGCGAGGCCCTGCGCACCATCGGCCGCCTCCTCGCGGGCATGGGCGTCACCTCGTTCGTCGGCATCCTCGGCTCGATCGTCGCCACCGCCATGCTGACCGTGGTGGTCAGCCGCGCGGTCCTGGGGCGCACCGCGACGCTCCGCGAGGCATGGACCGGCGCCCGCCCCCAACTGCTCCGCATGCTCGGCCTGATCATCCTGGTCCCGCTGCTCATCGCGGCCGCCGTGACGGTCGCGATCCTGCCGGGCCTCATGGTCACCCTCGCCGGCGCGGAGACCGGCGGCGCCGCCCTGGCCCTCCTCGGCTCCCTCGCCGGATGCGCCGTCGCGGTCTGGCTGTGGATCCGCTACAGCCTCGCCGCCCCCGCGCTGATGCTGGAAAAGCAAGGCGTGATCGCGTCCATGCGCCGCTCCGCCAAGCTCGTACGGGGAACATGGTGGCGGGTGTTCGGCGTGCAGCTCCTGGCGCTCCTCATCGTCTTCGTCATCACGGCCATCGTGCAGATCCCCACGGGCATCGTCCAGCTGCTCTTCGGCGGCGGCGGCGACACCACGAACGTGCTGCAGGGCGGCGCCTCTTCGGTCTCCTGGACGTACCTGATCGTCGCCGGCATCGGTGCCCTCATCAGCTCCGTCATCACGTTCCCGGTAACCGCCGGCATCACCGCGCTCCTCTACACGGACCAGCGCATCCGCCGCGAATCCCTGGACGTCGAGCTGATCCGAGCAGCCAAGAACTGACGACACTCGCAAAAAGGTCCGCCCCTCCGAAGCACAAGCGGAGGGGCGGACCTTTGACTTCTTACTTCCCCGTGAACGCAAAAATGCCGGTGTCCCAGGCCATAAGGCCCGGGACACCGGCTTAAAATTTGTTCGGCGGCGTCCTACTCTCCCACAGGGTCCCCCGTGCAGTACCATCGGCGCTGAAAGGCTTAGCTTCCGGGTTCGGAATGTAACCGGGCGTTTCCCTAACGCAATGACCACCGAAACACTATGAAGATA
>NZ_JBFAIV010000064.1:0-19143 GCF_040654875.1 Streptomyces sp. NPDC050610 | reverse complement strand
GGCAGCGCGTCCACGATCCCGTCCACGAAGATGAACGCCGCCCGGATCGGGTGGCCGCACCAGGACGGCAGCAGGTCCTGGCGGGTTAGCATGGGTGCCGCGACCCACCCGTTCTCACGCCGCCTCAGCCCGCTCGAACGCCGGGGCGGCCGGCGGCGCGAACCACACGATGCGCGCCGTGACACCGGGTTCTCGGCCGAACCAGCAGATCGCGCGCTCGGTCGAGCTGAGCCTGTACTGCCTGCGGCCTTCGGCACTGATCACGTGAACGCTCCCGTCCTCGTGGGCCAGCCCCCAGCCGACCACTCCCCCGTCCGGGTCCTCCGTGTCCGTATCCCACTCCTGGACGACGGCGAAGAAGCGTGGCGCATCGATTAGTGCGAGTTCGCACAGTTCCTGATCAAGCGTCAGCGGGATGGGCACTGGGCGCTGCGAGGGTGTTTTGGCCATGGAAGTCTCCCGTCAGGAGGGGGATTTGGACCAGGGCGCAGTTGTGCACGCACGGCACGGCCACGCCAGCCGAAGTGGCTCGGGTCACACCGTAGCGTGAACCTTGAGATGAATATCAAGATTTGCCGCGATGAGTCTCAACACCCTCCATTAGGGTGACGCCAACACATCTCGCCCGAGGCAGAGAGGGACCACCATGGCCCCGACCAACCGTCCACCGACTGTGCGACAGCGGCGCTTGGGCGCGGAGTTGCGCAGACTCCGCGAGCGAGTCGATCTGTCAGCCACCCAGGCGGGCGCGCTCGCAGGTGCCAACCAGTCGCGGATCAGCACCATGGAATCGGGCCGCTATGCGGTGAGTGCGAACCGGGTCCGGGAGCTGGCCGCTCTGTACAACTGCGCGGACGACGAATACGTCGCGGCATTGACGGAGTTGACTGGACGGCAGTACCGAGGCTGGTGGGAGCAAGAACGGGAAGTCCTCCCCGCCAGGCTCCTCGACCTGGCCGAACTCGAACACCACGCCACGCATGTGCGCATCGCGACCATGGTTCACATGCCCGGACTGCTCCAGACCAGGGACCACGCGCGTGTGCTCTTCGACTCGACGGTCCCGCAACTTCCGCCCCACGTCGTGGAACACCGGCTCTCGTTCCGGATCAGGCGGCAGGGCATTCTCGACGGGGACAATCCGACCCCATTGACGGCAATCGTCCACGAGGCGGCTCTGCATATGGGGTTCGGTGGACCAGATGTTACTCGGGGCCAGCTTCAGCACCTCATCGAGATGGGCGAGCGCGAGAACGTTACGGTCGCAGTGATCCCGTTCGGCGTCGGCGCGCTCCACGGTTCTGGCCAGCCCATTGTCTACTTCGGGGGCTCGGTATCGCAGCTCGATACGGTCCACCTCGACACAGATCACGGCAACGAACTACTCGACGCGGAAGCCCACCTCGTGAAATACCGGAGCGTGCTGGACCGCCTTGAAAGCTACGCGCTCAAACCAGCGGCGTCCCGCGATCTGATCCACAGCATCGCCCAGAGCCTCTGAAGGGAAGCAATAGTGCCCGCCTATGTCTGGCAGAAGTCCTCCTACAGCCAGGAAGGAGCCAACTGCCTCTACGTCGCCAAGGCACCTGGCGACTGGCGAACGTCCTCGTACAGCGGACAAGGAGCCAACTGCCTGAACGTCGCCGCCGAACCCCCCCACGTCATCAAACTCCGCGAAAGCGACACCCCCGACGTCATCCTCACCACCACCCCCGCCAGCCTCCACGCCTTCATACGAGCCGCCAAAACAGGCCGGTTCGAAGGCCGCTGACCGGGAACTCGCAGAGCATGGCCGCCCACGCTTGGCAGAAATCCTCCTACAGCCATGAGGGCTCCAACTGCCTCTATGTCGCCAAGGCCCCCGGCGACTGGCAAACGTCCTCGTACAGCGCCCAAGGCGCCAACTGCCTCTACATCGCCGCCGAATCCCCCCACGTCATCAAACTCCGCGAAAGCGACACCCCCGACGTCATCCTCACCACCACCCCCGCCAGCCTGCACACCTTCATACGAGCCGCCAAAGCGGGACGGTTCGACACCCCCCGCTAACACGCGGCAGGGCCGCGCCCCGACCAGGGGCGCGGCCCGTCACGTATCGGCCCGGTGGCGCGAGCCGACCGGCGTCAGCCAACCGGCGTCAGCCGACCGGCAGTCGGAGGGTGACGACGGCCCCGCCGTCAGCGGCGTTGGAGAAGAGCAAGGTCGCGCCGATGACCTTGGCCTGGCCGGAGGCGATGGTGAGGCCGAGGCCGTGGCCGTGGCCGCGTTCGGCTGCTCCGGTGCGGAAGCGTTGCGGTCCTTCGGCGAGGAGGCTGTCGGGGAAGCCGGGGCCGTGGTCGCGAACGGCTACGGTCGTGTCCTCGACGGTGATCTCGACCGGGGCGGCGCCGTGCTGGTGGGCGTTGACGATCAGGTTGGCGAGGATGCGGTCGAGCCGCCGGGGGTCGGTCTCCACTACGGCGGGCGGCGCGGCGTCGGCCGTGAGACGCGCGTCGAGGCCGGTGCGGGCGAGCGAGTCCCGGACCAGATCGGGGAGGACGACGGGCCGCAGGTCGGCGTGGGCCGCGCCGGCGTCGAGGCGGGAGATCTCCAGCAGGTCTTCGACGAGGGCGCGCAGCACTCGTACCCGGTCTCTGACGAGGTCGGTGGCCTCGCTGTCGGGGAGCAGTTCGGCGGAGGTGACCAGGCCCATCAGCGGGGTGCGCAGTTCGTGGGCGACATCGGCGGTGAAGCGCTGCTCACTGCGGAGCCGGTCCTGCAAGCTGTCGGCCATCGAGTCGACGGTGGCCGAGATCTCGGTGATCTCGTCGCCTTTCCGGCCGCCCGTCCCGGTTCTGGCGGCCAGGTCGCCGGAGGAGATGCGCCGGGCCGTACGCGCCACCCGCCGCAGTCGCCGGTTGGGGAGTTCGGCGGCGAGGGCGGACAGGGGGACGATGACAGCCAGCGCGACCAGTGAGTACTTCCACATGTGCCGGTCCTGGGCGCGGCGGCTGAGTTGGTCGGGGACCATGCTGATCGTGACTGCCGCCAGACGCCCGTCAGGCAGCCGTTCGCCGGCCCACATCTTCGGATCGTAATCGTTGCTCTCGTCGTACAGGTGGCCGTGCCCGTTCTCCCGGACCGTTCGCACCAGAGCCGCCGGCATGTCCTCGGGAGCCACCAGGCGCGCCCCGCCTCTGCCCGCGAGGGCGGCGTTCAGGGCGCTGCGCGCCTTGGCCTCGCCGTCGTTCATGGACCACTTGTACGTACTGCGGTGCACCAGCAGCCCGACCGTCAGCGCGATGCCGCAGCACGCCACGGCTACCAGGAGGGCGATCCTCCAGCGCAGCGAGCGCCAGTTGAGCAGGGACCGCCGGGCTCCCATGTGTCAGCTCCTCAGCTTGTAGCCGAAGCCTCGGACCGTCTCGATGCGCTCGGCTCCGATCTTCTTCCGCAGCCGCTGCACGCACAGGTCGACCACTCGGCTGTCGCCGTCCCAGCCGTAGTCCCACACGTTGCGCAGCAGGGCCTGCCGGTCCAGGACGATGCCCGGGTGGGCGACGAATTCCAGCAGCAGCCGGAGTTCGGTGGGGGCCAGGGCGACCGGCTCACCGGCCAGGAACACCTCCAGGCCGGCTGTATCGACGGCCAGGTCCCCGAAGACGAGCCGGGGGCGCCCGCCGGATGGATCGCTCCCGCCAGGAGGGAACGGCCCACCCGGCAGGGGGACCGTGGATCCGCCCGGCACCGCCGTCGCGGTGCCGGGCTCCGCTGCCACCGCGACCGGCGCGAACGTGGCGCGGCGCAGCAGGGACCGTATCCGGGCCACCAGCACGGCGGTGTCGACCGGCTTGACGACGTAGTCGTCGGCGCCCGATTCCAGCCCGGCCACGATGTCCGGGATGTCCCCGCGGGCCGACATCATCAGGATCGGGGCCGTGCTGGTCTCCCTGATCCGGCGGCACAGTCCGATGCCGTCGAGTTCCGGCAGCATGATGTCCAGCAACAGCAGGTCGTGTCCGCCTTGCCGGAACAGTTCGAGACCGGTCAGTCCGTCACCGGCGGAGGTGACGCGGTAGCCGTAGCGCTCCAGCGCCAGCGTCACCGATCTGCGGATCACCTCGTCGTCCTCGACGAGCAGGACCGCTACGGGCGCCGGGGCGCTCTCCCCGGACAGTGGGGCCGACATATTCCCCCATGGGACGTACTGGGTGCTGGGCGACCATGATGCGATGAGGAGGTCCGCCTTGCCCAATCAGCGCACGTGGCCGGGGGTTGCCCCATCAGCACCCGTGGCCGCGCCTTGCCCGGTCAGCGACCGTGGCTCGCGCGCGGCTTGGCACCAGTGAGCGTGCAGCCCTGGCGCGACAAGTCCAGCTTCGACCCCGCCGTCATGCAGGACGCGACCCCGTCGACCTGCTGGCCGTAGCCGCGCCCCTTTACGGAGGTCACCGTTCCGTCCGAGCCCACCTCGCAGGGGTTGTTGTCCGTGCACTTCTCGCCCGCGTCGTTGTGGGTGTTGTGTATCCCCACCACCGTGGTGCCGTCGGGGGCCAGCAGCGCCGAACCGGAGGTGCCGAACCAGGGGGCGCAGTCCTCGCCGGTGGCGTAGCGGATCGAGTGGTCCTGCTGGTAGCCGCCCTCGCGCAGGTGCGGGACCACGGTCTCGGCGGTGCAGTGGAAGCGGCGGCTGGGGTAGGCCATGGTCAGCGAGTCGCCCGCGCGCGCCGGGGAGGACGCGAGCCGGAAGACCTTCGCGCCCTCGGCCTTCAACTGCGCGTAGGTCTGGTCCAGACGGTAGAGCGCGACATCGGTGCCCGTCATCGTCGCGTACACCAGCCGATTCGCATGGGCGGTGGTCTTCGGGTAGCCCTGGCGGTCGGCGATCGGCACGTCGCGGTCGGCCGGCTGGTCCGTCAGCGCGGCTCCGGGCGCGGGCCGCTTCCCCTCCACGCAGTGGCCGTTGGTCATCAGCAGCGCCGGGTCCTGCGGCCGGGAAGCCGGGGTGCTCACCACCGAACCCGCGCACATGCCCAGGTCCACCGCGCCTTCCACGTTCGGGATCTTGTCGTCGGGCGGGACGTGGGCGCCGCTGATGATGCCCTTGATCCAGTCGGCGTGCCGGGTGACATCCGTGTACAGCGTCTTGCCGCTCCTGTCGGGGCCGCTGACCACACCGGCCAGCGCCCACTGGTGGCCCTCACGGACCAGCGCGGGCCCGCCGGAGTCCATGTTCGACGCGGCGACGCTGCCGTCGGCGCTGCCGATGCACAGATCTCCGCGGTCGGCGTGATCCGGGCACGTCGCGTTCGGCTGGACCACGGTGTCGGCCTCCCGCAGCCGCTTCGGGAAGCACGCCGAGTCGGTGGTGTCGTCGCAGGTCATGCCCCAGCCCATGATCCGGACGGGGGAGTTGTCCTTCGGCGTGGCCGAGGCGATCCGCACGGGCTTGGCCCGCACCGGGGTGCGCAGGTGCATCAGCGCCATGTCCTTGCCCCAGAACCCGCCCTCGTCATTGACGGTCGCCAGCCGGTAGTAGTGATCGACCTCCGCGACCTCGCCCCCGGACGCGGGGTCCAGCGACCCGACCCGGACCTTCCAGCCCTTCGGGACCCCCACTCTCGCCCCGGTCGGGTTCTTGCCGGCGCAGTGGCTCGCGGTCAGCACCCACTGCGGTGCGAGAACCTCGACCCCGCAGCCGTGTCCGTCCGGGCGCGGCGACGCGGGGAAGGCGGGCTGGAACGATCCCATGAACGAGTAGGCGTGGGTCGACTCGGTGCCGCCCACGATGGCCTGCGCCGGCGGCGCGGCCATCATGGACGCGGTCATGGCGACCCCGGTCGTCAGGACGGCGGCCGCCCTCCGACTTATCCGATTACGCATCAGCGTCTCCCCTTTCGTCCGCCGCGGGCCACTCCCGCGGCGGGCTCGTACGGAGGAGGAACGGCGCCCGGCCGTCCCGTCCGGCCACTGATGCTGGGCCGGGCGGACCGCCGCCAGGGCTCACCCGCGTATCAGACGCCGCGCGGCGACCGCTCAGCTGTGTATCACCCAGCTGTGTACCGACGTGTGCGCGTCGAGAACGCGGCAGGGCCGCACCCCCCTCCCGGGGAGTGCGGCCCTGCGTGCGTACGAACGTACTGGGGAGACCTACTCGCTGATGAGCGACCGCAGCACGTACTGCAGGATGCCGCCGTTGCGGTAGTAGTCCGCCTCACCGGGGGTGTCGATACGGACCTTGGCGTCGAACTCGACGCCGCTGTCCGTGGTGACCTTGACCGTCTCCGGAATGCCGCCGTCGTTGAGGGCGACGACGCCCGCGATGTCGAACGTCTCCTCGCCCGTCAGCCCCAGGGACAGCGCCGAGGCGCCCTCCGGGTACTGGAGCGGGAGGACGCCCATGCCGATGAGGTTCGAGCGGTGGATGCGCTCGTACGACTCGGCGATGACGGCCTTCACGCCGAGCAGCGCGGTGCCCTTGGCGGCCCAGTCGCGGGACGAGCCCGAGCCGTACTCCTTGCCGGCCAGGATGACCAGCGGGGTGCCCTGCGCCTGGTAGTTCTGCGAGGCGTCGTAGATGAACGAGACGGGGGCGTCGGCGGCGTCGGCGGCCTGGGTGAAGTCGCGGGTGAAGCCGCCCTCCGTGCCGGGCGCGATCTGGTTGCGCAGCCGGATGTTGGCGAAGGTGCCGCGGATCATGACCTCGTGGTTGCCGCGGCGCGAGCCGTAGCTGTTGAAGTCGCGACGCTCGACGCCGTGCTCGGTGAGGTACTTGCCGGCCGGGGTGTCGGCCTTGATCGCACCGGCCGGGGAGATGTGGTCGGTGGTGACCGAGTCGCCCAGCTTGGCGAGGACGCGGGCGCCCGAGACGTCGGAGACCGGGGAGGTCTCCATCGTCATGCCCTCGAAGTACGGGGGCTTACGGACGTACGTGGACTCGCTGTCCCACTCGAAGGTGTTGCCGGTCGGGATCGGCAGCGCCTGCCACTGCGCGTCGCCCGCGAAGACGTCGGCGTAGTCCTTGGTGAACATCTCCTGGCCGATGGCGGAGGCGACGACCGTCTCGACCTCGGACTCGGAGGGCCAGATGTCCTTGAGGTAGACCGGGTTGCCCTCGGTGTCGGTGCCCAGCGCCTCGGTGGTGATGTCCACCTTCATGGAGCCGGCGATGGCGTACGCGACGACCAGCGGCGGGGACGCCAGGTAGTTCATCTTGACGTCGGGGTTGATCCGGCCCTCGAAGTTGCGGTTGCCGGAGAGCACCGAGACGACGGCGAGGTCGTTGTCGTTGACGGCCTTGGAGACCTCGTCGGGCAGCGGGCCCGAGTTGCCGATGCAGGTGGTGCAGCCGTAGCCGACGAGGTTGAAGCCCAACTTGTCGAGGTACGGGGTGAGGCCGGCGCGGTCGTAGTAGTCCATGACGACCTTGGACCCGGGGGCCAGGGTGGTCTTGACCCACGGCTTGCGGGTGAGGCCCTTCTCCACCGCCTTCTTGGCCAGCAGCGCGGCGCCGACCATGACGTACGGGTTGGAGGTGTTGGTGCAGGAGGTGATCGCGGCGACGGCGACGGCGCCGTGGTCGATCTCGTACGTCTGGCCGTCGGGGCCGGTCACCGTGGTCGGCTTCGTCGGCACACCGTTCTGGACGGCGGGGGCGTCGGAGGCCGGGAAGGACTCCTTGCCCGCCTCCTCGTCGTCCGCGACGTAGTTGCGGACGTCGGTGGCGAACTGCTCCTTGGCGTTGGCCAGGACGATGCGGTCCTGCGGGCGCTTGGGACCGGCGATGGACGGCACGACGGTGGCCAGGTCGAGCTCCAGGTACTCGGAGAACTCCAGCTCGCGGCTGGGGTCGTGCCAGAGGCCCTGCTCCTTGGCGTACGCCTCGACCAACGCGAGCTGCTGCTCGTCGCGGCCGGTGAGCTTCAGGTACTTGATGGTCTCGCCGTCGATCGGGAACATCGCGGCGGTGGAGCCGAACTCCGGCGACATGTTGCCGATGGTGGCGCGGTTGGCCAGCGGCACGGCGCCGACGCCCTCGCCGTAGAACTCGACGAACTTGCCGACGACGCCGTGCTTGCGCAGCATCTCGGTGATCGTGAGAACGAGGTCGGTGGCGGTGGTGCCGGTGGGCAGCTCACCGGTCAGCTTGAAGCCGACGACGCGCGGGATGAGCATGGAGACGGGCTGGCCGAGCATCGCGGCCTCGGCCTCGATGCCGCCGACGCCCCAGCCGAGCACGCCGAGGCCGTTGACCATGGTGGTGTGCGAGTCGGTGCCGACGAGGGTGTCGGGGTACGCCTGGCCGCCGCGGACCATGACCGTACGGGCCAGGTGCTCGATGTTGACCTGGTGGACGATGCCGGTGCCGGGCGGGACGACCTTGAACTCGTCGAAGGCGGTCTGGCCCCAGCGCAGGAACTGGTAGCGCTCCTTGTTACGGCCGTACTCCAGCTCCACGTTCTGCGTGAACGCCTCGGGGGTGCCGAAGCGGTCGGCGATCACGGAGTGGTCGATGACCAGCTCGGCCGGGGCGAGCGGGTTGATGCGCGCCGGGTCGCCGCCCAGCTCCTTGACGGCCTCGCGCATGGTGGCGAGGTCGACGACGCAGGGCACGCCCGTGAAGTCCTGCATGATCACACGGGCCGGCGTGAACTGGATCTCCTGGCTGGGCTGGGCGTTCGGGTCCCAGCTGCCCAGCGCCCGGATGTGGTCGGCGGTGATGTTCGCGCCGTCCTCGGTGCGGAGCAGGTTCTCCAGCAGCACCTTCAGGCTGTAGGGAAGGCGCGCGGCGCCCTCGACCTTGTCCAGCTTGAAGATCTCGTACGACTCGTCGCCCACGCGCAGCGTGCTGCGGGCGTCGAAGCTGTTCGCCGACACGACAGTCTCCTTCATGCATGAATTCGCGCGTACTACCGCGATCCTGCCGTCACAGGACCTTGCCGATCCGCTAAGGTCAACCTAAGTTAGGTA
The DNA here is from genome assembly GCF_040654875.1 of Streptomyces sp. NPDC050610. Classification (NCBI taxonomy): domain Bacteria; kingdom Bacillati; phylum Actinomycetota; class Actinomycetes; order Kitasatosporales; family Streptomycetaceae; genus Streptomyces; species Streptomyces sp. NPDC050610. The sequence continues at coordinate 10,194 of NZ_JBFAIV010000064.1, read as the reverse complement.
CGCCTTACTGGCGCGGCAGCGGTACGCCTCTCGGCAGATATCTCGATGTCGAGATAACTCTAGTACATCGCTCCCGCCCGGTCATGCGCCGCCCTGCGACGGCTCTCCCGCTCTCCCGCCGAGGCGCCCGCTCACCGAGCCCGGTCGTTCCGCCTTCGTTCCCATTTCTTCTTTCCCAGTGAACCTCGCCGCGCGAGTGATCGCACTGGCGGGGGCGGGGAGGGTGGGGGCAGGGATGATGGGGGCCGGGGAAGCTGGGGGCCGGGCGGCTGTACCGGCCGCTGCCATCGCGGCTCGGTGGTGGCGCGGGGCGCCTCCGCGAAAACCTGTTGGCGGGGCGCGGCGACCGCTGCTAGCTTTCCGGCGGCCGTGCGAGAGAACGAGGAGGTGGTACCCGTGACCGCAGTATCGACATGGGTGCTCCCCTCCGGGGTCACGGTCGGGCGATAGGCCGTCCGGGAGCGCCGTTCGAGCGCACTCCCGAAAGGCACGACCATGCACTTCACTTCCGAACGACGCCTCGCCGACGGCGTCCTCGAACGCGACTTCACCCTCGGCGAGATCCCCGGCACCCTGTGGACTCCCGAATCCGCGTCCGCGTCCGCATCCGCCGCATTCGCACCGACGCCGCTGATCCTGCTCAGCCCCCCTCCCCTCGGGCTTCGCAAGACGTACCCCCGGCTGGCGGCCCGAGCCCGGCACTCCGCTGCGGGCGGCTTCGCCACGGCCGCCATCGAGCTCCCCGGATGCGGCGACCGGCCCCGCCGACCCGCCGCCGAGCAGGCCCTCGCCGACCTGCGCCGGGCGCTGGAGGCCGATGGGCCGGTCAGCGACGAGATCATCGACGCCCTCATCCTGCCCCTGGTCGACGAGGCGGTCCCGGAATGGCAGGCCGCCCTGGACGCACTCCAGTCACTGCCCGGGATCGGCGGCCCGGTCGGCTACTCGGGAGGCGTGATCTCCATCGGGGTCCGGCTGGCGGCGGTCGAGCCGCGCGTCTCGGCCGCCGTCCTGTTCGCCGGGAGTTTCGTGCCTCGCTCCATCTTCGAGGAGGCCCGCCGGGTCACCATCCCGCTGCACGTCCTGCTCCAGTGGGACGACGAAGGCAACGACCGGCGGGCGGCCCTGGACCTGTTCGACGCCTTCGGCTCCAAGGAGAAGACCCTGAACGCCAACATGGGCGGTCACACCGGCGTCCCTCAGCATGCGGGGGACGCCGCGGCCCAGTTCTTCACCAGGCACCTGAAGTGAGACCGGGGCGCGGGGCCGGGGGCAGCAGACCGTAGGCGGTCGGCGGGGGCGGCGCCGTGGGCCACGTTCCGTCGCGGGCTCGGGTGTGAGCGGCCTTCTCGAAAGTCTCGAAAGTACGGTGCGAACCGCTCGTACCGCACTTTCCGTCGACCTGCCTACCTGCCTACCTGTCGAGCTGTCGAGCTGTCGAACCGAGAGTCCGGGTCGTCGAAGGCTCAAGACCGACCGGTCGTCTCAGGCGGCGCGGCCACCGCCTCCAAGTCGTCGAGGAGCCGCGTCGCCGCCGCCGTCAGTTCGCCGAGCGACGCGGTGACCGGGCCGCCGCGCGGATCGGTGTGGTGGGACGCGAGGCGGCTGCCCGCCTCGCGGGCCTCTTCCCACGCGCGTACCGCCCGTTCCTCGTCCGCGTTCGCCTCCGCGTCCGCGTCCGCGTCCGTCGTACCGAACCGGTCCGCGTCCACCGCGCACACCTCCCCCGCCGCTCGCAGCAGCGCAGCCAGCGCGCCCAGCGCCGTCTCGGGAGGGGCGGCGAACCGGGGGCGTTCCCGAACGGTTTCGGCCAGTGAGCGCATCACCGCCGAGAGGTGGCCGGCCACCCGCTCCCACCGGAAATCGCCGCCGCCCGCCGGAGGATGAGGCGCCGAACGGCGCAGTCGGCGGCCGGGGTTGAGGCGGCGGCTCTCCTCGGAGTGGCGGCGGGCGGATTCGAGTTCGGCCACGGTCGTACCGAGGCGCAGCGCCCGCGCGTACCAGTCCTCGGCGGCCGCCGAGTCGTACCCGCCCTCGATCCCGTCCGCCGCGTCGCGCAGCAGTTCCGCGCAGTCCCTCGGCACCCGGGTGCGCAGTTGGCGCACGCCGCCCGTGTGCACGGGCGGCAGCACGAGCGCGTTGACCAGGACGCCGACGACCGCCCCGAGCAGCGTCTCCAGGAGCCGGTGCAGGATCTCGACGGGCCCGTACGAGCCGTAGGTGAGGACGAACAGCGCGGCGGTCGGCGCATACCACCCCTGTCCTCCGAACCGGGAGTACGTGCCGATGAGCACCGTGATCGGCATCGCGATCGCCATCGCGGCCATCACGTCATGGGTGAGCGTCGCCGCCACGGCGGCGATCAGGGTGCCCGTCGCGACGACCACGAACTGCTGCGCGGCGGACCGGAGCGAGCGGTAGACGGTGCTCTGTACGAGGACCACGGCGGTCCACGGGGCGAGCAGCGCCATCGGGGCGTTCCACCACCAGCCCGCGAGCGCCCACGCCGCCAGCGCGGCGGCCGCGGCCTTGAGCGCCTGGACGGCCGTATCGCGTTCCGGGCCCGCGGACGTCGCGGCCCTGCGGATGGCACGGGCCACGCCGCGGACCTCGACCGCGAGCGCGCTCCCCAGCCTGCGTGACATGTGCCGGCCTCCCGGGTCGGTGCGGGGTCAGGTCGAGGCGGGTGCCCGGCCGGCTGCGCGCCATGCCCGCCGGGGGTTCCCTGGCCGGCTCCGCGCCGTGTCCGCCCGGGCGGTCGCCTGCGGTGACCATACACACCACTTGGGCTATTTGTGCCGTTTCATGAGAGCCCTCGGCGCCACCGTCGCAGCGGCGTTGCGGTACCTCGCAAGAGCCCTTCCATGGGGCTATTTTCAGCCAAGATTAGGTTAGGCTAACCTTTGCCCCGTGAAGGTCGGTGAAGAACTCCCCCAGGCCGCGCATACCCGCGGCCACACCCTCTCCGCCACGGGTGTCACCGTGGCGTACGACGGTGTCGACGTCGTGCACGAGGCGTCCCTCGAACTGTCGCCCGGGCAGGTGACCGTACTGGTCGGCCCGAACGGCAGCGGGAAGTCGACGCTGCTGCGGACCGCGGCCCGGTTGCAGCGGGCGCGGAGCGCGGCGCTGACGCTCGACGAGGGAACGGACTGCTTCGCGCTGACGCCCCGCGAGTTCTCGCGGCGCGTGGCGCTGCTGCCCCAAGGGCGGCCCACGCCCAGCGGGCTGACCGTGCGGGACGTCGTGGAGTTCGGGCGGTATCCGCACCGGGGCCGCTGGGGCCGGTCCGACCCCGGCGGGCGCGCGGCAGTGGACCGGGCGCTCGGCATGACCGGCGTCGCCGACCTGGCCGAGCGGGGCGCCGAGCACCTCTCCGGCGGCCAGTTGCAGCGGGTATGGCTCGCGGGCTGCCTCGCGCAGGAGACCGGCGTGCTGCTCCTGGACGAGCCGACGACCTACCTCGACCTGCGGTACCAGGTGGAACTGCTGGACCTGATACGGGATCTGGCGGACGAGCACGGGATCGCCGTCGGCGTGGTCCTGCACGACCTGGACCAGGCGGCGGCCGTCGCCGACCGGATCGTGCTGCTCGGGGAGGGCCGCGTGATCGCGGACGGCGAGCCCGAGGACGTACTCACCCCGGAGCGGCTGACGGACACGTACGGCATCCGCATCGAGGTCTCGACCGACCCGCTGACGGGGCGGCTGCGCACCCGCGCGATCGGCCGGTACCACACGCGCCGGGCGGCGGACGAGGACGCGGCGCGGGGCAGCGACCGGACGCCGACCGCACAACCGGCCACACGAACCGACGGCGCCGCCCCGGCCGACGGCGCGGCGCAGGACAACGGCGTGGCACAGGACAACGGCACCGCGTCGCAAGACGGCGGCACCGCCCCGGACGGCGCCCCGGTCCCGGCCGACGACACCACCACGCAAGACAGCAAGCAGAACGCGCGCGACGCGCACAGTGAAAGGCTCAGTGCCACCTCATGAGACGACTCCTCCTCACCGCGGCCGCGGCGGCCGCCGCCGCGCTCACCCTCAGCGCGTGCGGTACGACCGAACCCGCCGCGGACCAGTCCAAGAAGTCCGACGACGGGCACATCACCCTCACCGGCGCGTCCGGCACGAAGGTGGAGCTGGACGGGCCCGCCAAGAAGGTCGTCGGGACCGAGTGGAACGTCGTCGAGCACATGGCCTCGCTGGGCGTCCAGCCGGTCGGCGTCGCCGACGTCAAGGGGTACAAGACCTGGGACAAGGCCGCGCCGCTGAAGAACGAGCCGAAGGACATCGGCACGCGCGGCGAGCCGAGCATGGACACCGTCGCGGCCCTCGCGCCCGATCTCATCGTCGCCACCGACGGCCTGCCCAAGGCCGCCCTCGCGCAGCTGCGGAAGATCGCCCCCGTGCTGGACGTGAAGTCCGCCGACGGGTCCGACCCGATCGGGCAGATGACCAGGAACCTGGACCTGATCGCCAAGGCCACGGGCACCACGGAGCAGGCCGGCAAGCTCAAGAAGGGTTTCGAGGCGAAGCTTGAGGAGGGCCGGCAGGCGCTGGAGAAGTCCGGGCACAAGGGCACGAAGTTCGCCTTCGCGGACGGGTATGTGAATGGCAGTCAGGTCAGCATCCGCCCGTACCTCAGCGGTTCGCTGATCGGCGCGGTGAACGACAAGCTCGGGCTGAAGAACCCCTGGAAGGTCAAGGGCGACCCGGCCTACGGGCTCGGCTCCACCGACGTCGAGGGGCTCACCAAGCTCGACAAGGACACGGAGTTCGGGTACATCGGCAACGACGACGACAAGACCAGCTCGCCGTTCTCCGGCGCCCTCGCCGACAACGCGGTGTGGAAGTCGCTGCCGTTCGTGAAGGCGGGCAAGACGCACCGGCTGCCCGACGGCGTGTGGATGTTCGGCGGCACCGGGTCGATGGAGTCGTACATCGACTCCGTCGTCGCCGCGCTGAAGAAGTGATGACGGAGCGCGCGTAGACATCATGGCCGTCACCACCACCGCTCCCCCCGCTCCTCCCGCCCCCACCGCGGCCGCGGCCTCCCGGACGGGCGGCGCGGTCGGGGTGACGGCCGCGCTCGTCCTGCTGGTCGCCGTCCTCGCGGTCGTCGACATCGCCCAGGGCACCTCCGCCGTCGGCGCGGCCGAGGTCTGGAAGGCGTTCACCGGGCAGGCCGACCCGGCGGACGCGTCCGTCGTCGTCGCCTCCCGGCTGCCGCGTATGGCCGCCGGACTCTTCGTCGGCGCGGCGCTCGGCATGTCGGGCGCCGCTCTCCAGGCCGTCAGCCGCAACGTCCTCGCCTCGCCCGACACCCTCGCGGTCAACGCGGGTTCCTACTTCTCGCTCGGGCTGGTCGCCGCGACCGGCGTCTCGCTGCCGGTGTTCGCGTCCTCCGGCGTCGCCTTCGTCGGCGGTCTGGCGGCAGCCGCCGTCGTCCTCGGGCTGTCCGGCCTGGGCACCGGGACCGTACGGCTGGTACTGGCGGGCAGCGCTCTCACCCTCGGCCTCGCCTCCGTCACGGGAGGGCTGCTGCTGCTCTTCCCCGTGCAGACGGAGGGGCTGTACGCGTGGAACCAGGGCAGCATCGCGCAGAACGGCTTCGGCAGCGTGCTGTGGATGGTGCCGCTCGCCGTCGCCGCCCTGGCCGGGCTGCTGCTGATCGCCCGCCGGGTCGACGCCCTCGCGCTCGGCGACGACGCCGCGCGGGGCCTCGGCGTGCCCGTACGGGCCACCCGCGTGACCACCGTCGTACTGTCCGCGCTGCTCTCCGCCGCCGCCGTCACCCTCGCCGGGCCGATCGGCTTCGTCGGCCTGTGCGCCCCGGCCGTCGTACGCCTGCTGGCGCGCCGCTACCGCGGATTCGCCCGAGTTCGTACGAGCGTGACGCTGTCCGCCCTGGCCGGCGCGGCCCTCGTACTCGGCTCGGACGTGGCGCTGCGGGCCATGGTGTCGGCGGACACGTCGGTGGCCGTGCCGACCGGCGTGGTCACGAGCCTCGTCGGCGCCGCCTTCCTGGTGGTACTGGCGACCAAGGGCCGGGACACCGGCGCGGCCGCACCGCCCGACCGGCTGCGCATCCGCAGCCGGACCGTCTTCCTGACCGTGACCGCCGTGCTGGTGGCCGCGCTCATCGCGCTGGCCATCGGGTCCGTACTGCTCGGCGACTCCAAGCTGCTGCTCGGCGACGTCGTGAACTGGACGCAGGGCAGGGCCGGCCGGGCCGTCGCCTTCGTCCTCGACACGCGGGTGCCGCGGGTGCTCGCCGCCGTCCTCGCGGGCGCGGCCCTCGCCCTGGCGGGCACCCTCGTCCAGGCCGTGACCCGCAACCCGCTCGCGGAACCGGGCGTCATGGGCGTCTCCGGCGGCGCGGCGCTGGGCGCGGTGATCCTGGTGACGACCGTGCCGCAGGCCGGGCCGGCGGGGCTCGCCGGCGCGGCCTTCGCGGGCGCCGCCCTCGCCTCCGCGATCGTCTTCGGGCTGTCCGCGCGCGGCGGCTTCCGGCAGAACCGCCTGGTCCTGGTCGGCATGGGCGTCTCCACCGCCAGCGCCGCCCTGATCAGCCTGTTCATCGTCCTCACCGACCCGTTCAACGCCACCAAGGCGCTGACCTGGCTGTCCGGTTCGACGTACGGGCGCACGATGCCCGACCTGGTGCCGCTCGCGATCGTCCTGGTGGCGGCCGTCGCCGTGGCGGTCGTACGGCGCACCGAACTCGACCTCGTATCGCTCGACGAGGACACCCCGCGGCTGCTGGGCCTGGGGCTGTCCCGGTCGCGCCTCGGCTTCCTGGTGCTGGCCGTGCTGCTGAGCGCGACGGCCGTCGCCTGCGCCGGCACCATCGCCTTCGTCGGCCTCGTCGCCCCGCACGCCGCGCGCGCCCTGGTGGGCCGCCGGCACGTACGGGTGGTACCGGTGGCGGCGCTGCTCGGCGCGGTGCTGGTGGGTACGGCGGACATGGTGGGACGCACGGTGATCGCGCCGGCCCAGCTCGGCGCGGGCCTGCTCACATCGGTCATCGGCACGCCGTACTTCCTCTGGCTGCTGGTACGGACGCGGACGGCGGGGCGGTAGGGGGACGGGGTCGGGGACGGGTCCAACACCGCCGGTACGGGCCCGGGGACGCCGACTGCGCCGGTTCCATCCAGCGCCCGTACGGCGCGGGTCTGCCGAGCGAACTGATCCGTACGGTGGTCCAGGGGATCACTCGCGTTCGCGGACAGCCCGACGAACGACAGCCCGACGAACGCCGCGTGCCCCTTCATCAACCGGCCTCGGCCCCCCTTCCCCGTACCCGGAGGCCGGGCCGGACTCCTGGGCCCGAGAGCAGGCCCAGGAGCGGCGGGTCTACCGGGACGCGTCGGGGTACGCGGCGGTCGCGCGGATCTCGACGAGGAGTCCCGGGCTGGCGAGGCCGTCGACCCCGATGATCGTCCAGGTCGGATAAGGCGCTTCGACGAGGCGCTGCTTGGCCTCGATGAAGCCGGTCAGGTGCCGGCGGATGTCGACGTGGTAGCTGGTGACGTCGACGAGGGCGGACAGGTCGAGATTTTCCAGCCGGAGGATCTCCTCGATCTTCCGGATGGCGATCTCGCTCTGCTCTTCAATGGTGTCCGGGATGCTTCCGTCAGCGCGGCGGCCGATCGTTCCCGCGATGAAGAGGAGACCGTGCGCGCGGACCGCGGCGGAATAGCCGAAGCCGGCGAAGGCGCTGGTGGTCTGCCCGAAGACCGCGTTGTCCTCGGGAACTTCGACGGTGTGGATGGTCATTGCGGTGCTTCCTTTTCCTTGCTGCGAGGGGTTTCTTCTCGACAGAGGTTTCTTCTCGGCCGGGTATTCGCGTCGGCGCGGCGCGCGGTCAGTTGCCCCAGCGGGACGAACCGAAGGCGTGTTCCATCCGGGTCCGGCCGAAGGTCTCGCGTTCGCGGAGGAATTCGCCGGGGATCGAGTACCGGGGTGCGTTCTTCGGGTTCTTCGCGGCCTGCGCGACGATCGCGTCGGTGAGTGAGCCGATCATGTCCAGCCGCGGGTAGGCGGTGTGCACGGCGTCGGCCTGCCCGTCGGTGACGGCGGCGACGTGGTCGGAGCCCATCGGGCCGCCGAAGTCGAGGGCGACGCCTTCGCGGACGAGGACGCACAGCGTGCCGCGGCGTTCGGCGATGCCAGTGGAGGTGTGCAGGGCGATGGCCTGCCAGACCTGGTCGGCGTCCGCCGCGGACGATCCGTGGTCGATGAGGAACGCGGCGGCCCGGTCGGCGCCTTCGACCTCGAACCGCTGCTGGTGAGGGCTGTCCGAGGCCACGCCGAGGTCGTGCATCGCACACGCGGCGAACAGCAGGTCGTCGTCGTAGTCGTCGCCGGCGGCCAGATCGAGGCGGGCGGCCACCAGCCGGGCGAACAGGTAGGTGCGGATGCTGTGGTTGAACACGGAGGGCGATTCCACCGGCTGAATCAGGTTCACGACGGCGTCGGCAAGCGGTGAGCCGGGCAGCGCGATCAGTTCGGCGCTCGCCTCGGGAGTAGTGGTTCCGGTCATGTCTCCAGCCTGACCGCACCCCTCCGACCTGGCGAGAGGCAAAATTCCCCGACTTCGTTAGGATATTGCCATGACAGTGCACCGAGTCGCGGTCCTGGCGCTGGACGGGGTCACCCCGCTCGACCTGGCGATCCCGACGCAGATCTTCAACGCCCGGCCGGAGACGCCCTACGAGATGACCCTGTGCGCGCTCGACGCGAAGGTGACCACCACCGCGGGGTTCACGCTGGTCGCCGACGGGGACCTGGAGCGGGTGCGCGCCGCCGACACCGTGATCGTGCCGGGATACGAGCCGCTCCTTCGGCCGCCGGATGCCGTGCTCGACGTCCTGGCCGAGGCCCGTGACCGGGGCCGGCGCGTGGTGTCGATCTGCACGGGGGCGTTCGTACTGGCCGCGGCGGGCGTGCTGGACGGCCTGCACGCCACGACCCACTGGAAACACATCGACGACCTCGAACGGGACTTCCCGGCCGTCTCGATCGACCGCGATGTGCTCTACGTCGACGAGGGGAACGTGCTGACCTCGGCCGGAGTGTGCTGCGGCATCGACCTGTGCCTGCACATCGTCCGCCGCGACCTGGGCGCCATGGCGGCCAACCAGATCGCCCGCGGCCTGGTGGCCGCACCGCACCGCGACGGCGGGCAGGCCCAGTACGTACCGGCGCCGATCGCGGTGGCCGGCCGGGCATCGCTCTCCGATACCCGGGGATGGGCCCTGCACCGGCTCGACGAGCCGCTCTCGCTGCGCGTGCTCGCCCGGCACGCCGGCCTCTCGCAGCGCACCTTCATGCGCCGGTTCACCGAGGAGACCGGCACCACCCCGTTGCAGTGGCTGCTCAACGCCCGCCTCGGCAAGGCTCGCGAACTGCTGGAGACCACGGACCACCCGGTCGACCGGGTGGCGCGCGACTGCGGGCTGGGCACGGCGGCCAATCTGCGCCTGCACTTCCGACGCGCGCTCGACACCACCCCCACCGCCTACCGCCGCACCTTCGCGCGCTCGACGCCGCACGGCGGTCGCGTCGGCGACCCGAGCCCCGGCCGGTAACCCCGCGTCCGCCTCCTTGACGACGCGGGCTGACGACTCCTCCCCTCCCCACGCACCGGCCGTCCGCAGAGGCCCCAAGGCCCAGTTCCCAGGCGGTGAGCAGGCACTCAGCGGGACGTGAGCGAGACGTTTCCGGAACGTCAGCGGCCCCGGGAACAGTGGTGTCCAGAGGGCGGGAACGGCCGAAGAAGAGTCCCGCACGAGACACAGGGAGAACCCGATCATGCGTACTTCCCGGATCCGCACCACCGCTCTGGCCACCGTCACCGCCGCACTGGCACTGGGCCTGACCGCCTGCGGCAGCGGCGGCGGCGACAACGGTTCGAAGGCGGCGAGCGGCAGCCACGACGCCGCTACCGCGCAGAGCCGCCTCGCATCCACCGGACACGACAGCGACAGCGGCAGCGGCAGCGGCAGCAAGGAAGGTCTGCGCCCGCAGAGCGCCTCCGGCGGTACGGACGCGGCCGCGAGCAAGGGCTCGACGGCGAGCAAGAGCTCGGCGGCGGGCGGCGGGCAGTGCCGGGGCGACGAGATGCTGGTCAGCGCGGTGCACCGGTTCGCCGGACAGCAGGGCGACCACCTGCTCGTCACCGCG
>NZ_JBFAIV010000063.1:0-22354 GCF_040654875.1 Streptomyces sp. NPDC050610 | reverse complement strand
TGCCGCCCGCCCATACCTACCAGCAGACCGCAGAACCGGTCGACCGCAAGCCCTCAAACCGGACAACACCACCGGCGACTCACACAACGCCCACTAAAGAGCGAACTAGCGCGGGAAGCTGAGGGATAGGGCGCAGGTGGGGGCCAGGTAGGGGCCAGTATGAGAGACGTGACGATCGGAGAACGCATTCGGGAACGCCGAAACGAGCTCGGTCTTGGCCAAGGACAGCTGGCTGTGAAAGTGAACCGCTGTGCCGGGCTCGCGTCCGGGGGGGCTCACCCGCAAGGAGATCTCTCGGTACGAGAAGGGCGAACGCAAGCCGAACGACTGGCTACCGTTCATTGCCAGGGCTCTCGGAGTAACCGTTCAGTGGCTGACGGGGGCCCCGGCTCCGGCACCGCTGGCGCTGACTGATGCGTTTGCGCAGTTAGAACGGGAACTCGGTATGACGATCGACCGACGCACGTTCCTCGTAGACAGCGGGGCCGTTGCCATGATGGCGGTCGCCCCGGTCAGGGGGCTGTCCTCGAAGGCGGTTCCGCCTGAGAGTGCAGAGTACTTCCGTTGCAGACTGGAGGAGTTCTGGCAGGCCGACGCGGCGCAAAGTCCGCGCCAGTTGATCCCGTCGGCCGTTGCCCAGTTCCAGGTCAACGCACATCTCGCGGCTTCGGCCGAGGGCGGGCTGCGCCAGCAGCTTTGGCGGACGGCGGCAGCTTTCACCGGGCTGATCACGTGGCTGTACCAGGATGCGGGGCAGTTGGACCGGGCTTCGATCTGGGGTACCCGCACCTTGGAGATGGCTCACCGTGCCGCCGATAGCCAGCTCATTGCTCACGCTTTGGCCAACCGCGCCATGGTGGACATGGACCACGGCGATGGTCCCGCAACCGTCGAATTGGCTACCGCCGCCCTGGTCGGCGAACGAAGCCTCTGCGCGAAGGTCAAGATCCAGGCTCTTCAGCAAGCGGCGCACGGATACGCGCTGGTGGGCGACCGCTCGACATGTGACCAGTTGCTGGACCGTGCGGCCCGGTTCATCGGCCGGATTGACGATGACCACCCGTGGGGGAACGCGGCGCGCACACCGCTGTATCTGGAGGTCCAACGAGCCACCTGCTACACCCGAATGCGGCTCGGTGAGGAGGCAGTACGACTGTGGGAACAGGTCCTTCCCTCGGCGGAGTGGCGGAACTCAGGAGTGTTCGCCGCCCGTCACGCCGCGGCGCTGGCCGACGGCGGACGGCCGGACGAAGCGGCTGCGGCACTGAATCCCGCCGTGCGCGTCGCGGCCCAGGTCGATTCGGCACGTCTGCGCCGGGAGTTGACAACCGCTTGGCAGGGCCTGTCCCCATGGCACCACGCCCCGCCGGGGCGGGCAGTACGCACACTGTTCGACGGCATCGGCCTGGGGACCGCGCGTGAAGGGTAGGGACAACCGCATGGCAGAACGCGACCCGCTGACGGCGGAAGAAGTCCGGGCCAACCTGGCACGCTGGGAGGGCTGGACCGGAGACACGGCGCGGATCTCGAAGTCCTTCCAGCTCGACTACTACACGAGCATCAAGGTCATCAACGAAGTGGCCGAGGCAGCGAGGAAGATTCAGCACCACCCTGACATCGACCTCCGTTGGGAACGGTTGCACTTCGGCATCACGACGTACTCCGCCGGGGGCGTGGTCACGCCACTCGACTTCAAGCTCGTCGCGGAAATCGAGCGCGTCGCCGCGGGGCACGGGGCCAAACCGGTTCCGTAGTTCAAGGCGTGGAACGGCATTGCTTGCGAGGGCGGTCCGTCGGCGGCAGTGGCGGGGACGCCCTCTGCTGCTCTGCGTGGCAGGCATGCACGGCGCTGGGGTGCGCACACCTTCCTGCCCGTGCCTGCTGGCCCTGCGACGCGGCGCACGGTCCGAGCGAGGGGGTCTACTCAGATGTGTGCGACGGGGGCGCCGGTACGACGGCATACTCCGCCCGGTCGAGGTGACCTTGGGCCGCCAGAGGGGCCCCGCGGGCGCGGGGACCACGCCAGGGGGTCGCCGTCGCGGGTGCTCGGCTCGGGGCCACCCCCGCGTACGCGGGGGTGGCCCCTCTTGTTAATGTGCCTGGCATTGGCCCAGTCGGTGGTCCCCGCGTACGCGGGGGTGGCCCCATGCACGATTGCCTCCTCCGGGAGACCGAGGCGTGGTCCCCGCGTACGCGGGGGTGGCCCCCAGCAGTTGACGAGGAGTTGGACGGGACGGCCGTGGTCCCCGCGTACGCGGGGACCACCCTGCGCGACCTGCTGCTTCGAGTCGGCAGGCCTAGGTTTAAAACCACTTTCACAGACTCCGGCATACGACTCAAAACCCCACTCCCTCTAGTTGATGACGTACCGCCGGAATAACGCAAGCAGTCCGGCCGAAGTACCCGCAACAGCAGCCAAGGCACCTCGTTGAGAGCGGCCATCCGCCACTTCGAGACCGTCGAGCCGCTGCTCATGCTCGGCGTAACAGGCGGGGCGTCGGGAGGGAACCGCAACCCCTCGTACGTCGTGACCCGCTCAGTGCCGCACATCGAGCAGCGCCGCTTTCCGGCGTCGCTGAACCACGGCCCTTCGTGCCCGCACTGAAGGACCGCGTGGCCAACTGTCGTGTGGGCGCAGCCGGTCAGGGGCATCGCGGTGTCACGGGTACCAGAAGGGAGCTGCGGACTGTGGCGCCTCCCGGCGGTGGAGGCAGGAACTTGAGCGCCGACGGACCGCCCGGCCGGCGGGTAACAGACCGCTGTCAACTCAGGCCCGGAAGTGGCAAGCAGACCACTTCACTCGGCGGGACCAACCACTCTTCGCCTCCCCCTTCAGGCCGCAGGAAGGCCGTAGGACACTTGCGGCGCGCGTTCGGCGGGCCCCCCGGGTCCGCATAGTCCAGGATCACGTCGCGGAGGATGCCGACCCGTCCCGCAGCATCTTCCACGCGATGGCCGATGTCGGATTCCGTGACCATCAGTGCCCCTCGGGGTGTCTCCGCATGAGGACGTTGCAGTCGGACACGGTGGTCACGTCCCCGACCCCTCGGGCGCGATCGCGCACCTTCGCCAGTTCGGCACACCCTGCACAGCCCTCAGCCGGGGCCGGTTCCGCGTACAGCCGGAGTGGAAGCTCAACCGGTTGTCCGCGATGACGCCTTGGCTCGTTCATACGGGGATCATGGTCCCGCTCACCGGGACGGTGGAACCTCGTACCTTTCCCACTCCGGGACGTCCCGCGAGCAGGGGGAGACACTGGCATGCCGAACGAGCGCCTGCGCGCCGCCATGGCGTCCAGAGGGTGGACCCACGCGGAGCTGGCCGGAAGGGCCGGCGTCGATCCCAAGACCGTCGAACGGTGGGTCAATCTGGGACGCACCCCCCGACGTACGACGGCGCTTGACGCCGCCGAGACATTGGGGGAGGACGTGCACGCACTGTGGCCGCAACTCCGGCAGGCACGAGCAGCACGGGCTGTCAGCCCCGAACTGGTCGCACCGTACGACCAGCGGGCGGACGTGCCGGCGTCGGCCTTTGTGGAGCTGTTCGCCCAAGCCCGCCGACAGATCGACGTATTGGTCTACGCGGCGGTGTTCCTGCACGAGGCGTACCCGCGGCTCAACGTCCTGCTGCGCGAGCGGGCCGCGGAAGGGTGCACGGTCCGAATCGCTGTGGGCGACGCGAGCAGCGCCAACATCCACCAGCGGGGCCAGGAGGAGCGGTTCGGGCACGGTATCGAGTCCCGGTGCCGCCTCGCGCTCATGCACTACCTCCCGTTGGCCGACGCCCCTGGCATTGAGCTGCGGACCCACGGAACAACGCTCTACAACAGCCTGTACCGGGCAGACGATCAGGTACTGGTGAACGCCCACGTCTGGGGCGTCAACGCCTACGCCACGCCCATGTGGCACCTTCGGCGGAGTGGCGACGGAGGCATGTTCGGCACGTATGCGGAGAGCTTCGACGCAGTGTGGGAGACAGCCCGGCCAGTGGAAGGGTGAGCCGATGGCACGTACCGAGTACTACGACGACCCGAGCGCCCCGAAGCCCAACAGCTTGGTCGTAGCGGCCTCCGCAGTCGTCACCGACGGCAAGGGCCGCATCCTGCTCCAGAAACGCCGCGACAACGGCTTGTGGGCGCTGCCCGGGGGCGGGATGGACATGGACGAGTCGCTGCCCGGCGCGGCCGTGCGGGAAGTCAAAGAAGAGACGGGGCTGGATGTGGAGATCACAGGGCTCGTCGGCACGTACACCGATCCTCGCCACACCATCGCGTACGGCGACGGAGAGGTACGTCGGCAGTTCAACGTGTGCTTCACGGCCCGCATCTTGGGCGGAACTCCAGCCGTCTCGGACGAGAGTACGGAACTCCGCTTCGTGAAGCCGACGGAACTCGACGCACTCCCCATGCACCACACACAGCGCCTGCGCCTCCAACACTTTCTGGAGCATCGCGCAGCGCCGTACCTCGGGTAGGCGGGGAACGGCATCCCGTGCTGTGCGCGAATGAGGCTCCGTGCCCCGGTCCGCGCACCGAGCCCCGCGTACGCGGGGACCATGTCCAGGCCGCGTTCGCCTTCATGTAGCGGTCGGGGCCACCCCCGCGTACACGGGGACCATAGCGCCTTCACCGCTGGGACCTCGATCGAACTGGGGCCACCCCCGCGTACACGGGGACCATGAGGTCACCGACGCCTTCCACCTCGCCCACCAGGGGCCACCCCCGCGTACACGGGGACCATAGTGCGTGACCTGCTGCTTCAGGTCGGCAGACCTAGGTTTTTAACCACTTGCACAGACTCCGGCATACGACACAAAACTCCCACACCTCCTAGCCCGACGACATACCGCTGGAACAACGCAAGCAGCCCGACCAGAGTGCCCGCAACATCGCCACCGAAGGGGCAGGCACCTCACCAACCTCATCAGGGACGGATCGCGGCGGTCAGCGCCAGTGCCAGAACACTGACGAACGAAGCCGCAGTCACGGCGAATGCGCACGCGCGGCTCACCCCTCGTCCCGCCCCAGGCGCCCGGACGGCAGCGCCGGGCGAGGCGGCGATGCCGTCTCGCCGATGACCAGCCGTCCACGCAGGTCGCCGGGTGGTTCGAGGAGTGCGTAGTCGGTGACCGTGCGGCGGTAGTCCCTGTGCCCGGTGTCCTGAGTGTGGCGGCGCATCCACTCCTCGACCCAGTCAGGGCCCCCGGCGCGGATCATCTCTCCGCAGTCCTTGTCCTCGCCGCTGACGCAGTCGGCGCGGTATTCGGGGTATGTCGCCGGGTCCTGCACGATCGTCCACGGTACGTACCGGTAGATACGGCTCAACGCTGTCGTCTCCTCGTGTTCGGTTCGCCCCGAGGGGCGAACGGATTCCCGCGACCCGGCTTCCGGGGCCTGCGACTTGGGTATGACGAGCACCCCGTCGACACCCCGCTCGACCATGAGCCGGGACAGCTCCGCTCGGCCCGGGCTCCTCATGAGTGCAGCCACCTCATCCGCCCCAACTCCGTTCGCGCCTGACGCTCGCACTCTCGGGAGGAGGCGCGCTCACCGCACAGAACCGATCGCGGCTCGGGCTCGGCGGCTTTCGTCTCGGCGGCCGCTGCATCCCCTTGTCTCATCGACCGGTACATGCATCAGTCAACGCGCGGCGACCAAGATCAGTTAACACAGGAGTGACACAGTCTCCCTACGGCCAGAGGCAGTTGGGATGACTACCTCCTGTGACCGTGGAATGGTGGTTCGCATGAGCGATTCGACACCCACCGCAGGTCAGAACATCGCGGTCCTGCGGAAGGCCCTCGGGTGGGGCCAGGAGCAGCTGGCCCGACGGATGGGCATCTCGGCATCATTGCTCCGCAAGGTGGAGGACGGCACACGCACCGCAACACCTCCCACGGTCGCCGCGGCGGCCAAGGCCATGAGGATCACGACGGCGCGCATCTACGGGACTCCATTCAGCGACCCGAGCGAACAGCGCGCTCTGCTGGACGAGTTGCGAGCGACCGTACGTCGGCACACGATCCCCAAGGAGGACGTCCCGCCCCTCGCCGAACTGGCCGCCGGCCTGCGCGAGGCGACCCAGCTCCGCGCCGACACCCGCTACCTGGAGCTCCTCCGCAAGCTGCCGAAGCTCCTCGGACAAGCGACAGCCGTCGCACTCGCAGCGGGCGGGGACGCGCAGGCATGGGGGCAACTCGCTGACCTGTACGGGTGCGCGTACGCCGTCGCTCACCGGCTCTCGCAATCGGGCCTGGCCGACATGATCGTGTCCCGCCAGCAGTGGGCTGCCATGCAGACGTGGAATCCGGACGCCGTGGCCGGGGCCGCGTGGAACGAAGCCGGGACGTACCAGAGCGCGGGCGAGTACGGCGACGGGCTCATCATCGTCGACCGGGCCATCGTCCAGTACGAGCAGGCGCACGCGACGGACACCCCCGAAGCGGCCATATCGCTTGGTTCGCTTCACCTCCGGGGTGTCGTGCTCGCCAGCAGGGCGAAGGACCGGAACGCGTGGGCGGCCCACAACGAACACGCCAGAACCCTTGCCGCGCGGTTCCCACGTGACGTACTGCGGCACAATCTCACCTTCGGGCCGGGCAATCAGGCGCTGTACGAACTGGCCGCGCACGTCGAACTGGCCCGCCCCGACCGGGCGTCGGAAATGGCGCAGCCCCTCATGGACAACCCGCCGGAAGGACTCGGCCTCAACCGCATCGGGCGGCTCTGCATCGACACAGCGCGGGCCCGCCTCGACCTCAACGACATCCGAGGCGCGGAAGAAGCGCTCAAGCGCGCACACGAGATCTCGCCGCAGATGGCAGAGATCCACCCCATGGCCCGCGAAGTGCTCCGCGTCCTGTTCATCCTCCACCAGCGGAGCAGGCCCGACCTGATGAACCTCGCCCGCCGCTCAGGACTCACGCCAGAGTTGTAGGCCCCTATGCCCTCACCTGCAACGCCCCTCAGTCGCCGGCACGGCCTTCTGCCATCCGCTGGTGCCGATGCTCACGGTCGCCCGGGGCGCACACAGGGGCGGCCACGTTCGGGCGGATCTCCGGCTTCATGCGGGCAGCATCCCGCCACGATGAGCTGGGTCCCAGGGGCACAACTCCCCAGTTTTTCAACGCTATTCGACAACGCCCAGGAACGCCGCCAACGCCCGAAGACCCGTCGGGCGGGCAGCGCTGTCCCACAAGTCCGAGACGATCGACACGGCCAGTGTGTGGTGCCGCATCCACGTCGGAGCCTGGCGCTTGAGCGATTCCAACGCCTTCACCGCGCCTTGGGCATCCCCGATGTCCGTATGTGCCCGCGCCACGTCCAGGTACAGCCAGGTACGCCACGAAGGGGGCGTGTCCTTCGACAGGCGCATCCCCTTGGACAAGGCCAACGCTTCCTCGGGGCGCTCGTGCTGCACCGCCAGCCGTACCCGCTCGACGCGAACGGACGACGTGCTGAAAATGCTCAACAGCTTGCCGTTCGCGGGCTTCGGCATGCGCGCCAGCCGCTTGGCTGCCGTCTCGGCGGTACGCATCAGTTCGTCGGCGCGGCCGTAGTCACCGCCCCTGGCGTGGCTGGTCGCAGCGGACATCAGCAACCCGCCCCATACGCGCGTCCCTTCGGCTTCGCCCGTACGACCGTGCTCGACGGCGTCAGCCGCGTGGACGGCGAGGGTCTTGGCGTCGTCCAGCCGATTCTGACGCTGGTAGGCCCATGCCACGGAGTTGGAGATCATCGGGGCGAGGAGCGGGTCCGCCGAAGCTTCGGCGGCGGCCATGGCGCGCTCCAGCGAGGACAGTGCCAGGTCGGTCTTGCCCATGCGAATGGCCAGATGCCCGCCGAGTTGCAGGGCCTTGCCCAGGGCTCCCTGGCCTGCGGCACGTTCGTCGGCGTTGCCGACGGAAGCAACAAACCGCGCGTCGGCGATGATGCCGGGCAGGATTTCCATCAGCCTGCCGAACTGCGCGTCGTGGTACAGCGTCCAGCCGTCGGTGATCTTGGCGCGCAGGAGCGGCGGGGTCAGCTTCTCCGGGCAGGTGGGTTCCGCCGGAGGGGCGAACATCGGAGGCATGATCGCGCGGCGGACGGCGACCATCTGCGGAGAATCCGCTTCACCCGTGGACGGCACTCCGGGCGGGTCACCGATGAGGCTGGTCAGCTCCACTCCGAGCCCGTGCGCGAGCGCGTGCAGGGTCGGCAGGGAGACGGAACCCCGACGCTGCTGCTCCAGCTTGCGGATCACATCGACCGACACGGCTGAGGCTTCCGCCAGCCCTTCTTGCGTGAGGCCCACCAGCCGGCGCAGTCGCCGGACCCTGGAGCCCAAGTGCTGTTCACTCGCCATGACGCGAACGGTACGCCGCCAAGTGCCTCTGGCGGTGGGGCTCCATCGTCGGTGCTTTCGCCGCCGTGCCAGCTCGGCGGAAGCACCGTCACACGCCGGCACGCGGGGACCACCGCCTGGCGGGATGCGCGGGAGGGGCGGGATGCGCGGGAGGGGCGGGCCGAGGAGCCGCCCCGACACACGCCCGCAATCCCCCTATCACAAACCCCCTCCATCGTTGATCGTTGAGCCATACGATCGCAGGCGGTCAAAGCGGTCAACGGAACGTGCGAGAACACGTGGAAACGAGGGGATACGTGCCATGCCGATCAGCCGCAGACGACTCCTGACCACTGGCGGAAGTCTCGCCCTGACCGGTGGGTTCGCCGCCGCGTGTGGTTCCAACACCGGTCGCGAGGGCGGGGGGTCGGGCAACGCGCCCGCCATCTCCCAGTGGTACCATCAGTACGGCGAGCCCGGCGCCGAGCAGGCCGTGAAGCGGTACGCGGCCGCGTACCGCAAGGCGAGGGTCACCGTGCAGTGGCGGCCCGGGAACTACGACCAGCAGACCGCCGCCGCTCTGCTGACCGGCTCCGGGCCGGATGTCTTCGAGGCCAACGGGCCGACCCTGGACCAGATCCGGGGCGGACAAGTCGTCGACCTCACCGATCTCATCTCGGACGCACGCGGCGACTTCAACCGCACCGTCCTGGCCCCCAAGATCTACGACGGCAAAGTCTGGGGCATCCCGCAGACCGTCGACACGCAGCTCCTCTACTACCGCAAGAGCCTGCTCTCGGCGGCCGGGGTCGAGCCGCCTCGGACCCTTGACGCGCTGCTCGACGCCGCGAAGGAGCTGACGGACAAGCTGAAGGACAAGAAGACCAAGGGGCTCTTTCTCGGCAACGACGGCGGCGTGGGGGTGCTCGGCGGTACGCCGCTCTTCGCGGCGGGGCTCTCGCTCATCACCGACGACGGGAAGACCGGCTTCGACGACCCGGCCGCCGCCCGTGCGCTCGGCAAGGTGCATCAGCTGTACGCGGAGAAGTCGCTGCTGCTCGGCGCCCCCGCCGACTGGTCCGACCCCTCCGCCTTCATCCAGGGGCTGACCGCGATGCAGTGGTCCGGGCTGTGGGCGCTGCCGCAGATAAAGAAGGCGCTCGGCGACGACTTCGGGGTGCTGCCGTTCCCGAAGGACGGGCCGAACGGCAAGCCGGCCGTGCCGGTCGGCGCGTACGCCACGGCGGTGAGCGCCCGTAGCAAGGACAAAGGGGCGGCCAAGGCGTACGCCAAGTGGCTCTGGGTCGAGCGGACGGACTACCAGGAGGACTTCGCGCTGTCGTACGGCTTCCACATCCCGGCCCGTACCTCGCTCGCCAAGAAGGCGGAGCGGCTCCGGGACGGTGCGGCGGCCGACGCGGTGCGGCTGGCGACGGAGTACGGCTACGCGGAGCCGCTGCTGTGGACGCCCGCGGCCAAGGTGGCGTACCAGGACGCGCTGAGCCGCGTGATCAAGGACGGCGCGAACCCGGAGAGCGAACTGCGGGCGGTGGTCCGCAAGACCGACGCGGAGCTGCGGCGCGTACGGAAGTCGGCCTGAATGGAGCGCACCCCGTACGCCCTGCGCACGCGCCTGCTCGGGCCGCAGAACCGGAACCTCTGGTTCTGGGTCTTCGTCGGCCCGTTCGCGATCGGTCTCGTCCTCTTCACGTACGTACCGCTCGCCTGGAGCGTCTACCTCAGCTTCTTCGACGCCCACAACACCGTCTCCCCCACCCGCTTCACCGGGCTCGACAACTACATCTCCATGCTGGGCGACTCCGCCTTCACCAGCAGCCTGTGGACCTTCGTCGTCTTCACCCTCTTCATCGTCCCGGCGACCTACGCGCTGGCCCTCGGCCTGGCACTCGCCGTCAACCGGCTCCGCTTCGCCCAGGCGTTCTTCCGCTCGGTCTTCTTCCTGCCGGCCGCCTGCTCGTACGTCGTGGCGGCGATGGTCTGGAAGCTGTCGATCTTCAACGGGGTGCGGTTCGGGCTGGCCAACACCGTCCTGGGCTGGTTCGGCGGCGACCAGACGGCCTGGCTGTCGACCACCCATCCGCCCTGGTACTGGCTGGTCATCGTGACCGTACGGCTCTGGCTCCAGGCGGGCTTCTACATGATCCTCTTCCTCGCCGGGCTCCAGCGCATCCCGGCGCAGCTGTACGAGGCCGCCGCCGTGGACGGCGCCCGCCCCGGCTGGCAGACGTTCCGGCACATCACCTTCCCCGCCCTGCGCGCCACGTCCGTCGCCGTCGTCCTGCTGCTGGTCATCAACGCCTTCCAGGCGTTCGACGAGTTCTACAACCTGCTCTCGGACTCCCGCGGCTACCCCCCGTACGCCCGGCCGCCGCTCGTCTACCTCTACTACACCGCCCTCGGCCAGGGGCAGAACCTCGGGCTCGGCAGCGCCGGCGCCGTCATCCTCGCGCTGATCGTCGCCGTGGTGACCGTCGTGCAGGCCCGCTGGTTCAGGCTCGGCCGGAAGGAGGCGTGAGCCGCGTGAAGCCCGTGAAGAGTGTCGTGCAGTCAGCGAAGAGTGACGTGAAGTCCGCGAAAGGTCATGTGCAGTCCGCGAAGGGGCGCGTGAGGTCCGTAAAAGGCCCGCGCACCAACGAAGACGCCCTCACCCGCGCCGGGCGCGCCCTGCGCCTCGTCCTGCTGATCGCCCTCGCCGCCCTCTTCCTGATCCCGTTCTACCTGCTCCTGCGCAACGGCCTCTCCAGCGAGCAGGACATCACCTCCGCCGACTGGACCTTCTTCCCCTCCGAGCTGAAGTGGTCGAACCTCCGGGAGCTGTTCGACGATCCGGCCGTGCCGATGGCGCACGCGCTGCTCAACTCGATGCTGATCGCCGTCGCCACGACGCTCGGCACCCTGCTGCTGGCCTCACTCGCGGGCTACGGCCTGGCCCGCATCCCGTACCGCTTCGCCGACGCCGTCTTCTACGCGATCCTGGGCACCCTGATGGTCCCGGCCGCCGTCACCTTCGTGCCGACGTTCGTGCTGGTCTCCTCGCTGGGCTGGGTCTCCTCGCTGCGCGGGCTGATCGTGCCGACGCTGTTCTCCGCCTTCGCGTGCTTCATCTTCCGGCAGTACTTCCTGGGCTTCCCCAAGGAGCTGGAGGACGCCGCCCACATCGACGGGCTCGGCCACTGGCGCACGTACTGGCGCATCGTGGTGCCCAACTCGCGCCCGGTCTTCGCGGCCGTCGGCACGATCGTCTTCATCGGCGCCTGGAATTCCTTCCTGTGGCCGCTGGTCATCGGCCAGGACAAGGACGCCTGGACCGTGCAGGTCGCCCTGTCGACGTTCCTGACCTCGCAGACCGTCAACATCCATGAGCTGTTCGTCGCGGCCGCCGTCTCGATCGTTCCGCTGCTGGTCGTCTTCGTCCTGCTCCAGCGCTACATCGTCGCGGGCGTCGAGCGTTCGGGCATCGACGACTGAGCGCCGCCGCGCGCCATCGACGACTGGTCGCCGCCGCGCAGCAGGGCCGCGCCGAGCGGCGTCAGGGTGTGCAGGACGGCGCTGCCGTGCCGCAGGGTGAGGACGAGGCCGGCCTCGCGCAGCACGCCCGCGTGCTGGCTGGCGGAGGCCGCCGACACCCCGGCGCGGCGGGCGAGTTCGCTGGTGGTGCAGCCGCCGCCGATCGAGCCGAGCACGGCGGAGCGGGTCTGGCCGACCAGCTTGCCCAGCGAGCGCGGGGCGGCGGTGACGGCGGGCGCGGCCTGCGTCGGGTGCCGGACCGGGTAGACGAGTACGGGCGTGAGCTGCGGGTTCTGGAAGGTCACCGGGGTGCGGCGGCAGAAGAACGAGGGCAGCAGCAGCAACCCCCGGCCGTTCAGGTGGAGATCGCGGTCCACCGGGTAGTCGGCCTCCAGGACGGGGGCCCGCCAGCGCAGCATCGGCGGCAGCGAGGAGAGCAGCGCGTCCGCGCCGCCCGCGAG
Organism: Streptomyces sp. NPDC050610; assembly: GCF_040654875.1. NCBI lineage: Bacteria > Bacillati > Actinomycetota > Actinomycetes > Kitasatosporales > Streptomycetaceae > Streptomyces > Streptomyces sp. NPDC050610. Next base: position 10,038 of record NZ_JBFAIV010000063.1, on the reverse strand, counting down.
CAGCGCCCGGCCGCGCACGGCCCGGTCCGCCTCGATACGGGCCTGTACGTGCGTCCAGTAGGGGGCGACGGCGGCCTGGTGGTAGGCGCCGAGCGCGCCGATCAGCTTGCGGAACGCCCGTGCCTCGCCCTCGGCCATGGACCGTATCCAGCCAGGCAGGGTGCGGGCGGTGGTGAGCCGGCCCAGTTCGCTGTGCACCCGCTCGGGCGCGGTGGCGCGCACCGCCGCCATCCCGGATTCGAGCCCGAGAACCCCTTCGGGCGGCGTCAGAAAGTCCGGGAAATAGCCGCGTGAAGGAACCAGCGGTCCGAGTAGCCTCGTTTCACCATTCAACCGGGTGCGGGTTTCCGAGCGCCAATCCCCGAAGATCGACTCGCCTTGTTTGTCCCGAAGTCTGTGCAGGCTCAAAACGGTTTCCCACAGCGCGTCCGGCCCGCCCGCCAGGCGTAACCGGGCCAGATCGAGTCCAGTGAAGTGGACACGTAACACCAAACCCCCACTTGCGACATACGAACCACCCCCGGCTCCCTGAGTATGCACGCCGACACAGGCGGTCACCATGCCCTTTTAGCCACAGTTGAAAGGACTCGCGGCGAACATCTCAGAAGCGAAATTCTATTCCTGCGACCGGGGCCGTCCCCACTCGTTCCCGTGGGGGGTGACGAGTAAATAGGCGGCCGACCGGTACGCGCGTCGCGGCCCGAGCCGATGCGGGCTGTGACAACTCCCGGTGGGGGGAGACAGAAGGGGCGGCGTCCCCGCACGGACGCCGCCCCTTCATGGGAATCCGAAGCCGCCCCCGGAGTGAGGATTCAAGCGCCCGGAGGCGGCCTCGGTGGTCTGCTCGCGCGCACTCACTCACGCGCTCGCAGGGCTCTACCTGCTGTCGCCGCCCTTCGGCGGCCGTCGTCGTCCGCCGTCGGGCCCGCGACCGTCGCTACCTGCTGTCGCTGCCCTCCGACGAAGCGCCGCCCTTCGGTGACGTGCCTTCTTTCGATGACGCGCCGTCCTTCGACGCCGTACCGTTCTTCGATGACACGCCGTCCTTCGGCCGCGCCGCCGCCCGGCCCGCCTCCAGCCGCGCGACCGGGATGCGGAACGGCGAGCAGGACACGTAGTCCAGGCCCACCTCGTGGAAGAAGTGCACCGACTCCGGGTCGCCGCCGTGCTCGCCGCAGACGCCGAGCTTGAGGTCGGGGCGGGTGGCGCGGCCGGCCTTGACCGCGTCCCGTACGAGCGTGCCGACGCCGTCCTGGTCGATGGTCTCGAAGGGGCTGACCCCGAAGATGCCCTTCTCCAGGTAGGCCGTGAAGAAGCTCGCCTCCACGTCGTCGCGGGAGAAGCCCCACACGGTCTGGGTCAGGTCGTTGGTGCCGAAGGAGAAGAACTCGGCGGCCTCAGCGATCTGACCGGCCGTCAGGGCGGCGCGGGGCAGCTCGATCATGGTGCCGAGCGCGAGTTTGAGGTCGACGCCGGTGGCCTGCCGGACCTCGGCCAGGACCCGTTCGGCGTCCTCGCGGACGATCTCCAGCTCCTGGACGGTGCCCACCAGCGGGATCATGATCTCCGGGCGCGGGTCGCCCTTGGCCTCGATGCGGGCCGCCGCGGCCTCGGCGATGGCCCGTACCTGCATGGTGAACAGGCCGGGGATGACCAGGCCGAGACGGACGCCGCGCAGCCCCAGCATCGGGTTCTGCTCGTGCAGCTTGTGCACGGCCTGGAGGAGGCGCAGGTCGTTCTCGTTGTGGTCCTCGCGGGACTCGGCGAGCGCGACCCGTACGGACAGCTCGGTGATGTCGGGCAGGAACTCGTGCAGCGGCGGGTCCAGCAGCCGTACGGTCACCGGCAGCCCGTCCATCGACTCGAACAGCTCGATGAAGTCGGCCTTCTGGAGCGGCAGCAGGGCGCCCAGTGCCTCCTCCCGCTCGGCCTCGGTGTCGGCGAGGATCAGGTGCTCCACCAACTCCCGGCGCTCGCCGAGGAACATGTGCTCGGTGCGGCACAGGCCGATGCCCTGGGCGCCGAACCGCCGGGCGCGCGAGGCGTCTTCGGCGTTGTCGGCGTTGGCCCGTACCCGCAGTCGGCGCATCCGGTCCGCGTACGCCATGATCCGGTGGACGGCCTTGACCAGCTCGTCGGCGTCGTCGGCGCCCGCGTGCATGCGGCCCTCGAAGTACTCGACGACCGGGGACGGCACGACGGGGACCTCGCCGAGGTAGACCTTGCCGGAGGAGCCGTCGATGGAGACGGTGTCGCCCTCCTCGACGACGGTGCCGGCGGGCGTCGTCATCCGCCGCCGCTTGGTGTCGACTTCGAGCTCTTCGGCGCCGCACACACAGGTCTTGCCCATGCCGCGGGCGACGACGGCGGCGTGCGAGGTCTTGCCGCCGCGCGAGGTCAGGATGGCCTCGGCGGCGATCATGCCGTTGAGGTCGTCGGGGTTGGTCTCGCGGCGGATGAGGATGACCTTCTCGCCGGAGCGGGACCACTTGACGGCCGTGTACGAGTCGAAGACGGCCTTGCCGACGGCCGCGCCCGGCGAGGCGGCGATGCCCCGGCCCAGCAGCCGCCCGGTGGCGTCCTCGTCGAAGCGCGGGAACATCAGCTGGGCCAGCTGCGCGCCGTTGACGCGCTGGAGCGCCTCGGCCTCGTCGATGAGCCCCTGGTCGACGAGCTGGGTCGCGATGCGGAACGCGGCGCCCGCGGTGCGCTTGCCGACCCGGGTCTGGAGCATCCACAGATGGCCGCGCTCGATGGTGAACTCGATGTCGCACAGGTCCTTGTAGTGCGTCTCCAGGGTCTCCATGATCTGCATCAGGCTGTCGTACGACGCCTTGTCCAGGGACTCCAGGTCCGCGAGCGGCACGGTGTTGCGGATGCCAGCGACGACGTCCTCGCCCTGCGCGTTCTGGAGGTAGTCGCCGTAGACGCCCTGCTGGCCGCTGGCCGGGTCGCGGGTGAAGGCGACGCCGGTGCCCGAGTCGGGGCCGAGGTTGCCGAAGACCATGGAGCAGATGTTGACGGCGGTGCCGAGGTCGCCGGGGATGCGCTCCTGGCGGCGGTAGAGCTTGGCCCGCTCGGTGTTCCAGGAGTCGAAGACGGCCCGTACGGCGAGGTCCATCTGCTCGCGGGGCTCCTGCGGGAAGTCGCGGCCGGTCTCCTTGGCGACGATCTCCTTGAACCGCGCGACGAGCTGTTCGAGGTCCTTCGCGTCGAGGTCGACGTCCGTAGCGGCGCCCTTGTGGTGCTTGGCGTCCTCCAGAGCGCTCTCGAAGAGGTCCCCGTCGACGTCGAGCACGGTCTTGCCGAACATCTGGATGAGGCGGCGGTAGGAGTCCCACGCGAACCGCTCGTCCCCGGCCTGCGCCGCGAGCCCGGCCACGGACTCGTCGGAGAGCCCGATGTTCAGGACGGTGTCCATCATGCCGGGCATGGAGAACTTGGCGCCGGAGCGCACGGAGACCAGCAGCGGGTCGTCGGCCTGGCCGAGCCGCTTGCCCATCCGCCGCTCCAGGGCGTCGAGGTGCGCACTCACCTCGGCCCGCAGCGCCCCGGGCTCGCTGCCGCTGCCGAGGTAGACCTTGCACGCCTCGGTGGTGATGGTGAAGCCCGGAGGGACGGGCAGACCGAGGTTGGTCATCTCGGCGAGGTTGGCCCCCTTCCCGCCGAGCAGATCCTTCAGGTCCTTGTTGCCCTCGGTGAAGTCGTAAACGAACTTCTGGCGATCTTCGTGTTCCGGCACGGGACTGTCTCCTCGCGGACGGCTGCCCTGACGGCGAGGAACATACCCAGATCGAAGGCGTCTGGGTACGTCCACTTGGCCGTCATACGGGCGTAACCACTCTGCTGCCGCGAGATCGAAAGATCCCAACCCGACGTCGTCCGGCTCGGACGCTTTCACTTGTCGAACGGACGACTCCGCCCAGCCACTCGACCCCCGACCCCGCTGACGCTCGGTGACCATTTCCTTGATCACCCGAACCCAATAAGGGTGGCACCCAGTGCCATCCTTTGGGAAGTGCACTCCGACCCAATTCGCTCATCTGAGCGTGACCCCTATCAGAGGTGGCGAGAATCACGCCGTCGTGCGCGCCCCCGTTCCGCTATTCGGACCTACGGGCCCGCCGTTGCCGGACGCACGCGACGTCAGCCGCCCGAGGTGTCCAACTCCGCCTCCGCGCCCACCGCCACGCGGTCGTACGGGTCGTCCAGCCAGCCGTCCGGCAGGACCACGCGGTTGCGTCCGGAGGTACGCCCGCGCGGCCCGTCCGCGCCCGCCGGCCACGCCTGGCCGAGATCCAGCTCGCTCATAAGAGCGCCCAGCTCGTCCAGGGAGGAGGTGACGGCGAGCCGCTTGCGCATCTCGGAACCGACCGAGAAACCCTTGGTGTACCAGGCCACGTGCTTGCGGAAGTCGATGACGCCCCGCTCCTCGCTGTCCAGCCACTGGGCCAGCAGCTCCGCGTGGCGCAGCATGACCGCGGCGACCTCGCCCAGCGTCGGCGCCGCGTACGTCACGCCCGTACCGCCCGTACCGCCCGTACCGTCCGTACCGCCCGTACCCGCGCCCGCGCCTGCTCCCACGCCCGCGCCTTCGCCCGCCCCCTCGCTTTCGAAGGCGGCCACCAGATCGCCGAATAGCCAGGGCCGCCCCAGGCAGCCGCGGCCGACCACGACGCCGTCGCAGCCCGTCTCGCGCACCATGCGCAGCGCGTCGTCCGCCGACCAGATATCGCCATTTCCGAGCACCGGGATCTCGGGAACGGTCTCCTTGAGCCGCGCGATGGACTCCCAGTCCGCCGTGCCGCCGTAGTGCTGAGCCGCCGTACGCCCGTGCAGGGCGATCGCCGTGACGCCCTCGTCCACGGCGATGCGGCCGGCGTCGAGATAGGTGATGTGGTCGTCGTCGATGCCCTTGCGCATCTTCATCGTGACCGGCAGCCCGCCCGCGCCCGTGACCGCCTCGCGCAGGATCGAGCGCAGCAGATTGCGCTTGTACGGCAGCGCCGAGCCGCCGCCCTTGCGGGTCACCTTGGGCACCGGGCAGCCGAAGTTGAGGTCGATGTGGTCGGCCAGATCCTCGTCCACGATCATCCGTACGGCCTTCCCGACGGTGGCCGGGTCCACCCCGTACAGCTGGATCGAGCGCGGCCGCTCGCTCCCGTCGAAGTGGATCAGCCGCATCGTCTTGGCGTCCCGCTCGACCAGCGCCCGCGTCGTGATCATCTCGCTGACGAACAGCCCCTTGCCGCCCGAGAACTCCCGGCACAGCGTGCGGAAGGGGGCATTGGTGATCCCCGCCATCGGCGCGAGGACCACCGGCGGCTGCACCGAGTGGGGACCGATCTTCAGCTGCGTCATCGAGGGCTTCCTTGCGCGGGGAGAACTGGCCGGACCTCCCATTGTCCCGCACCCGCGGCGGGGGCTCGCGTCCGTCCCCGGCGAGCGGACCCGGCCCCTCCCTTCGGTGGAGCGGGGCCGGCGGCCGATCGGTGGGCAGGGACCGGCCGCCCGTCGGTGGAGCCCGCTGGAGATCCGTGGAGGTCGCTGGAGGCCGGTGGAGATCACTGGAGACCGGTGGACAGGGGACGCGCCGGAGCCGGGCCGCGGTGATCGTTGTAGCGTTCGAATATGTCCGAGCTGAATCACCGTCGGCGGATGCTCGTCCTGGCGATCTGCTGCATGAGCCTGCTGATCGTCAGCCTCGACAACACCGTGCTCAACGTCGCCCTGCCCTCCATGCAGAAGGAGCTGGGCGCCAGCGTCTCCGGCATGCAGTGGACGATCGACGCCTACACGCTCGTCCTGGCCGCGCTGCTGATGCTCGCGGGCTCGACCGCCGACCGCATCGGCCGCCGCCGCGTCTTCCAGGCCGGTCTCATCGTCTTCACCGTCTCCTCGGCCCTGTGCAGCATGGCGCCCAGCCTGCCCTGGCTGGTCGCCTTCCGGATGCTCCAGGCCGTCGGCGGCTCGATGCTCAACCCCGTGGCGATGTCGATCATCACCAACACCTTCACGGAGCCGAAGGAACGGGCCCGCGCCATCGGGGTGTGGGGCGGCGTGGTCGGCATCAGCATGGCCGCGGGCCCCGTGGTCGGCGGGCTGCTCGTGCAGACGGTCGGCTGGCGCTCGATCTTCTGGATCAACCTGCCGGTCGGGCTGGCCGCGCTCCTGCTGACCATCCGGTACGTGCCGGAGTCGCGCGCCCCCGAGCCGCGCCGCCCCGACCCCGTGGGTCAGCTGCTGGTCATCGGAGTGCTCGGCGCCGTCACGTACGCGATCATCGAGGCCCCCGGCGCGGGCTGGAGCTCGCCGCTGATCATCGGCTGCGCGGCGGTCGCCGCGGCCTCGCTCGCCGGGCTGCTGTACTACGAGCGGCGGCGCGTACAGCCACTGATCGACCTGCGCTTCTTCCGCAGCGCGCCGTTCAGCGGCGCCACGGTCATCGCCATCTGCGCCTTCGCGTCGCTCAGCGGCTTCCTCTTCCTCAACACCCTCTACCTCCAGAACGTGCGCGGGCTCTCGGCCCTGCACGCCGGGCTGTGGATGCTGCCGATGGCCGCCATGACGCTGGTCTTCGCGCCGCTGTCCGGGCGGCTCGTCGGCAGCCGCGGCCCGCGGCCGTCCCTGCTGTGCGCGGGGGCCGCGATGGCGGCCAGCGGGCTGGTGTTCGCCGCCTTCGAGGGGGAGGCGCACGTGCCGCTGCTGTTCACCGGGTACGTGCTGTTCGGCATCGGCTTCGGGCTGGTCAACGCCCCGATCACCAACACCGCCGTGTCCGGCATGCCCCGCAGCCAGGCGGGCGTCGCCGCCGCCGTCGCCTCCACCAGCCGGCAGGTCGGCGGCTCGCTGGGGGTGGCGGTGATCGGCGCGGTACTGGCGTCGGGCGTGCACGGCGGCCACTACAGCCTGGGCGGCTTCACGGACGCGAGCCGCCCGGCCTGGTGGATCATCACCGGCTGCGGCACGGCCGTCCTGCTGCTGGGCGCGCTGACCACCGGCCGCTGGGCGAAGGGGACGGCGCGCCACGCGGCCGTCCTGTTGGAGGAATCACCGCGCCCGGGTCAGACCTCCCCGGCCGACCGCGGGGGCGGTCCCGCCAGCACCAGTTCGTGAAGGCGGTGCAGCCGCTCGCGGGTCTCCTCGTCCTCGGGGGTGTAGGTCAGCAGCCGGGGGCCGGAGTTCGGGCCGGTCCATAGGGCGGTGTACTGCATGCGCAGCAGGCCGACGCGCGACTGCCGGAAGACCCAGGTGCGCGTGGTGGCCCGTACGACCTCGTGCCGCGCCCAGAGGTCGCGGAACTCCGGCGACTCGTCCTGCAACCGCTTGAGCATCGCCTTCCAGGCGGGCTCGGCGAGGTGCTCGGCCATGGAGGCGCGGAACTTGGCGGCCATCGAACGGACCACCTCGTCGCGGTTGACCAGGCTGGCCGACCAGGCGGCGCTGGTGAAGGCCAGCAGTATGCAGTTGCGGTCCTCCTGCGGGAGCGCGTCGAGGTCGCACATCAGCTGCCCGTACGTGCGGTTGTGGGCGAGGATGTCGTAGCGGCTGTTCTGCACGCAGGCCGGGAAGGGCTCCAGTTGCCGGAGCATCGTGCGAAGCGACTCCGAGACGCCCGCGCACTCGGCGTCGGGGTGCGGGTCGGCGGTCCCGGCGAGGGCGAAGAGGTGGAAGCGCTCGCTGTGGTCGAGCATCAGGGCACGGGCCAGCGAGTCCAGGACCTGCGCCGAGACCCTTATGTCACGTGCCTGCTCCAACCACGTGTACCAAGTGACGCCGACGGCGGCGAGGTGCGCGACCTCCTCGCGGCGCAGGCCGGGCGTGCGGCGGCGCCGGCCGCGGGCGAGGCCCGCCTGCTCGGGGGATATTCGCTCGCGACGGCTGCGGAGGAAGGCGGCGAGCTCGTTGCGGCGGACCTCGGCGCCGGGGTCTCGGGAGGCCGCGGGCTCGGCCGCGTGCCGCGCCGTGGCCTCTGTCATGCCCGTTGCCGTGCCTGTTGCCATGCCCGTTGTCACGCCCATCGCAGCCCCCTGTGCAGCGCCCGGTGCAGCGCCTGTTGCCTTCCGGCCGGACTCTTGCGCCATGGTGGTCATGGAGTCAAGGATGCCGGAGGGCTCAGGGGGTTGCCAGGTACTGCCAGTACCAGCATAAGCAGACTCTGGTACCCGTCTGAAGAGCCGCCGATGCTCGTCTTGTGACCACCGCGACCTCACGGGCAAAGACCCCCGCATCCACATCCGCTCCTTCCGTCCCCACCGATTCTTCTGCCGCTGTCACTGCCGCTGCCGCCCCCGCCCTGACCACGCTCGGCCTCCTCACCGTGCTGATCGGCGCGGCGCTGCCGATGATCGACTTCTTTATCGTGAACGTCGCGCTGCCGACGATCGACCGCGATCTGCACGCGGGCCCCGCGATGCTGGAAATGGTCGTCGGCGGGTACGGCGTCGCGTACGCCGTGCTGCTGGTGCTCGGCGGGCGGCTCGGCGACATGATCGGCCGCCGGCGGCTGTTCCTGTGGGGCACGGTGGCGTTCGGCGTGACGTCGGTGGCGTGCGGGCTGGCGCCCGACGCCTGGACACTGGTCGCGGCCCGGGTGGCGCAGGGCGCGGCCTCCGCGCTGATGCTGCCGCAGGTGCTGGCGACCATCCAGGCCACCACGAGCGGACAGCGCCGCGGCAAGGCGCTGAGCATGTACAGCGGCACGGCGGGCGTGGCGAGCGCGGTCGGCCAGGTGCTCGGCGGCGTGCTCGTCTCCATCGACCTCGCCGGAACGGGCTGGCGCTCGATATTCCTGGTCAACGCGCCGGTCGCGGTCGTCGCCCTGCTGCTCGCGGTGCGTACGGTCCCCGAGACCCGCTCCGCGCACCCGACCCGGGTGGACGGGCCTGGCACGGCGCTGCTGTCGCTCACCCTGGTATCACTGCTGCTGCCGCTGACGGAGGGCCGCGCGGCGGGGTGGCCCGTATGGTCGTGGGCGCTGCTGGCCGTCTTCCCGTTCGCCGCGGCGGCGTTCATCGTCGTCGAGCGCCGGGCGGAGCGCGCGGGCCGCACACCGCTGGTGCCGCCGTCGCTGCTGCGCGTCCGGTCGATGCGCAGCGGGCTCTCGATGCTGGTGCCGTTCTCGCTCGGCTGGGGCGGCTTCATGTTCGTCGTCGCCGTGGCGTTGCAGGACGGGCTGCGGCTCGGCCCGATGGCGGCGGGGCTGGCGCTGCTGCCGCTGTGCGTGACGTTCTTCATCGGCACGCTGATCGGCCCGCGCCTGGTCGGCCGCCTCGGCCGGCGCGCGGTGACGGCGGGCGCCCTGGTCCAGGCGACGGGCCTGATCGCGCTCCTGGCCACCTTCTGCTGGGGCTGGGACGGCCTCGGCGCCGTGGGCCCCGCCCCGGCGCTGGCCGTCCTCGGCCTGGGACAGGGCCTGCTGCTGCCGCTGACGATACGGATCGTGCTGAGCGAGGTCCCGGTGGCCCAGGCCGGGGTCGGCGGCGGCGTGCTCGTCACGACGCAGCAGTCCTTCATGGCCCTGGGCGTGGCCACCCTCGGCACCCTCTTCCTGTCCCTGGCCCCGTCGATGGGCATGCGCGACGCCCTGTCGGTGACCCTGGCCGCGCAGCTCGTGGCGGTGGCGGTGACGGTGGCGCTGAGCTTGCGGCTGCCGCGGACGGTGGGGTGACGGTCGCTGTGAGCTTGCGGCGGAGGCCGTGGACGGGAGCGGTTAGGGGGAGCGACGAGACCACCGTCGCCGTCGCCGTCGCCGACGTCGACTGGGAGCGGTTCACCGCCGTCTTCACCTCCGCCCGCCCCAGCCCGCTGCTCACCGGCGTCCCCGACGTGCGCCGCGTCCTGGCCCGCCAGACGGCCGACGGGCCCGCCGAGGCCCCCGCGGCACAGGCGCTGCGCGAGCGGCTCGCCCCACTCGACGCGGCGGGCCCCACTCGACGCGGCAGGCCGCGACCGGACACTGCTGGACCTGGTGCGTACGCACGCGGCGGCCGTCCTCGGCCACGGCTCGGCCGACGACATCAGGCCGGGCAAGGCGTT